>NZ_JBSGCB010000120.1:0-11089 GCF_053601595.1 Nocardia sp. NPDC004711 | reverse complement strand
ATCGGGATGCAAAGCCCCGACAATTTCGAGAAGTCACTCCACGCGGCTGCCTGACAGCGCATAAGCCCCCTGCCCACCATTTGGGGGGAACCTCAAGTAGAGAACGACGGGAATCAACAGGGCGCTCTCCGTTTTCGTACTTCGCAATCGCACCGCGAGAAACTCCCACCCGTTCGGCCAGCACCTGTTGCGAGATACCTCGGCGCGCTCGGATGAGACGGACCTGTCGGCCCACATATCTGCCCTCGTCGTAGCTCCGGTCTTCGCTCATGCGCATTCCTCGCGAGTGCTTACGGGACGTTCCGGCATGTGTCCCGCTGCGGGACAGTTTCCCCTGGTTGCACTGCCAGGCTAGCTCTGACCCCGCCACGAGGTCGATCGTTCCGCGAACCAACTCCCTCGCGGCGGATTGCCGGCAACCAAGGAGGGCGAATCATGCGATACCGGCCTACAGCGCTGGGATGGATCGACCCCGATGTGAGCACCGCGCCGGAATGGGACCAGGCACAGCTACGTCGACTGGCCCGACGTCTGGGCTACGTCCTGGCCTGGACGTCGGACCGCACACCAGTGCCATTTGTCGATCAAGTCCGCACTGCCGACGTAGACGCAGTGTTGGTCCCGTCCACGCTGCACCTCGACGTGCTCACCCTCGACCAGCTCTTGCGCCTGGTCGATGTCGAAAGCGCATGCCCCCGTGAGACATTCGCGCGCTACTTCGGTGGGGTGCACGGATGCCCCGCATGACACCGATGGGACTGACCGACTACCGCATGATCGGGGTTCTCGCAGACGCCAGCAACCAGCTCACCGTCGCTGAACTCGCGGTCGACGTGAAACTCACCCCCGCTGCTACCCGACGGGCAGTCCACCGGCTGAGGGCGCGTGGACTCGTCGAGAGCGGGCCGTGTGGGGGTTGGCAGCTCACCCGTGAGGGCCGGGTGCTGTGGACCGCCAAAGGCGGTGGGCAGACCACGACGCCGACCTACTTCGTTGCTCGGGATTTCGCGGACGGTCGAGTCCATGTCCAGCAGTCGTGACGGACTTCGAGAACACCGATATCGAGAGGAGGCGCAGCCATGCCCGGCCCGCGATGGTCTGTTGGCCGGAGTCGATCGCCCCTCATGCGGGTCCGAAACCATCCGAATGGGAAAATCTATGCTCCACAAGATAATTCGCGTTATGCTGATCTTCGTCGCAGCGACATCCGTGTGGTTCGCGCTGTCCCCGGCCACCGTGTATGCGGCCCCGTCCAAGGACTGGTGCGATTCCAGGCAGGAGGAGCTGCAAAACGAATGCCTTGCTCGGTTCATCGACGATTCATCAAAGGTGGTCCAGTGCAAGAAGGTCGTAATGGACTGGTACGCGAAGTGCCTGAAAGGCGATATCGACACCACGTCGCCGTGTCTATGTGAACTGCTCAAACCACTCGGGTTCGATGCGCGCGTTACCGGACGCCCGGATGACTTCAACGAATAGGTTGGCTGTCATGACGACACCGAAGCGTTTCGACATCGGACGGGACTGTGGGCCGTTCGGGCAGCCGATCGCCAGTCGCGAACTGGAGGGCCCGAACGGGCGGGTGCTCGTGGAAGTCGGAGCGCCGCGCCGCCACCCGGACGTCGGGGTGCGCAACGTCTGGTTGTGCCCGATCCGAACCACCGGAATCGACGAGTCGCCGCGCGAGAACGTCGCGTCCGGCGTGGACTCGATGGACGCCTTGCAGTCCGCCCTGCTCATGCTGTCGGTCCAGCTGGATGCCGAGCCTGGGCCACTGTCATGGCCACTCGGTGGTGGTGGCCCGGAGATGACATTGAAGCGGGGCTGACAAATCGCGTCGTCGATTGACGAACTTCCCCAGCGCTGCTGCTGGGGAGTTCTTGCGCGCGTTTGTGAATCGTTCCGTTCGAACCGGCAAATGGAACGATCTGGGGGTGTGGCAGCGCCTTTCAGCCGCGGCCGAGGAGTGCTCCGCCGTTGATCTGGAGGATCTGGCCGGTGGTCCAGCCGGCCTCGGGGGAGGTGAGGTGGGCGATGCCTGCGGCGATTTCGTCGGGTGTGCCGGCGCGGCCGAGGGGGATTTGGGAGATTCGGTCGGCTTCGAGTTCCGGTGTGAGCCGGTCGGTCCAGAATTCGGTGGCGGGGACGAAGCCGGGGGCGACGGTGTTGACAGTGATGCCTTGTGGGGCGAGCTGTTGTGCGAGGCCCAATGCCCAGCCGTGGAGGGCGGCTTTCGCGGCCCCGTAGGGGCCTGCTCCGCGTAGTGCGGCGATCGAGCTCACCGACACGATTCGGCCGCCGGGGCGGGTCATGTGTGGGATCAGCGCTTCGGTCAGCAGTACCGCGGTGAGCACGTTCAGCTGGAAAGCGTTGGTGTAGGCGGCCGCGAGGCCGTCCAGGTCGCCGGGTGTGTGCGCGGGGTTACCGCCCGCGTTGTTGACCAGAATGTCGACAAACCCGTCTGCCGCGATCTGTCCGGCAAGGGACTGGACCTGATCGGGTGCGGTGAGGTCGGCGGTCGCGGTGGTGACGCGGTCGGCCCCGATGCCGGTGTTGATCTCCTTGGCGGTGGCTTCCAGCACGGTTGGCCGGCGTCCGATGATGGTCACCGACACACCGTCGCTGGCCAGGCGTCGTGCCACTGCCTTCCCGATTCCGGTACCGCCGCCGGTGACGATCGCGCGTCGCGTCATCGTTCCTCCCCTGATTGATGAATCGTATTCGGGCTGAAACTACTTCATGTGGCGCGAGCCATCGGAGTCCGGCAAGGCGCGGAGGTATTTGCCGGAGAGCTCGTGACAGTCGGGGACGAGGGCGCTGAGGCAGTCAGCTCTGGCTTCTACTGATTCCTCCGTCCAGATACCGGAACAAGCGAACGGCTTCTCCCATCTGCGGCGCACCGGATATGCCCTCGCGCAACATGATGGCGTGGAACAGCTCGAACAGTTCCTCATGCTGGAGCGCGGGCCGGTTCTCTTGGCGCCAGCGCAGGATGCCGGGTCCGTCGTTGCTGAAGTCGTGGTGCTCGCCAGGGTTGATGGTGACGCTGTCGCCGGCTCTCAGGGATCGGGTGACGCCGTTGAGGGTGAAGGTCATGACTCCGGCCAGCACGTGAAAGGACTCGGTCATCGACTTGTGCCAGTGTGCCGGTGGACCGCTCCAGATCGGCGTGGACCACTCGGTCACGAGCAGCTGACCGCCCGTTTCCTCCCCGGTGGTAATGAACCGCAACGTGAAATCGGTTCCGGGGATAGTGAGCACGTCGCCGGGTATTGCCATGTTCAGCACCATCTTTCGACTCGAGCGGTTGCCGCAGGGCAGCGTTGACGTCTCTGCTGCGATCTTGTCCCGACGTTACGACATGTCGATGGACCGGCGTGGAGATCGGATGGGTTGGCGCGGAACATGTCTCGCGGGATGCCAGTGGTCTGTGCAGACTCACGGGTATGGATCGTAGTTTCTATGCGGGTCGGGTTGCTGTGGTTACCGGGGCGGGGGCCGGGATCGGGCGGGAGCTGGCGGTGCGGCTGGGGCGGGAGGGGGCGTCGGTGGTGCTGTTGGACACGAATGAAGGGGCGCTGGGGGAGACGGCGGGGATGGTCAGGGGTGGGGATGGGGAAGTGGTGGGGATGGTGGCCGATGTCGCGGATCCGGAGCGGATGGGGGAGGTTGCGGCCGAGGTGGTCGGGCGGCTCGGGGGAGTGGATGTGTTGATCAACAATGCGGGGAAGCTTTTCTATGGCGGGGTGGCCGAGTCCGAGCCGGGCGACTTCGAGGCGGTGATGCGGGCGAATTTCGGTGCGACCGTGGTGAGTACGAAAGCCTTCCTGCCGTATGTGGTGAAGTCGCCCGCGGGGCGGATCGCGAATCTCTCCTCGGCGTACGGGTTGATCGGGCTCGGCGGGTCCGCGCCCTACACGGCGGCCAAGTTCGCGATTCGCGGCTTCACCGAGTCGCTCCGGTCGGAGTTGCGTGGACAGCCGAATGTTGCTGTCAGCTGCGTGTTTCCGGGTGGGGTGAAGACCGGGATCGCCTGGTCGGCGTTGGCGGCGGCGGGGGTGGACGCGGAGCGGGCGGCGCAGCGGTTCGACCGGTATGTGGCCCGCACCGATCCCGGCGTTGCGGCGCAGGTGATTCTGCGTGGTGTCGCGCGGGGGAAGAGTCGTGTACTGATAGGACCCGACGCGATCCTTGCCGAAGTCGCCGCCAGGGTGGCAGGCGGGCAGTACGAGAAGCTGATTCGGCTCGTGATCAGGGGATAAAAGGGGAAGACACGATGGCCGGTACACGATGGCTGTTGATAGAGACGTTCGGCGGCGGGGAGCCGACCGTCATCGGACTGGGCGGTGCGCCAAGGAAGTTCGTGCCGCTGACGCAGATCTTCCGGCAGCGTGAGACGCTGGCGACCATCCGCGGGGCGGTGGCGGCGACCGCGGAGGCGCTCGCGCCGGTGGAGGTCATGAGCGACGGCGGCCGCCGTCGGACTCTCACCGCGCCGCTGCTGATCACCCCGGAGCGCATGCACGCTGTGCTGGTGTGGTCGGGGCCGGTGGAGGAGACGGTGCCGCCGCGAGATCCGGTGGGGGCGTGGTACTTCAACCTGTCCACCTCGAAGTCCACGCGCTCGGACGATCTGCTGGACCTCTACGGTGTCGCACCCGAGAATCGGGCGCGCGAGCACGCCATCGCCGGCGTGTTCGCCCGCGTCATCACCAATAGCGACGAGTCCGACGCCCTGGCCAAGGTGGTCCGGTCGGCGCCGGGCACCGAGCATCAGGCGGTGTGGACGGTCCGCCGCGACGACGGCGCCTTGCGGGCGGCACACTTCTCGTGCCGCATCATCGAGGAGACCGATGTCGATGGGAATTCCGAGGTGTTCATGCGCGGGGTCACCCATGACATCGGTGATGCCACCGACGTCAGCGCGGCACCGCCGCCGGTGATCCTCGAACACCGGGTGCTCGACGCGGCCGCCGCGGAGGGTGATTTCCGGGCCATTGTCGACCTGCGCACCCTGCGGCTGCTGCGCTGGATGGGTCCGCCCATGCCGGGCATCGCCTGGCAGTCGCTGGCGGGCGAACCGGAGCCGGCCATCCACCCGGACGATATCGAGACGGCGAAGACCATGAGCCGCAACCTCGCTCACTCCCGCACCGCCGGGCGGCTGCGGCTCCGGACGCTCGACGGGGGCTGGAAATCGGTGCGGGTCCGGGCCGTGCTCATGGCGCTGGACCAGCACACGACGGCCGCGCTGGTCACCGTCCGGGATCCGGATATGCCGGACGTGGACTAGGTCGCCCGACCGCCAGCAAACAGACCAGTGGCAATGTTTGTTGTGTATCTAACACCGTCCGAATCGGTCCCGGACTGCTGCTCCAGGTCAGCGTGTTTCGCCAGTAAATACGCAGGCAGGCACACGATTTGCTCAATTGATCACACTGTGTGAGCCTCGATACACTGCCGCGTACACGCACCCGCGTGAGCGGGAATCTTGCCGGTGATCCCTGTGATGCCGCTTGTCGCGTCGTAGGAAAGCCCTGCCCGGGAACGCTCGTGGAGTGCTCCGGGAATCGGGGCTGCTCGGCGTTGGGAGGCGACGCAGTGCTCGGACCGACATACGCGTGGTGGGTGCACCCGCGCGGCCGCATCTGGCAGTGGATCGTCACCCGGGCGGTCCGAGTGGGGGAGAACTACGCGCGGCCACGCCTGGACGTGAATTTTCCACTGCTGGAGCCAAATCCCACGGATATCGTGCGAATTCCGCTGGACCGCTTGCACATCGACACCACGATCCGGCAATCCGGCGAGAACTCCCGGCATGTCACGGCGCTGTCGGAGGTCGCCGCGGCCCTGCCGCCGATCGTCGTGCACCGATCGCGCATGACGGTCATCGACGGCGCCCATCGCGTGCGCGCGGCAATCTGCAGCGGGTCCCAGTGGATCGACGCGGTCTACTTCGACGGTGACGACGGGCAGGCCCTGCTGCTCGCGGTCCGGCTGAACAGCAGGCACGGCCTGCCCCTGTCCGCGGCCGACCGCAAAGCCGCGGCCGAACAGGCGCTCTCGTTCTACCCCGACTGGTCCGACCGCAAGCTGGCCGAGGTGATCGGCCTGCCGGAACGGACCATCGCCGCGGTCCGGAAGCGGTCGGCGGCGCGCCCCGGCCGCCACCTCACCCGGCGCGCACTCGCGGCTCCCGCGCCACCGCCGCGCCGGTGTCACCCCGAGCGAATCCGCGACGAGCGTCCCCAGGCCGGTCCCGGGGCTGCCGCGAAAGACCTGTCGTATCCCGCTCGCGCACTGTGGAATCTGCGCTCGGACCCGGCGCTGACCCGCACCGAATCCGGCAGGCAACTACTACGCCTGTTCGACGAGCTGCCCGCGGATCCCGTGGCCTGGGCGGACCTGGCCGATGATCTCCCGCCGTACTGCGCCGCCCTGGTCGCCGAACTGGCCTCCCAGCAGGCCCGGCACTGGGCCGCACTGGCTCGATCCGCCAGCCGGATCGCCGCGGCCGAGAAGACCACTGCCGCGTGACAGCTCGATCCGATCGCGTTCGATCGGGTCGGTGACAGCCGGCGCCGCGTACAGGTGCCGATGCGGTCGAAGGCGTTGGCTCGCTTCATACCTGCCCGTGTGGGACGTGAAAGACTGGGTGGGTACTGATCGTGGTGTCGGGTGAGTTCGGAGTGGTCGGGTTGTCGGGGGTTCGGCGGATCGAGGTCCGGGGAGGGGACGGGGAATACTCGGGCCGGGTGTTCGAGCAGTGGGAGGCGGGGCTCAGTGAAGCCTATGTGCCGCTTGCGGTTTCGCCGCGAACTTCGGAGCGGTTCACGGGGTGGATCGTGCACGGAACCTACGGCGATGTGGAGTTGTCGCAACTGGGGGCCACCCGGCAGCGGGTGGACCGCACCCGGACCCTGATCGCCCGCACCGATGACGAGTTCCTGCACACCAGCATTCAGCTCACCGGCCGCGGCTGGCTGCATCAGGACGGCCGGGTCGCCGAGGTCGGGCCGGGAGAGATGGTCTTCTACGACAGCACGCGGCCGTATCACTGGGAGTTCGAGGGGGATTGGGAGATGGCGGCGGTACAGGTGCCGCTGAGCCGGTTGCGGCAGCGGGCCGCGATCACCCCGCGCGAGATCCCGACCGCGACCGCCGTGGCGCAGCGCAGTCCGGCCGGCGTGGTCACCGGCTTCCTCCGCGACCTGACCGATTTGCAGAACACCGCACCCGAACAGGCAGCCGTCCTGGCCGGTTCGGCGGTGGACCTGCTGGCCTCGGCCATCTCCCTGACCATCGGTCGGACGGTCCGGGGAGAGCCGGCGGAGACGCTGAGCCGAAGGCAGGTCATGGAATTCATGCGACGGCACTGCCGCGATCCGCGCCTCACGGTCGACGGCATCGCGGCCGGTTGCGGGGTGTCACGCCGGACCCTGTACCGCGTCCTCGAACAATTCGAGGAGGGCCCGGCGACCCTGCTGCGCCGGATGCGAATCGAGTACTCCTGCGGATTGCTCACCGCCCGACCGGATCTCCCCGTCACCGCCGTCGCCCACAACTCCGGCTTCGCCACCGAACGGCAGTTCTACCGCGCCTTCCGCATCGAGCTGGGCATGACCCCGGCCGCCTATCGGGCGACCGGAGGCGCCGCCCGCACCCGCTGATCAGTCCCGGGTCACGGCCTGCATGAGCAGCGGCTTGTCGGGCGCGCCGATGAACGAAAGCTGCGGCCGGATGGGCTCGCTGGTGGCGATCCGCAGATCCAGCTGCTGAGCGATGGTGGCGATCGACAGCACCACCTCCATGGTCGCGAAGTTCTGCGCGATGCAGATCCGCTTGCCCGCCCCGAACGCCAGCGACGCCTCCCGATGCGCCCGGGTCATGTTCTCCGGCAGATAGCGCGTCGGATCGAACTCGCCCGCTCGATCCCAGACCCGCGGATTGCCGTGCACCCCGTGCATGCTGATCATGATGGTGGTGCCGCGCTTGATGCGATAGCCCGCCAGCACGTCCTCGCCCAGCGCCACCTTGCTGAAGGCCATGATCGGCGGGTACAGCCGCATCGTCTCCAGGAAGACGGCCCTGGTCCACACCAGCTTGTCCACGTCGGCGGCGGTGGGAGCGCGCCCGCCGAGCACGGTGTCGAGCTCCTCGTGGAGGCGCTGCCGGACCTCGGGGTGGTCGGCGAGCAGCTTCCACACCCAGGTCAGCGCGGTGGCCGAGGTCTCCATGCCCGCCCCGATGAATGTCATGAGCTCGTCCCGGATTTCGAGATCGGTGTAGCTGTGCCCGGTCTCGGGATCGGTGGCCGCCATCAGCAGGCCGAGCAGATTGTCCTTGCGGGTGAGGCGGCCCTCGCGATGATCGGAAATGATTCCGGCCACGGCCTTCTCGATGCCGTGCAGCTCGAACATGATGTGCGGGGCCACCATCCAGGAGAAGGCGCGGAGAGCCCGGATCGGAATCCGTGAGCCCGCCTGCTTCTCGGGCTTCTCGGTGCGGCGCACCAGCCACATGGACAGCGGCCGCAGCGTCCGGCTCACATTGGTGACCACGCCCACGCCGAAGAACTTGAGCAGCCGCTCGAGCTTGATCTTGGAGATGGGCCCGTCCAGGTCGGTGCCGAACATGGTGCGCGCCACGATATCCAGCATGAGGCGGGTCATCTCCACGCCGACGTCGACCGGCGCCCCGGCCGCCCGCAGCCGCCGGGCCGTCTCCTGGGCCGCCTCGACCATGGGCACATCGAACTGGTCGATGGCGCTGCGCGCGAAGATCGGCTGCACCAGGCGTTTGTTGCGGTAGTAGAGGCGATCGTCGCGCTGGGTCACCAGGCCCTGGCCGAAAACCACGGCGAGCATGTCGAATTCGGCGCCGCGCACATAGTTCTCGTGATTGGCGATCAGCACGTGCCGGACCAGCTCCGGACTGCGCACGACGACATACTTCGCCATCGGCAGGCGGGCGATCAGCACATCGTCCTGACCCGGCAGCTCGGCCGCCAGGTACTGCATGATGGTGCGCTCCCGGATCCGCCCGGGCAGTCCCAGCGCCAGCCGCCAGGACTGCCCCCAGGTGACCGGCGTGTTGTGCCAGCGCATGGGTGCGGGCTGCCACCGCGGCGGGTGGAGTTCGGTGCTTCCTGTGGCCGGTGCTGTCATGGGGACCATCCCGTGCGATCGAAAGTCGTTCGCCCCGTAGGGCTTACGCTCGAATGCTACTGGGGAGTAGGAGTTCGCGCAGGCGATGTGGTGTATCCGTGTCCGCCGGGTCGCGGGATCGGTCACGGCTGCGCCCTTGATTCTTGAACAACCATTCAAGTACTGTGTGCCTATGGCCCGCACTCGCGAATTCGAACCCGATGACGTGGTGGATGCCGCCATGCGCCGCTTCTGGGAGCGCGGGTATCGGGCCACCTCGGTGGAGGACCTGGTCAAGGCGACCGGCGTGAAACCCGGCAGCCTGTACAGCGCCTTCCCGGGCGGCAAGCACGCGCTGTTCCTGGCCTCGCTGCGGCGCTACTCGGACCTGATCGTGCCCCGGAAATTGGGCGAACTCGATGATCCGAACGCGTCCCTGGCGCAGGTGCGCGGCTACTTCGACGGGCTGGTGGCCGACCTGCTCTCACCGGAGGGGCGGATGGGTTGCCTGCTGGTGAACACCGCCATCGAGAACGCCGCCACCGATGACGCGGCCGCTGCCGTGGTGCGCGGGCATCTGGCGCGGCTGGAGGATCGGATGCGGGACGCATTGCGGAATGCCGTGCGTCGCAAGGAGGTCCGATCGAACGTCGATCCCGTCACCGTTGCGAAGGGCTTGGTGGCTACATCGCAGGGGCTGATGGTGGTCGGCAAGGCCAATCCCGACGAGCCGGTGTTGCGCGCGATCGTCGACAATGCCTTCGCCGGGCTGTCGCCCGGTTAGGCGCGGCGAAAACCGTTGCAGGGCCGTCTTTGTGGACGGCCCCCTTTTCCCACCAATATTTGAACACTCACTCAAGAATGAAGGTATGTCATGAAGGCGATCATCATCTCCCACTACGGTGCGCCCGAGGTGCTCACCGTGACCGAACTGCCCGATCCGGTACCGGACGCGGGTGAAATCCTGGTCGAGGTCAAGGCTTTCGGGCTCAACCATGCGGAAACCTACATGCGGTCGGGGCAGTGGGGCGATGTCGCCCAGGTGACCGGTATCGAAGCCGCGGGCGTCGTCGCTGCCGACCCTTCGGGCAAGCTGGCCCCTGGGACCCCGGTCGTGGCGATCATGGGTGGCATGGGCCGCACCCGCAATGGCTCCTACGCCGAGCTGGTCACCGTGCCCGCGGACAATGTCGTGGCGGTCGACACGGCTCTGGCCTGGACCGATCTCGCCGCCGTCCCGGAGGTCTACGCCACCGCGTGGACCACGCTGCGCGACAATCTCGCCGTCACGGACGGTGAGACGGTGCTGGTGCGCGGCGCGACCTCGGCACTGGGACAGGCGGCGGTGAACATCGCCGCCGACCTCGGGGCCACGGTCATCGCCACCACCCGATCGCAGGCCAATGCGGCGATGCTCGAAAAGATCGGTGCCGCAGTGGTTCTCACGGAGGACGGCAATCTGTCGGAGCGCGTGCGCGCGGCCGGATTCGTCGTCGACGCCCTGCTGGACCTGGTCGGAAACTCCGTCCTGCGTGATTCGGTCGCGACCGTGCGACCGCGCGGGCGCGTCTGCCAGGCCGGATTCCTCGGCGGCCTGGCCCCCGTGCCCGAGTTCAACCCGATCGCCGACCTGCCCAGTGGAGTCCAGCTGTCCTTCTTCGGCAGCTTCGTCCTCGGGACGCCCGGATTCCCGCTCTCGGCGGTCCCGCTCGCGGACCTCGTCGCCAAGGCCGAAGCCGGTGTGTACCACGCGAAACCGGTGCGCACCTTCACCTTCGGCGAGATCGTGCGGGCGCACGAGGTGATGGAGTCCGGGACCGCCGGCGGCAAGATGACGGTTGCCGTCGGCTAGTACTGCAACTGCACTCAGGTGATTGGGTGGCCGCGCCGTCGGTAGTGCGATGACCGGGCTTGATGCTGGCGGCGTCGTCGCCAGCGTGACC
>NZ_JBSGCB010000119.1:0-11097 GCF_053601595.1 Nocardia sp. NPDC004711 | reverse complement strand
CCCGCGGCGGCGCCCCCCCCCACCTTTTTTTTTTATTTCTCGGGTCCCCACCCCCCCGCCGGGGGGGGGGGGGGGCCCCGCCCCCCCCGCGACAGACACGGCCCCCTTGCTCCGGAATCTGGAGCAGGGGGGCTCTTCACTGGTGGTTGCCCAGAATCGAGCGCCCGCAACGGATATCGGCGTGCGCCGCACCGTACTGCCCGGCGGTCTACGGGTGGTCACCGAGCATGTGCCGGGCGTGCGCTCGGCCTCGATCGGCGTGTGGGTCGGGGTCGGCTCGCGCGACGAGGGCCCGACCGTGGCCGGCGCCGCGCACTTCCTCGAGCATCTGCTGTTCAAGGCCACGCCCTCGCGCTCGGCGCTGGATATCGCGCAGGCCATGGACGCGGTCGGCGGTGAGCTGAACGCCTTCACCGCCAAGGAGCAGACCTGCTACTACGCGCACGTGCTGGACGAGGATCTGCCGCTGGCGGTGGACCTGGTCACCGACGTGGTGATGAACGGGCTGTGCCGCGCCGAGGACGTGTCGGTGGAACGGCAGGTCGTGCTGGAGGAGATCTCCATGCGCGACGACGATCCCGAGGACATCGTCGGCGACAGCTTCCTCACCGCGCTGTTCGGTGATCATCCGATCGGCCGCCCGGTGATCGGCAGTGTCGAGACCATCGAGGCCATGCAGGCCCAGCAGCTGCGCTCGTTCCACCAGCGCCGCTACCGGCCCGACCGCATGGTGGTGGCGGTGGCCGGCAATATCGAGCACGAGCACACCGTCGAACTGGTCTACCGCGCCTTCGGGAATCAGCTCGAATCCGGGCTGGAACCCGCTCCGCGGCGCGAGGGCCGGTTCCGGCCGCGCGGCAATCCGGAGCTGCTGCGCATCCAGCGCGACAGCGAACAGGCGCATCTGGTGTTCGGCACCCGCGCCTTCGGCCGGCACGAGGGCGAGAAGCGCTGGCCGCTGTCGGTGCTCAACACGGTGCTGGGCGGCGGGCTGAGTTCGCGGCTGTTCCAGCGCATTCGGGAGGAGCGCGGACTGGCGTACTCGGTGTACTCCAGCGTCGACACCTTCGCCGACACCGGCGCGTTCTCGGTCTACCTCGGCTGCCAGCCCGAAAACCTGGGCCGCGTCGCGAGTTTGGCGCGCGGGGTGCTCGAGGAGGTGGCCGCCGACGGCATCACCGACGCCGAATGCGCCCGCGCCAAGGGTTCGCTACGGGGCGGTCTGGTGCTGGGGCTGGAGGATTCCGGTTCGCGCATGAACCGGATCGGCCGCTCGGAACTCAGCTACGGCAACCACCGCAGCGTGTCCGAAACCCTCGCTCGCATAGACGAAGTCACCACGGATGAGGTTTCCCGGATCGCGGCCGCCCTGCTCGCCCGCCCCTTCGGCGTCGCGGTGGCCGGACCCTACCGCCGCACCCGCGACCTGCCCGCCGCCGTGCGTCATCTCGTGGACTGAGATCGCTACTCGGCAGTAGTCCCGCCTGGCCGGTGAGGTATGCCCGTTTGTGGCTATGATCACCTCGCCGGAATGGGAGGGGTTGTGCTTTCTCCAGGTGAGAACTTCGCCGGGTACGTGATCGAGCGAGAGCTGGGGCGCGGCGGCATGGGGGCCGTGTACCTGGCCCGGCATCCGCGGCTGCCCCGGTGGATCGCGCTGAAGGTGCTGAACTCGGAGTACCACGGCGACACCGTGACTCACACCCGCTTCGAACGCGAGGCCGACCTCGCCGCGCGGCTCAATCACCCCGGCGTGGTCACGGTGTACGACCGGGGTGTCGAGCACGGGCGGCTGTGGATCGCCATGCAGTACGTCGACGGCACCGAGGCCGAGGCGGTGACCGATATGTCGCCCGAGCGGGCGGTGGAGATCGTCACCGCCACCGCCGACGCCCTCGACTACGCGCACCGGGTGGGCGTGCTGCACCGAGATGTGAAGCCCGCCAATATCCTGCTGGCCCGCGAGACCCGGGAACAGCAGGCGGGGGTGCTGCTCACCGACTTCGGGATCGCGCGGCTGCAGGAGGACACCGGACGCCTCACCGGGTCCGGCTCGGTGATGGCGACGCTGGCCTACGCCGCTCCGGAGCAGTTGCAGAATCACCCGGTCGACCATCGGTCGGACCAATACTCGTTGGCCTGCACGCTGTTTCGGCTGCTCACCGGGGTGCCGTTGTTCCCGGCCGCCGATCTCGGGGCCATCGTCAAGTCGCACCTGTACGACAGGCCGCCGTCGGTCGCGAGCCTGCGGCCCGGGCTGCCCACGGCGCTGGATCCGGTGCTGGCGCGGGCGCTGGCGAAGAATCCGGAAGAGCGATACCCGTCGTGTTCGGAATTCGCGGCGGCGGCGCAGCGGGCGCTGACGGCCGGGGTCGCGGCGGGCCCGGGGCAAGCCCCCACGCGGGCGCGGGGCCCGGAAACCCCTGCCCGCCGGGCGAATTCACCGGCCGTCCGCCGGGGGAATCCGAACGCGGTTCGATCGGCGCCGGTCGCGCGCCGGGCGGCGCCCGCGGAGACCTCGGGGCAGCGGCGGGTGCCACAGTCCTCGGTCGCATTGCGCTCGGGACGGCTGGTCGACATCCCGGACCTGTTCGAGCCGCCCACCGGCCGGCATCTGAAAGCGCCACCGGCGGAGGCGACTTCGCCGCGGTCGATGCGCCGCTGGCCGGTCGGGGTGCGGACGGTGGTGCTGCTCGGCACCTGCCTGACGGCCGCGCTGGGGCTGGCGGTCTTCCTGTTCACGCCGTTGGGCAAGTCGGAGAAGCCGAAGGAGCCCGTCGCCGAGATCGGCGAGATCAGTGCGCAATTCCCGGGACTGGTTCCCCGGATGCCCGAGCTCGGTGCGGGTTTTCGCGCCGCGAGTTGCCGGGTGGTGGATCACGACACCAAGGATTTCCTGCCGCCGTGGGCCTTCGAAGGGTGGTCGGCGGCCTGGGACTGCCAGTACTCGGCCGACCACGACGTCCGCGAGTACGTCCTGTTCGCCTACGGTTCGGGCGCGGCGGCCCGCGCGGTGGCGAATCGAATCCGCCCGGCGGGCAGCACCTTCGAGAACCTCTCCTTCAAGGAGTACTGCGGCGCAAAGCAATACACGAATCTGCGCTTCGATTCCGTTCCGGACGTGCCTTCCACCGCCTTCGCCACCACCTTCTTCGACGATCCCGCGCGGGAGAAGCTCCTGCTGTACACCCGGGGCAATCCGGCCACCCCGAGCGGCGTGGTCGACTGGTGGAAGTCCCTGCCGCTCACCCGATCCTGATCGAGGCGATCGTCATCACCGTCGGGGCCTGCCACTGGAACTGCGTCGAATACATCCGCCCCCGCTTCACCAAGGAACGCCTCGACCAGGCCATCGCCCTGGAACGCCGCTACGCCGCCGAGCAATAGCGGCTGACCGCGGAGATCGAAGATCTGCGCCGCGAAAACGAGTCGCTGCGTGCGCAATCGGCCGCCGCCCGGGTCACCGCCGGATGATGTGGTGCGGGCGAGATCGTTCTGCCGGTCAGTGGTGACCCGGCCAGGCGGCGTCCTGATCGGCCCGGAATGCCGCGAGATCAGCTGTCGGCGCGGCGCCTGACGCGGCGACGAACTGTTCTCGGGTCACGAATCGCTCGCCCGCGCCGGCCGGGGTGTCCGCGCCGGCCGGAGTGTCATCGCGTTCACGATTCGCGGCCGCCAGTACCGCGGCGAGCAGGCCGGGGAGGGCGGTGTCCAGGTCGGCGGAGCGCAGGCGCAGGTGGGTGTTGCCGTCGATGGTGACGCGGGCGGTGACGCCGGCCTCGCGCAGGATCTTGAAGTGGTGGGCGGCGGTCGATTTGCTGACGCCGTCGTAGGTCAGGCTGCAGCGCAGCGGGGTGCCGGCACTGGCCAGGCGCCGGACGATCTCCAGGCGTATCGGGTCCTGTAGTGCGCCGAGCACCGCGGGCAGCGGGGCCACCGCGGGCAGCGCTTCGGTGTCGGGCATGAGCTACCTCACTCGGATTTCTAGTTTGATAATCGTCGAACCCCGCGTAGGGTTTGGTTCGATCATAATCAAACTTACCTGATGGAGGGTTCGATGGCATCGGCAACGGTGGTTACGACTCGAGCCGAACAGGGCAGCCAGACCTGGGCCTATGCGCTCATCCTCGCGGCCAGCGGTGTGGCACTGGGCGTTTCGGGCGCACCGGCCCCGCTGTACGGGATCTATCAGCAGAGCTGGCATTTCTCCCCGCTCACCACGACCTTCGTCTTCGCCGCCTACGCGGTCGCGGCGCTGGGCGCGGTACTGGTTTCGGGGAGGATCTCGGACGTGGTGGGCCGCAAGCCGGTCCTGCTGGGTGCGTTCGCCCTCATGATCGTGGGCCTGGTGGTATTCCTGCTCGCCGACAATGTGGCCATGCTGCTGCTGGCCCGGGCGGTGCACGGGGCCGCGGTCGGCGCGACCGTGGTGGCGGGCGCGGCGGCACTGCTTGATCTGCGGCCGCAGCAGGGCGCGCGGTCCGGGCAGCTGTCCGGGGTGGCCTTCAATGTCGGTATGGCCGTGGCGATTCTGGGTTCGGCGGTGCTGGCCCAGTACGCGCCGCATCCGCTGCGCACGCCGTATGTGGTGATCACACTGGTGTGCGTGCTCATCGCGGCCGGTGTGCTGGCGCTGCGGGAGCCGCACGGGGCGCGGCAGAAGCAGCGCATCACCATTGCCAAACCGGCTGTGCCGCAGGAGATCCGCGGTGACTTCTGGTTCTCGGCGCTGGGCGTGATGGCGGCCTGGTCGGTGCTGGGCGTGCTGCTGTCGCTGTATCCGTCGCTGGCCTCGGCCAAGACGGGCATCCACAATCTGGTCTTCGGCGGTGCGGTGGTGGCTTCGACAGCGACCGCGGGTGCGATCGCGCAGGCCATCGCGGGCGGGATTCCGGCCCGGCGCGCGGCCATCGCCGGCGATATCGGCATGGCGATCGCGCTGGTGATCACGATTCCGGCGCTGAACACCCACAACTGGGTGCTGGTGCTGCTGGCCGGATTCGCCCTCGGCGGCACCTTCGGGCTCGGCTTCGGCGGATCGCTGCGGCACCTGTCCAACGTTGTCCCGCAGCACAAGCGGGGCGAGACCATGTCCGCCTACTACCTGCTGGCCTACTCGGCCATGGCGGTGCCGACCGTGGTGGCGGGCTGGGCGGCCACCACCTGGGGGCTGAGCACCGTGTTCCCGTGGTTCGTGGTCGTGGTGGCGCTGGCGTGCCTGGGTGCCGCCGGTATCGGGCTGCGCCGCAATGCGGAGGCCGCGGAGGTGGAGGAGCCCGTGGAGGCAGCGACGGCCGCCTGATTTCCCGAATGGCCGTGCCTGCGTCCGCCCGGTGACCCTGTGTCGCCGGGCGGACGCCGTATTCGGCACCAGGCGGATACGGCGCTGCTGCCGGTCGGAGGTGGTGCTGCCGGTCGGAGGCGGTGCTGCGCCGTATCGACTCTGTGCTGCTGCCGCGCAGGCACACCACATTCTCGGCGAAACGGTTTGGCGTGTTGCGATTTTCGGGTGCGCGAAGTCGCGGTGGAATTGTCGCATCCGATGCGTGACCGGGCCGGGGTCGCTATTCTTCGGCTATGCGGCGGTGGAGGTTCGGTGGGGTGGTGAGCCGGACGGTACACCGATCGGGCCTGATGGTGTCGGCGGTGGTGGCCGTGCTCGGCGGGCTCGCCGTCGCGGGCGTCACCTGGTGGGTGCTGTGGCACTTCCTGGGCGCGCGGGCCGAGACGCCGAATCAGCTGGATCTGAGCAAGATTTCGCTCGCCGTGACGGCGGGTGTCTTCGGAGCGGTCGCCCTGGTGGTGGCCTACCGGCGGCAGCGTGATGCCGAGCGCGGGCGCTTCGCCGATGTCTTCGGGGCCGCCGCCCGTCAGCTCGGGGATCCCGATGTGGCGGTGCGCATCGCCGGGGTCTACGCCATGGCCGGGGTGGCCGACGAATTCTCCGCCCGCTGGCGGCGGCAGCAGTGCGTGGATGTGCTGTGCGGGTACCTACGGCTGCCGTATCAACCGGAGGAGGGGGCCAGTCACCTGGCCTCCAGATCGCAGCGCATCGAGGATCACGGCACGGCCGTGGAACGGGTGTACACCTATCGCCAGAACGATCGGCAGGTCCGCGACACCATCGTGCGGGTGATCGCCGAGCATCTGCGTCCTGCTGCCGAAACCCCATGGTGCGGCTGTGATTTCGACTTCTCCGACGCCGTGTTCGAGAACGCCGACTTCCGGCACGCCGTCTTCGCGGGCCGCAACACCCGCTTCACCAACGCCATGTTCCTCAGCGGCCGCACCGTGTCCTTCGAGCAGACGCGGTTCCTGGGGGAGCGGGTCACCTTCCGCGGGGCCGTCTTCCGCAGCATGGCCGTCTTCGACCGGGCGGTCTTCGCGCACACCGAGGTCGACCGGACCGACCGCGAGAATGCCGGAGCCACCTTCACCGAGGCCACTTTCGGTGGCGGCGTGAGTTTCGAGGGCGCGCAATTCCGGGGCGCGCGAACGGCATTCGACCGCGTCACCTTCGCGGGCGAGCCCGCCGTCTTCGCCGAGGCCGGCTTCGCCGCGGCCCTGACCACCTTCGAACGCGCCGTGTTCGACGGCGACCGGGTCAGCTTCGCCGGTGCCGAGTTCACCGGCGCGCGGGTGACTTTCGCCGGTTCCCGCTTCTACTCCGAGTCCTGTTCCTTCGACGGCACCCGGCTGGGCGCGCAGGTGCGGTGGCGCACCGGCCGCACCCAGGAGGTGTCCTTCGCCCGGGCCGAGTACCACGGGAAGGTCTCCTTCGCCGATGCCGTGTTCGCGGGGCGGTCGGTGACCTTCGCGGGTGGCGACTTCTTCGGCGACATCTCCTTCCGCCGCGTCTCCTTCGACGCGCGCGCCATCACCTTCGAACAACCCCGGGCATGGGTCGGCGTCCACTTCGACTGGGACGCCGGCCCCGCCACCAAACCGGCCAATATCACCCCGACGCCCTGGCCGCCCGCGCTCGCCGAGTCCACCCCCGAACTCGCCTCCTGAGCCCGTCGCGGGCTGTTCGCCGGTTTTGCCCGAAGCTCACCGGTGGGATAGCTTGCAGACGAGTTGAGTTGAGACAGGGGATTGTGTGGTGGGGAGCCACGGCGTCGGTTGGGCTGCCGATGTGGCGGTGCTGCTGCTCTGCCTCGCGGCGACGGTCGCGAGCCGAGCGCGACGGACACCGCATCGGGCGAGCCGCGGGACGCGCGCGGTGGCAGCGGGCTCGGCCCTGGTCGGCTGGGTGCTGGTGTTCGGCGCGATGACCGCCATGATTTCGCCGCTGCCCCGGGACACCGTCGCGGGCAAGGCGATTGCCGCGCCACCGGAACTCGTACAGGCCGGGCTGCCGACCACCTCCGCCAGGCCCGACGCCCCCGATCCGATGGCCGCGCTGAAGGCGGGGGACTGTGTCGAGGTGCCCATCCAGCAGGCCAAGGACGCCTCCGGCGCACCGAGTTGGAAGGCCGGCTCGCCGGAGCCGTCGGACTGCAACTCGGTGGACGCGAACTACCGGGTGCTGCAGATCGGCCCGGACCCCTGCTCGGGCCCGCTGTACACGCTGGAATCCGCGCCCAAGGACAAGACCGGCAAGGCCCGCTACCACCTGTGCCTGACCTTCGACTGGCGGACCGGGGTCTGCTACGACACCGCCGATATGGATGTCCCGTCCAAGGTCGCCTGCGGGACTCCGGGTGACCACATCGTCCAGGCGACCGCGGTGCTCGAGGGCGCCACCTCGGGTGCGGGCTGTCCGCGCGACGGCCGTGGCGCGGTCTGGGTGGTCTGGAACAAACTCGAGCTCACCGTGTGCTTCCGCGGCGGCGACGACCCGGGGAAGTGACCGCGATTACCGCCCGCGCCGTCCGACGGTGATGATGTCGGGGATCAGCCACGACGGCAGCGGCCGGGTGATCTTGCGCTGATCGACGACCTCGAATCCGGCGTCCTGCAGCAGTTTCCGGGTCTCGCGCGGTGAAGGCGCGTGGGCCGGGAAACGCGGGCTGCGGGTGAGCCGCTGAATGGGCCGGGAGGTCGGGCCGGAGGGATGCATGGTCGCGATGGCGACGAGCCCGCCGGGCGCCAGCACCCGATGGAATTCGCGCAGCGCGACCGGATGATCGAAGAAGTGGAAGGCGCTGGTGCTCACGATCGCGTCCAGTTCGCCCGCGGCGAAGGGCAGATGCTCGGCGGCGGCCTGCCGCCACTGCACGGCGGCGGAGCGGGCGCGGGCCTGGGCCAGCATGCCCGGCGAGGCATCCACGCCGTAGACCGCCTCGGGGCGCAGTTCGCGCTGGATGCGGGCGGTGAGAATGCCGGTGCCGCAGCCGATGTCGGCGATGCGGCGCGATCCGGCGGTGCGAAGTTCGGCGAGGACCTGATCCTGCGGCGGGCGGTAGACGACCTGCTGCAGGGCGGCGGTGTCGTAGGCGCGGGCGACGGTGCCGAAGAACTGCGTCACCACATGATTGCAGGCTCGATTGCCGGTGGTCAGCGATGTGCTCATGGATGCTCCTGTCCGGCCTCAATGGAAGCAGATTTCGCACTGTCTGGGAAGGTGCGATGGAGTAGCGTCGGGCGCATGAGGATTCGTGGTGCCGTCCTGGAACGCATCGGGGCCCAGACGCCCTTCGGCGACTCGAAGCCGATCACCATCAGCGAGCTGGAGCTGGGCGAACCCGGACCCGGCGAACTGCTCGTCAAGATCGAAGCGGCCGGGCTGTGCCACTCGGATCTGTCCGTGGTGGACGGCAACCGGGTGCGGCCGGTGCCGATGCTGCTGGGCCACGAGGCATCCGGCCGCATCGAGGCGGTCGGCCCCGGTGAGAGCGACCTGCGCGTGGGCCAGCGGGTCGTCATGACCTTCCTGCCCCGCTGCGGCGAGTGCGCCGGCTGCGCCACCGACGGCCGCACCCCCTGCGAACCCGGCAGTCTCGCCAACAATGCGGGCGAATTGCTCGCCGGCGGAAGGCGATTGCTGCGCGACGGCGCGGAAGTCCATCACCACCTGGGTGTTTCGGCCTTCGCCACGCACGCTGTTGTGGATCGCCGCTCGGTGGTCCCGGTCGACGACGATGTCCCACCCGAGGTGGCCGCCGTCCTCGGCTGCGCCGTCCTCACCGGCGGTGGCGCCCTGCTGAATTCGGCCAAACCCGGTCCCGCCGACCGCATCATGGTTGTCGGCCTCGGCGGCGTCGGCATGGCTGCCGTCCTGGTCGCCGCCGCCCTCCGCGCCGGCACCGACCGCGAGGTCATCGCCGTCGACACCGTCCCCGACAAACTGAAGACCGCCCTGGAACTCGGCGCCACCGCCGCCTACACCCCTCAGGAAATCGCCGCCGGCACCATCCAGGCCGAGGCGGTCATCGAAGCCGCGGGCAACATCCGAGCCTTCGAAACCGCCGTAGCCGCAACAGCTCCCGGCGGCGTCACCGTCACCGTAGGCCTCCCCGCCCCCGACGCCCGGGCCTCCATCTCCCCCCTCGCCCTGGTAGCCCAGGGCCGCGCCATCATCGGCAGCTACCTCGGCTCCGCCGTCCCCGCCCGCGACATCCCCGAATTCGTCCGCATGTGGCGCGCGGGCAACCTCCCCGTCGAACGCCTCGTCTCCGCCCACATCCGCCTCGAAGACATCAACGCCGCCATGGACGAACTGGCCGCCGGCCACGCCCTCCGCCAGGTGATCCTCTTCGACTGACCCGCCCGATCCCGGCGCAGTTCAGAGTTCGGCCTGTTCGGCGGCCCAGGCCGCGATCTGTGCGCGCGAGGTGAACCCCAGTTTGGTCAGGATATGTTCCACGTGTGCATTGGCGGTGCGTGGTGAAATCACCAGCCGGGCCGCGATCGCCCGGTTGGTCAGGCCGTCCGCGACGAGATCGGCGACCTGGCGCTCACGCTTGGTCAGTTTTCCTCCGGAACGGCGGGGCGGCGCGGCCGCTTCGGCTTGCTCGCCGAGCGCGAAGCCCGCTGCGGCATCGAAACTCAGTGCGGCGCCTTCCCGATGGGCCGCCTCGAAGGCACGCGCGCCGAGTATCTCGCGACTGCGGCGGGTGAATTCCTCGTGGTAGACGAGCATATTGGGCAACATCGGGATGGAGCTGCCACCGATGCGGCCGAGCGTATCGGCGGCGCCCAGCAGGGTAGCGGCGCGGCGGGCATCGCGCTGCTCGGTCGCGATCCAAGCCAGCGCCTCCAGACAGATGGTGGCGACGACCGGATCGGACACCAGCCGGGCCGCTCGAATTCCCTCCAGCAACAGAGAGGTGGCGCGATCGGGCTCACCGGTTCGCCACACGGCGAATCCCATCGCCCACAGCACCCACGACCGATACACCGTCTCACCGGCGGATTCGGTGATCGCGAGCGCCTTCTCGAGGCCCGCGAGAGCCCGCGGGATGTCGCCCTGTTGCGCGTAAACCCAGCCGAGCGAAATCCGGGCGTCCAGCTGCGATTTGAGGTCACCGGATGCCTCGTAGATGTCGATGGCATCGGCCAGCAGGGCGGTACCCGCATCAGCCGGATTGTCAGCACCGCCCGTGAGGAAATAGTTTCCCTTGGCGTGGGCGAGCAGGGCCGCGACCAGTGGGTCCGCCGTCTGCTCGGCCAGGGCCTCGAGCTGCGCCACGTGCTCGGCGGCGGCCGGTAGGTCACCCTGCAGGACGGCCATCGTGGCGGCCCCGCAGCGAGCCTTGGCCCGACCCAGCGGCGGTGCATCGGTCGATTGGGCCAGCGCGCGCTCGTACCAGCGGCGGCCCTCGCCGAGCCGCCCGCGCAATGTCCAGAACTGGTACAGGGCGGTGACGATCCGCAACGCGGTTTCGCCCGACTCGGACAGACTGAACTCCAGCGCGTTTCGCAGATTCGGCAGCTCCCGCTCCAATCGGGCAATCCACTGCAGCTGGTGCGGGCCGATCCATTCCGCTTCCACCTGGAGTACCAACCGCTCGCACCAATCCCGATGCCGTCGAACGTATTCCGGGTATTTCCCGCTGTTCTCGGCCTGCTCCCGGCCGTATTCCTGAACGGTCTCGAGCATCCGGAAGCGGACCGTGCCCTCGGTTTCCTCGCGGATCAGGATCGACTTGTCCA
>NZ_JBSGCB010000118.1:0-11515 GCF_053601595.1 Nocardia sp. NPDC004711 | reverse complement strand
GAAGGTAAATCGCCGCTTGAATGCCGACCAGCGGGGCGACGGTGGGGTTTCGCATAGCTGGATAATACGTGCAACATCAACCTTCTCGGGGCAGATGGTGTGGACGCCGATGCCCTTGCCCGCCAGTTCGGCCCGCAGGCAGTCGGAGAACATGAAGACCGCCGACTTGGAGGTCGAGTAGGCGGCGAAACCGCGCTGGGGGGTGTAGGCGGCCATCGAGGAGAGGTTGACGATGCTGCCGCCGAGGCCGCGATCGGCCATGGCCTTGCCGAAGGCGCGGCACCCGTTGATGACGCCGTGCAGGTTGATATTGAGGACCCGGTCGAATTCGGTTGCGGGAGTGTCGAAGAAGTCGCCCGCCGCGCCGACACCGGCATTGTTGATCAGGATGTCGGGGACACCGTGCGTGGCGATGACCGCGGCCGCGTGCTCGGCGACCGCTTCGTCATTCGAGACGTCGAGCTGGTAGGCGTATGCGACACCACCTTCGGCGGCAATGAGATCCGCGGTCTCCTTGGCCGAGTCCAGGTTGATATCGGAGAGCACGACATCCGCGCCCTTGCGGGCGAAGGCGAGCGCCGTCTCACGCCCGATGCCGCTGCCGCCGCCGGTGATCACCAGCAGCTGGTGCTCGAAAGGCCGCTGCGCCCGGCCGACTTCGGCACGGCGCAGGGTGCGCGGGGTTTCCCCGGTGCGCAGCGAGTCGATGAGCTCGACGGTGGAGGTGGCCAGCAGTTCCGGGTGCGAGAACGGCAGCCAGTGCCCGCCGCCGACCTCGCGCCGGTACAGGTTGGGCGCCCAGTCCTTGGTGTCGTCGTAGCCGGCGGGCCGCACCGCGATATCGCGGCGCGCGATGATCAGCTGCACCGGCACCTCGGTGCGGCGTTCCCGTGGATCGCCCAGGCGCTGCAGGATATTGGCGCGGTAGATGCGCATGCCGTCGAAGAAGTCGCGCCGGAATTCCGGTCCGAGCTTGATGTTCTCCGGCGAGGTCTCGTTCATCAGCCCGACGAAGCGCGACCACATCTTCTCGGTGCCCAGCGGCTTGAGCACCACCCGCGGCACACCCGGGGTCATGAACAGCCCGGTGTACATCGACGACAGCAGCTGCGTGAACGGCCCCCACACCTTGCCGCGCGACAGGCTCGACCGCACCCACGCGCCCAGGTGGTCCAGGTTGGGCCCGGACACCGAGGTGAACGAGGCGACCCGCCCGGCGGCCTGCGGCTCGCAGACGGCTTCCCACATCTCCACCGAACCCCAGTCGTGGGCCAGGATGTGCACGGGCGCATCGGGACTCACCGCATCGGCGACGGCGAAGAAGTCGGCCGCGAAGTGCTCGAGCCGGTAGTCCTCGGTGCGGTCGGTGCGGGTGGAGCGACCATGCCCGCGGGTGTCGTAGGTGACCACGTGGAAGCGGTCGGCCAGCAGCGGCACCACCCGGTCCCACAGATGGTTGTCGTCGGGCCAGCCATGCACCAGCACAATGGTGTCTTTAGATGTTCCAGTCGCGGAGGGCTCACCGTATTCGTAGACGGCGATGTCGAATTCACCGCTGCGCACCAGGCGTTCGGCGGCGGGGATGACGGTGGGTTGATCGGTCACGATCTTCTCCTCGTTGAGAGACGGCGCTAGATGTCCAGCACCAGACGGTCCCCGCCGCAACGGGATACACAGATGAGCATGTCGCCGACCGCGCGCTCGGCATCGGTGAGCACGGTGTCGCGATGGTCGACCTCGCCGGAGCGCACCCGCACCACACAGGTGCGGCAGAAGCCCTGCCGGCACGAATACGACGAGTCCGGACGAGCCTTCAGCACTTCCTCGAGCACCGACTTGTCGGCGGGCACGTCGAGGACCTCGCCGGTGCGGGCCAGCTCCACCTGGAAGGCGGTGCCGTTCACCACGGGTGGCGGCGAGAAACGCTCGGAATACAGTTCCACGCCGGGCATTTCGCGCACGGCGTCGGCGATGAGCTGGGTCATCACGACCGGCCCGCAGCAGTAGACGGAGGTGTCGGGACCGACGCCCGGCAGCAGCTCCGCGGCCGTGGGAATGCCGTGCTCGTCATCGGTGCGGACGGTCACCCGCGAGCGCAACGACTCCACCTCCGACAGGAACGGAATGGTGTCGCGGGACCGCCCCGCGTACATCATGCTCCACTCCACGCCCAGCCGCGCGGCCATCCGGATCATCGGCAGGATCGGCGTGATGCCGATGCCGCCCGCCACGAAATGCACTCGCGCGGCGGAGGATCCGTACCCGGGCAGCACGAACGGAAAGGCATTGCGCGGCCCCCGCACGGTGACCGGGGTACCGACCGCCAGCCTCTCGTGCACCTCGAGCGAACCGCCGTTGCCGTCCGGAATGCGCCGCACCGCAACGCGATACGCGTGCCGATCGGCCGGGTCGCCGCACAGCGAGTACTGCCGCACCTTCCCCGAGGGCAATTCCAGATCCAGGTGCGCGCCCGGCCGCCAGTCCGGCAGCTTGCGTCCGTCCGGCGCGGTCATCAGCAGGCTGATCACATCGGTGTCGTGCGCCTCCACCCGGCGCTGCACCACGACCAGCGGAATCCGCCAGTCGTCCACCCGCACGTCCGGCTCACGCCGGTTCACGAACGTGGTCCAGCGCAAACGGCTCTCGGCGATGAAATCCAGCACCCGCGTGGTGCGATCGGCACGACCCTTGCCGAACAGATCCTGCGGCGGCGCGACCGGGACGGGACGAACCGCGCTCACGAGGCCAGCGCCCGGGCGGCCGGGGACTGCGCCAGGTACGCCACGGCCTGCGCGGTCGAGCCGACGGTCTCCGGGGTGTAGCCGGGCTTGAAGGTGGACAGCGCACTGATCAGCAGCGACGGAATCCCCGGAATCGACCCCCGCCACATGCCCGCGAAGATCCGCCCGATCAACATCGGGTAGCGGTGGTTGGGCAGCGACGGATCGGCCTGCACCAGGAACTTGGTGCCGCGCAGGATGAGTGCGATGAAGATCGGGAACACCATCAGCATGAGCGCACCGCGGCGCACATAGCCGATCTCGAAGTACTCGGCCACATCGTGGGCGACCATGCGGTGCTCGACCTCTTCGGCCCCGTGCCAGCGGAACAGGTCCAGCATCTGCGGATCGGTGTCGAACTGTTCGAGGTCCGCGTTGATGATCCAGTCGCCGAGGAAGGCGAAGAAGTGCTCCAGCGCGGCGATGACGCCGAGACGCTCGACCAGTTGCTGCTGCCGCGCCGCCTCACTGGCAGCCGCCTTCGGGCCCAGCGTCTTGCGGAACAGGAATTCCGTCTGCCGCACATAGGGTTCGACATCGATCCCGTGTGCGGACAGCACCTGCTCGAGCGCCCCGTTGTGACTCTCGGCGTGCATGGACTCCTGCCCGATGAAGCCGATCATGGCCTCCCGCAGCTTCTCGTCCTTGACCAGTTCGAGGGCTTCGCCGAAGGTCACCAGGAACATGCGCTCGCCTTCGGGCAGCAGCATGCTCAGGGCGTTGAGGACGTGAGAGGCGATCGGTTCCTGCTTCATCCAGACCGGTTCGGTCCGGGACCAATCGAACTGCACATTCCGGGCGTGGAGGGCTACCTCTCCGGGTTCGGTCACCGGTCGGCGGCCCGGCTTCGGAAGTAGCTTCATCGGTACTCCTGGTCTCGTATCGCGTTTGCTGCGTGAGCGTAGCAATATTCTACGCATGCATGAAACCCTGAGTTACACCTAAATTTGCGAGCCCTGCCCGGTACGAAACGACAAGGGAGCTCTCACTGCGGAAATTCGTCCGATTCCGCGGTGAGAGCTCCCTCGTGCGGAGCTAGCTGTCGACGTGGACGTGGGGCCGCTGGGAGCGGCGCGGGATGGCGCGGCGGAGGATCTCGCGGGTTACGGGGGCAACCTCGCCCTCACCGAAGAACATGAAGCGCACCAGGTTGACCAGCGGATTGCCCTCGGTCCATTCGAAGTAGACGTGCGGGCACTCGCCGGTGCGGTCGCGGATCGCGATCAGGATGGACGCGATGCAGTTCGGCACGGCCGCGGCCTCGACGGTGAGGATGTGGTAATCGTCCACGTCCACCTCGGTCACGTGCAGCGTGGTGCTGAACTCCGACGGGTCCTTCACGATGACCTCGAGGAAGAGGATGGGCTCCGACTCCGGGATGTGGCTCTCGCGCCGCTGATCGGCCTCCTTCTCCGCGTACTCCTCGGGCGAGCGCCCATCGGTGATGTCGTGGGTGACGATGCGGATCTCGCCGCGCTCGGCCAGCTGGTCGATCATCCGGCAGGCCTTCTCGTCGAAGATCACCTCGACGGCCCGCAGCTCGAAGGCCCGGCGGATGCGCGAGGCGAACGACACCACCATGATCGCGACCACGAACAGGATGGCCAGATGCAGACCGGCCGGCTTCTCGATGATGTTGTCGATCGTGGTGTACACGAAGATCAGCGACACCACGCCGAAGCCCAGCACCCGCGAGTACTGCTGCTTGCGCCAGGCAGAAATGGTCACCGCCACGGCCGCGGAGGTGATCAGCACCAACACACCGGTCGCGTACGCCGCGCCCTGCGCGTCGACGCTCGCGTCGAAGTACCAGGTGATGCCGAAGGACACCAGCGCGAAGACCAGGACCAGCGGCCGGATCTGACGCGCCCATTCGGGAGCCATACCGAAGCGCGGCAGGTAGCGCGGCACCAGGTTGAGCAGGCCCGCCATGGCCGACGCACCCGCGAACCACAGGATGGCGATGGTGCTGACGTCGTAGACCGTGCCGAACGCATTGCCGAGGTACTCGTGCGCCAGGTAGGCCAGCGCACGGCCGTTGGCCTGCCCGCCCTCCTCGAACTCCTTCTCTGGAATGAGGATGGTGGTAATGAAGCTGGTGACGATGAGGAACCCGCTCATGATGAGCGCGGCGGTGGTCAGCAGCTTGCGGGTGCCATTGATCCGGGTGCGCGGGTATTCCTTGGAGTCGGCCGGATCGCCCTTGATCTGCGGCATGACCGCGACGCCGGTCTCGAAGCCGGACAGACCCAGCGCCAGCTTCGGGAACACCAGCAGCGCCACGCCGATCATGGCGAAGATATTGCCGTGCTTGGCCGTGAGCAGATGCGACCAGTCGGTCACCAGGTGCGGCGCCTGCAGCACCTTGACGATGCCGACCGCGGCGACCACCAGATTCAGCGCCAGATACGCGCCGACGAGACCGACCGCGATCCCGATGGCCTCACTGAAGCCCCTGAGGAACACCGCCGCCAGCAGTGCCAGCAGGACCAGGGTGATGGTCATGTTCTGGTCCTGCAGGAACCCGGGCACGTACGGGTTCTCGACGATGTGGGCCGCACCGTCGGCGGCCGACAGCGTCATGGTGATGGTGAAGTCGGTGGCCGCGAAGCCCAGCAGCACCAGGATGAAGATCTTGCCCCACCAGTTCGGCAGGAAGTTGGCGAACATGGCGATCGAACCGCCGCCGTTGTGGCTCTCCTTGGCCACCCGGCGATACACCGGGAGCGCGCCGAGCAGCGTGAGCGCGACCAGCACGATGGTCGCCAGCGGGGACAGCACGCCGGCGGCCAGGGCCGCGATGCCGGGCTGGTAACCGAGCGTCGAGAAGTAGTCGACACCCGTCAGGCACATGACCTTCCACCAGGAATGCTGATGCTCCTTGGGCGCCTTCTTCGCCATCGGCCCCTGAATCTGCGAGTGATGCTCACCCGCGTCCTCTAGTAGCCAGTTCGCAAAGCGCGAGCGCGGCTGTGCCTCGGTGGTGGTCAAGGAGTCCTCCCCGGAACTCTGTGGGTCCGGTTTCCCGAAATCGGTCGGTAAATGACGTGACGAATGTACTCACGGCAAATCGGGCGCAGACAGCGCCCGCGCCATGAGCCGTTCCGTCCGGTGTGCTAGCCCAGATAGGCCGCGATGGCGGTGGCGATGGCCTGCGCGAATCGCGCGCGGCCATCCGGTGATTCGATGACCGCGGCGTCGCCGGGATCTCGCATGTTCCCGCACTCGACCAGGGCGGTCGGGCGCTCGGAGAAATTCAGCCCGGCCAGATCGGCCCGCGGGTTCAGCCCGTCCGAGCCGACATAGGTGGAGCTGGTGAAGCCCGCGCCGACCATGGTGTCGCGCAGGGTGGTGGCCAGCTGCACCGACGGCCCGGACTGGGCGTCGTTCAGCGCGGGCGAGGAGTAGGCGACGTGGAAGCCGTGGGCGCCCGCGGGCGCGCCGTCGGCGTGGATGGAGACCACGGCCGCCGCGGCGACCCGATTGCCGAGGGTGCCGCGGTCGTTCACGCACGGGCCGACGCCGGTGTCGCTGTCGCGGCTCATGATCACCTGGTAGCCGCGGGCGCTGAGCAGGTCGCGGACGCGCTGGGCCACATCCCAATTGAATTCGTGCTCGGTGTAACCGTCGTCACCGCTGGTGCCGGTGGTGTTGCAGGGCTTCATGCCGCCGCGGCCGTCGGGCACCTGGGCATTGATCTCGTCGGTGTGGGCCGCGCCGCCGCCGTTGTGGCCCGGATCGAGGACCACGGTCTGGCCGGCGATCGGAAACAGCGGGCGGACAGGAGCTTCCGGTGCCGGGCGCGCGAGCGACCCCGAAACCGGTGCGGCGGCGAGGCTCTGGCCGGTGCCCGCGATCAGCAGGGCGCCGCAGAGAGCCGCGAGGGACTTCCAGGTTCGGTGTCGCACGGGACAAACGATAACGGTTGAATCACGAACGGGTAAGTCAGTGTTCGAGTTTGCGCAGGAGTCCGTGCAGTGTGCGCAGGTCGGCGGGGGTCAGGGCGGCCAATTCGGCGGGCGCCGGGTCCGGCGTGGCGAGGGCCTCGGCCACCACCTGCTGGCCCGCGCGGGTGAGCGAGATGAGCTTGCAGCGCCGATTGGTCGGGTCGATCTCGCGGATCACCAGGCCGCGCTCCTCGAGATCATTGACCACGACCGTGGTGGCGGGGGCATCCATGGTGGCCGCCCGCGCCAGCTCCTTGGCGGTGAGCGGGCCGGGCAGCAGCCGGCGCAGGATGCGAATCCGGCTGAACGGCATGCCGGTTCGCTCCACCACCGCGCGCTTCCAGGTGTCGCGGGTGTCCATCACCAGGTGGGTGAGCTGCCGCCAGACCTCGTCGGTCGTGGGCGTGTCATCCGGCATGAGCGGGGACCTTCTGTTCGAGCAGGGGGGCGACGCGATCTCGCGAACGGTACGCCCAGTCGGTATTGGCGGCCACGCCCAGCGCGGTGACCGCGGCGGCGAAACCGGCGATGGTCCACCACAATCCCGCGCCCGTGAGCGCACCACACAGTGCCACACCGAGACTCACGCCCACCTGGCGGCTGGTGGAGGCGACCGCGGCCGCCGCACCCGCGCGATCGAGCGGCATGCCGCTCACCGCGGTGGTGGTGATGGGCGCGTTCACCATGCCGAAGCCGATGCCGAACAGCGCGAAGGTGATGACCAGCTGCCAGATCGGGGTGTCCGGGTGCAGCAGGGTGAGGCCGATCGCGGCCACCGCCATCAGGATGCCGGAGACCAGCAGCGAGGGGCGGGTGCCGTAGCGGCCCACCAGCCGCCCCGACAGCGGCGAGAAGAACAGCATGCCCAGCGCCATCGGCAGGTACAGCAGACCGGTGTGCACGGCCGAGAAGTGCCGGGTCCCTTGCAGATACAGCGACATGTCGAACAGGAACGCGCCCAGCGCGGCGAACGAGCAGACCGCGATGACGGTGGCCGAGGAGAACGGGAAGCTGCGGAAGAAGCGCAGATCGATGAACGGCGACGGGTGGCGCGCCTCGTGCCAGACGAATCCGGCCAGCGCCAGGGCGGACACCACGAAGACCGCGGGCTCGCGCTCGATCAGGCCGTACACGAGGGTGAACAGGACCACGATCGCCAGCGCCTGCCCGATCGGATCCATGCCGCGCGGCCTGACCGACTTCGATTCCGGCACAAAGACGGTGGTGAGCGCCAGCGCGACCGCCACGATCGGCAGATTGATCCAGAACACCGACTGCCAGCCCAGGCTGTCGATGAGCACGCCGCCGACCATGGGCCCCAGCGCGGTCGAGATGCCGACCACCGCGCCCCACACGCCGACCGCCCGGGCCCGCTCGATCCGGCCGGTGAAAGTGGTCGTAATGATCGACATGGCAACGGGATTCAGCATGGAACCGCCGACGGCCTGCACGAACCGCGCGCCGATCAGGACCCCGATGGTGGGCGCGAGGCTGCACAGCAGCGAGCCGAGCGCGAAGGTGAGCAGCCCGATGCGGAACACCCGCTTGCGCCCGAACCGGTCGGCGGCCGCGCCGGAGAGCATGAGCAGGCTGGCGAGGGTGAGCGTGTAGACGTCGACGATCCACTGCAGCCGCGACAGCGGCGCGCCCAGGTCGTCGCGGATGGCGGGGATGGCGACATTCACGATGGTCGCGTCCATGGACGAGATCAGCAAGCTCAAACAGCAGGTGATCAGGATGATCGTCTTCCGGCGCGAGCTCAGCTCGTCGACAGTTGTAAGCACACAACGATTGTGAAGACACAACTGTCCCGAGCGCAAGGGGTCCTCCGATGGCACAGATCACACGAAGCGCCGGCGCCGCAATGGCTCGCGACCACCCCCATCAAGGACAACTGCAGCGGTCGTTTCGGCGCACTCGGGATATTGCCCATCCCGGCCGACACGAAGCGCGAAGCGCTGGGGGTGGCGGCGACGCAGAATATCGTCGGCGGTGAACATCTGACGGCCTACGTCAGTTCCTATGGCGCGACCATGGATTGGGTGGATCAACGATTGCGCGGTGTGCCGGCGGACGAAGCATGTGCCGCGACACCCGGCGGACGGTGACACCGCCGGCACAACGCCGAGTGTCAGTGTTTGGGAGTCACCGGGTCCGTCACCGCCGACCACGCGCCGAGCACATCCTCGGTCTGCTGCTCGGCGGTGCCGTAGGTGTGGGCGGCGACGGTGAATCCGGGGCCGAAGGACACCGATGCCACTTCCGGAGCGCCGACATCGGACCAGCCCCACTTGGTTCCGTACACCTGCGGCAGTCGCGCGGTGCCCCAGTCCTGGCGGGTGCCGTCGGCCGCCCGTTCGCTGGGCTGTTCCATCCAGGCCAGGATCAGGCTGTCGGGTTCGTCGCGGAGTTTCGCGGCCAGGAAGTCGGCCACGTCGGCGACGCTGGTGGTCGACAGTTCCCACCCGCCGCGGCCGTGGGTGGCGCGCAGGCCGTACTCCTGGGCGACCGCGTCGATGGCGTACGGATATTTCGCCGCGATCCGGTCGGCGGCCGCGTCGTCGGACTTGCAGACCATGCGCTCGCCCAGCTCACGATCCTCGGCCGAGCCGTCGCCGTGCCGCAGGGCGAAATCCGCCAAGAACAGCTTGGCGATGGACAGGGCAGCGCGCTCCTGGGTCTCGTTGTCGGTGCCCCAGCCCGCGCCCGGCACCAGCGTGCGCACCGAGAGCGCGGTGCGCGGCGGGATGTGAACGGGCTGCAGGATGTCCGGGTCGAAGCCCGGTTGCGCGCACGCGGCGCCCGCCACGGCCATCCAGACCCCCGCCACCACGGCCGCGACCGCACCGGCTCTCGTACCCATCACCACCTCCGCGTCGTGTTCCGCCCGATGCCACCTTGCTCTCCGAGGCCGGGCGGAGGTTCACGACACGCCGATGACTCTCAGACCGTGAGGATGGTCCGGCCGACGGCGGCGCGGGAGCCGATGGCGGTGTGCGCGGCGGCGGCCTGATCCAGGGGGAAGGTCTGGCCGATGACGACATCGAGGCGACCGGCGGCGACCTCTGCCTGGGCGCGGTCGTGGAGGGTGAGCCAGTCGGTCTCGGGGGTCGCGATCTCGAACAGGGAGACGATGGTAATGCCCTGGGCGGCAGCGGATTCCGCGTCGACCGCGGCGAAGCCACCGGCCGAGTTGCCGTAGGCGATGAGCAGCCCGCCGGGAGCGGTGGCGGCCAGGGCCGCGCGGCCGATGTCGCCGCCCGCGCCGTCGAGCACCACCTGCACGCCACCGGTCCGTTCCCGGACCTGCTCGGCCCAGCCGGGTTTCGAGTAGTCGACCACCTCGTGCGCGCCGAGCCGTTGCGCCAGAGCGAGTTTCGCCTCCCCGCGGGCGGCGGCGACGACCTGCGCGCCGGCCGCGCGGGCCAGCTGGATGAGCAGGGTGCCCAGACCGCCCGCGGCGGCGGTGATCAGCACCCACTGACCCGGTTGGATCGCGGCCCGGTCGGCGACCGCGAGCACGGTCCGTCCGTCGTGCACGAGGGCGGCGGCCTGCTCGAAGCTCAGCTCGTCAGGGATGACGGCCAGGGTGCCGGCCTTGGCCAGTGCCAGTTCGGCATAACCACCGACGGGCAGGCCGCCACCGATACCGCTGGCCGCCGTCGGGGTGGCGACCCGCTTGCCGACCCACCCGGGGTCCACGTCGGGCCCGACCGATTCGACCGTGCCCGTGACCGCGCCGCCCGGTACGAACGGGGGCTCGACGGGGAAGAAGTCGCGTGCCCACCCGCTGCGCAATGTCGTGTCGAGGAACATGACGTCGGCGGCCGCGACCCGCACCACCACTTCACCCGGACCGGCGACCGGATCCGCGACCTGCCGCACGGTCAGCACCTCGGGTCCACCGAACTCCTCGGCCTGCACTACACGCATCTCGTTGCCTCCCTTTCGCTTTCGACGGGGTGTCGATGACTCCAGCATCAAACCTCTACTTATATTGAGGTCAAGTGCGCGGGCCGCGATTCCGCTCTGGGCGAACAGTGGGTGATGCATGGGCATACCGAAACCGGGGCTGCGTCATGTCCCGGAGCCGGGGTGAGCGCGTGCGAGAATCGAGCGGTGGCGGGATCATCACCGAGGCCGAGGCGCAGCGCGCCGGATCGGGCAACGCCATCCCGCAGCGCACCACATGGCAACTGCGTGAGGCCGTTCCGGTGAACACCGTCGTGCCCCTGCTGGCCGCGCTGCTGTCGCTCGCCGCGGCGGGGGCCCGGCTGCGGCGCCGGCGGGCTCGCGACTCGCGGCCGTTCACCATCGCCATGGTGTTGCTGGCGCTGTGGGCGCTGCTGCGCACCCCGGCCATCAATGGCTCGGCCAGCGAATTGGCGCTGCCGAGTGGGCATTTCGAGGGCTTTCCGGGTTTGGTCGCCGATCTGGCGCTGGTCGGCGCGGGCGCGCTGATCGGGGTGACGGTGGCCGGCGTGTGGGGCAAGGCGCTGTTGAAGCGGGCGTTCTATCTGGGGCTCGTGACGATGGAGGCGGGGCTGCTGCTCACCTATGACCCGCTGCGTCCGTCGTATATGACCATCGAGACCCATCAGTGGATCCTGGCGCTGTCGGGCCTCGCGGTGAACGGCGCGGTGGTGATCGCGGCCGCACCGAGTTATCGCATCGTTCCGGCGCGGTTCCGGCTGCCAGTTGAGGCTTCCCCCGGATAGTGGACACCGATTTGGCAGGACCGAAGGTCCTGCTGGAAGGATGTCTCCATGCCTCCTCGCAAGCGCCGGT
>NZ_JBSGCB010000117.1:0-11575 GCF_053601595.1 Nocardia sp. NPDC004711 | reverse complement strand
ATGGTGTAGACGACACTACGAATTCCGACGGCCTATGTCGCCGGTCCCGATCAACGTGAATTCAATTGCATGACAGTCGTTTTCCGGAATTCCGGCTCACCGATCGCTCCACCAACCAGCGCGTCCGGATCGACCCCACCGAGCTCGAGATGCTGCTGATCCGCTACCCCCGCTGCGTGCTGGGGTTCGGGTACCTCGGGGTCTCGCTCCTCCTGTTGGACACGAACAGCCCCGCTTTCCACCGCGACCCGCCCTGGCCGTTCTGGCGCACCCACGCCGGCTACGACCACTACAACACCTACGGCCTGAGCCCCGACCAGCGTGCCCGCGCCAGCATCGCCCGCTGGCGCATCATCGACGACCTGGCCCAGAACATCGTCGACCGCGCGGCGTGCCGCTGATCGGTAGCGTCGGCGGCCTCGTCACTCCGCAGATGATCTACTGGCCGCGCGCCGTCGCCACTCTCCCAGGGCGGTGTCGGCTTTGACGTCGACCCCGACCACACTGGACACCCGGACCACCCCACCGGTGCCCTCATCGACGCCAAGCCGGGGCAACACCTGGCGCATCGAAAGCGCACCCGCTGCCGCACATCACGGTACGCCTTCCACATCCCGCTGAAGCCTCCGCTACCCGACGGGAAGTGTTTCGGCGTATTCGATTGCGAACTGGGCGAATACGATCTGCAACACGAAGATCTCCGGTCTCTGGCGTTCCCTCTCACCAACCCGCGAGGCCAGAGGGGGAACCAGCCCATGTCGATGCTCGACGCACTCGGCCGCGAGGGGTCGTGGGCCTCCGCTGACCGCGTGACCGCGCCAGGGAATTCTTGAGTCGGCCCGATCAGCAGAACGTCGAGGCCGCAGGCGCGCGGGTTACATTCTTCCGCCCAGATGCAGGGGCCGTCAGCTACGAGGTCGGCATGATTTGCAGGCCCGAATTTCCTCGGGGTTCTACCGGCCGGGCGCTATCACGGCGGCGGGGGTGATGAGGTCGACCAGCGCGCCGACGACTTGCCGCCGGGTGGACTCGCTGACGACGCCGATGCGGTCGTGCAGCCACGGCCGGTACAGGGGTGTTTAGGTATACCACCGCGGACAGGCCAGGAAGAGGGTCGGTGTCGGAGAACGGGACGGCCAACCCCGGCATCTTCGGTGTCAGTTCGACCGGGACGGCGGGCATGGTCGGCGGGACGGTGTTGGCAGCGGTGCGGGACAGGATCAGAACGCGATCGCTGCCGAGCGAGGATGACTTCTCGCGTCTGGCGATGGTCGGCAGGTAGTGCCAGACCTCGCCGTGGGCGGGGACGGCGGCGTCACCAGGCTGTGCTGTCGGCGCGGATTGCGTCGGCCATGGCCGCGCGTTCGGCTTCGACTTGCTCGAGATACTCGGCGGTGTCGCGGCCGTGGGCGCGTTCGTAGTCCGCGGCGAGCCGTGCGGCAGTGATCAGTACGCGGTCGCGCAGTGCGGCCTCGGTGAACACTGAGAAGGTAACCCCGAGTTCGCGAGCAGCCTCTTTGGATTGTTCGAGCACGGTGTCATCCACGCTCACCGAGGTATTAGCTTTCATGATGGGAATCGTAGTAAGACCGCTCGCGTGCTCTGGGGAATCGATCCCGGCCGTTAAATCAATCCAATAGGCCGCCACGGGAAACGACACCGAACAGGACGCCCTCGGAGGCGGCTGAGGCGCACCATCCAGCCCCCGATCTTCGGGTGCCCCGGCCCCGATCAAGCCACTGATTCCCGGCGGCGGTGGCGCCCGGCTGAGGCCGGGATCTCTGTGACCGCGATGGGAAGCCGGTCGGTGGGCGCTTCGAGCAGGCTGTGCAGGTAGTCGCAGAATGCCTCGACCGACCCGTAACGCGCCAGTACCTCGTTGATCAGTTGTCGCACGCTCGCTGCGAGAATCCGCTCGTCCACCTGCACCTGTTACCCTTCGGTTTCTACTGCTGGCCCGGACGGTGTCACCCGGCATTCTGCACGATCTCCCCGCCCGGGCAGCTATTTCCGAGTATCTGATGCCGATTGCGCCATTTGCCGCCGATTCGTGCCTCGACGGTCAAAGCCGCGCCGCTCCAGCACCGGATTTCAGAGCGTCCAACATGGGTGACCAAACAGCTGTTGTGGCTGCCGCGCCGATTGGTTACCACACCGCACGAGCTGTGCGGCCACCCGTCGCCGCAGGTGCTCCGCGGCTGGCGGGCCTGTCCCGCAAAAACGGTCCTCCGGCCAGTCCCGAGCCAGGTGAAACCGGGGAAACCCAGACTCCAGCATTCCGCCGACCCACTCATATTCCCCGAGACCCGCGGCGTCGTTCCTCTGCAGGGAAGCGTCGGTTTCGCCGTCGATCCCGCGCCCACCATGGCCACCCCGACCTCCGGACCGGGGCGCTGCTGTAATTTCGGCCGGGCGGCCGGTTCCAGTTCTTGCGCGCGGATTCCACCCACCCTCGCCGTGAGATGACCCCGCCCGCCGTGACTCCGCCTGTTTCGCCTGGTGATCTCGGCCGCCCGCGGCTATCCGCACCGCCGTATTCGCTTGTATGCTCTCAATGTGGGTTATCACTTTCGGGACGTCAGCGATGCTGAGTACCTTCATGACGTCACGAAAGTCGAGGTATTGCAGGCACTCGCGTATCCGTGGCGGTGGCCGCAGCGGATCGAGTCGAAGCTCGACGCGCGAGTGCTCCAGGTCTTCAGCCGCACAGTTGAAGGTCGCGCTCTTGCCGTGGTGGTGATCCAAGTGGATCGCTGGGACTGGTTGATCTACGCAGCTCGACCCCTCGAGGTGGACGAGAACGCCGAATACACCGTGTGGGAGGCACAGCAATGAACATCGAACGCCGTATCGAAGAACTGGCCAGGCAGGCGACCGACGCCGATCTCATGGGCGATTTCCTGGCTGGGCGGCTGGTCCGCGGCAGCGAACCGGCCGATGTGTCCGAGTTGCCCGTGCCCGACGCCGCAGAGGTGGAGTCAGCAGCGCTTGTGCCGACCACGGTCCGGTTCTCGAAGGTGCAGAAGGACAAGCTCGTCGAGCTGGCGAAGGAACGTGGCACCGACGTGTCCAGCCTGCTGCGGGAGTGGGTCGATCATCAGATCGAGGCATCCGAGCACCCGGAGCGAAAGATGATCACGGTCGAGGAAGCGATCCAGGCGCTGCGTAACCTTCCGCACTCCGCTTGACCTGCACCTCGAGACTCCGCTTGACCTGCACCTCGAGAAGTTCGACCCACGGCGCCGAGTATCTGGATTCCGATCAGATCGCGAACTTCGAGAAGTGGGAGGTGACCCGTGATGACTGATCCGTTCGACACCATGAGCCTCGCCGAGGTGGCGGCGATGACGCGGCACCCGGTCTACACCGATGAGCCGATCGAGACCGGCCCCGACACCGAGTCGGTCCTGATCCCCAGTCGGTGAAAATGAGCCTTGACCTCGACAAGGCAAGCAAGCGCCGCGCCGAGAATCTCGGCATGTCACAACGGCCTACGTCCGGTCGCTGATCGAACGTGACAGCGGCGCGGCCGGGACGGGCGAGCGGTGCCCGGTCCGCGAAATCCTAGCAGTGATCCCTATGCACGAGAACGACGAGTACCCCAAGGCATCCTGACCCCCGGCCCACCAGCGGTCCCCCGGGCTCGGATCTCCCGGGTACGTCGCGCACGAGGCGAGGACGCGCGGTCAGTGGGCGGCAGACTGACAATCCGTTCGGACTTGCCGGTTCTCACTCGGCGTTCATCACAGCGTCAGCGAGTGGCCGCGGGCCAGGATGTCGACAGCGGCGTCTGTACTGCATGGTGGACCGTCGGCGGCGAGGGTGTAGCCGAGGTCGTAGAACAGCTGCACCGCCTGCCCGGCGATGCGCCGACGCTCGCCTTCAGTGCCGACCGGCAGCACGCAGCAGGCGAGGGTGTGGTCTTTGCCGCAGATGGCGATCTCGATGTCACCGTAGATGCCCACGGGCGAGCTGTGCGCGACGCGCGCTTATCGGACGTCGGCCTGGACTGAAATCCAGGCAGCCTGGGGCAGAGAGTCTCACGATGGAATGCTGCCGGACTCCGAGGCGGAGGGGCTACGGCCGTCGGCGCGAGAGGCTCGACACAACGTTCCTCGACCGCTGAGAACGGCCCCTGACGCCACCGCCCCACCCTCACCCGTGATCGCCGCAGGTCAGAGCCGTAAACCACGCGATATCGAACGCTGTCGGACTTTTATGCCCAGTCCCATGCCGATACCTAGAAACGGGATATCGATCGCTCTATGGGCGAAATAGGGGGCAATTTGGCCCGCAAGAGGTCCCCCCGGCCTTCTCAAACGGTCAAACCGGACGTAAATCGACGGATTTCAGCATCTCGCCAGCAAACGTCAAGGTGGCGGGGCTCGCGTCACCTCTCGCACCCCGATCCGCAGTCAATCAACGCAACTGTGATGTCGTTGTAGACAACCCCCGCACCCGGCCTCGAATGCACCCGAGAAGCGCGATACGGGGGCGAGCAGCATGCCCCACGCAATCGGTTGGATTCAGATTTCTGCGAGGACATGCTTTGCACAGTGATGTGACTTTCGCCGTCCGCCCGAGCTACATCCGCGAGCACAGTGCACCGATGAACCAGCACAACCATCGTCTGCAGACTCCGGCACTACCCGAGAAGCGTTGCAGCACATCGGACCGCTGCAGGCGCCGACCCTCACGACTATCAGCTACCGATGATCGAAGCTACAGCGTCGGCTACTCGAATCGCCTCTAGATTGCGTGGTCATTGTTCACCACTGTGTGCGCGCCCGCTCGACTGCGGCCGACCGAGGACGCGCCCGATGGACGGCTGCCAACTGCCCCGCGATACTGCGTTGAACTGGCCACGGTCGTTGCATGACAACTGAACGCCGACGCAGATGCCCACGCCGGCACCGGACGAGAACATTGTGCACCGATGGGCGAGCGGAGCGCCGGGGCTCGACACACGATGGCAGTCGGTAGTGCACCGGAATCTCCACTCGCGCTGTTCCAGTTCCCGTACGGGCGAAACCCTTCAACCGACAGCATCAGTGGGAACGCATAGGCAGCGGACGCTTTCCATGGCGCATCGACTTCTCGACTGTCCTGGTGTGCTCGAGGCGCACTCTCGACAACGCCGGTTGCTCCACCCATGTTGGTTAGATCGCCAAATGTGCACTCACGCTGACAACCCTTCGTCCTCGTATCCGTACGACGCCAGTTGTGGGTTCGGATCTTCCACACTCCAATGCCGCGGATAGTGGTGGTGGGCTTCAACGTGACGGATACCGAGACCGCTCGCAGCGGAACTTCCCCGGCGACTATCGCGGCGCTTTGAAGCCATCGTGTGTTGGGATTGGCCCGCCGAAGAACAGGGGTGCCCGTGATGGTGCGGACGAGGCGACCGACTAGTAGTCACCGGGCCTGCGTCTCCCGATCGAGCAAGAGCAAGACTGAGCGTGGGGACACGACAGTGACGCACTATCGGGCATGGCAAAGGCGATCGAAGTTAGACTTCACAGCAACGTGGATTCGCCCATGAAACACGAGTGATCGAGACTGCCGTCAGGAGGTGAGCACCATGATCGCACAAGCGATCTCGGTATCCAGTCGAGCTGCGCTCCCCTACCTGATGTGCCGTCTGCACGGCTCGATCTGCCCTACTATGCCGCCTAGGTGTGAGGCATCCAAAAGTGATGCCGCCTTCGAAAAAAACGTATCTGAACTGCGGAGATCCTTTACTACACAGAGTGAACCCGTATCTCGCATCCGCTCTCATACAGGACCTAACGTCTTACATAGGACAGTAACTAAGACCCATCTTGCGACTGACGATGCGACGATACGTAAGACGTTAAGACAGGACATCGCTCGCCCAATCGCTCGCCCAGTAGATTTGACTGTTGGTGGCGCTGCTGGATCGATCGAGTTGATGACAGTTGTAGTGCCAATTTCAGTGATACGCTCAACTACCGTTGAGAGCGTGTCGTTCAGGGCGGCTGCACTGGTTCCATACAAGGCGCACATGATGATTGAATCTAGGGCCAGTGGAACAATCGGAGAGACCATCAGGTATTGGGTTCTTGGTCGTGTGTTTGGAACCGCCATGAAGGCGCTATCTCTGCAGGGCGTCAACTGCGCTCATAGTCAGATCCTTCCCCCGCGCTGTGCGCTGGTGACCAAGGGGGGCGAGTGCACTGGAGTGCCTAGTACGGTCGTCACGACCATACTGCTGGCAATGACATGGACCTGGTCAGGGAGAGGTTCAGATGCCGTAAGCATGACCTCGGAACTGTCCACTGTCTCAACCTATGTCAAGGCAGTCGACTCCACCCGATACTGCACCGGAGATAGAGCTTCTGGTAGGAGCGCGTGCAAGATCCTTGTCCGGAACCGCTTGTCGACTGGTCGTGCTACCTGTTTCGAGCTTCTTCTCTGGACCAAATCTACGAGGCCACTACATACCATGACGTTTGCCCATGAGATGGGGAATCGTGACGCCATCGCTTCAACCCGTCACAAACCCATTACTGAACTCTTCGCACGAGCAATGTTTACGAGTCGTCCGACTATGTCTTCATCGGCAAATCCACAGGCGAGTACGTCGACGCATGTTCCGCTCGTGGAACCGGTCATACCCCGTGTGAAACACAGGGACGCTGGTAGCGTCAAGAGGAGCGCACATATCAGGACGGTAGACGAGGGTAGATATCAGGCGTGCTCGCCTACCGTTGTTGACATCCATGCAAGACTCTCAGTACCGACCATGTCATTGGCCATCCATCGGCCATCAAAAACGTCTGCCAACAATACATTTCATAGTCGCTGAGCCGCGATATCCACTACCACCCGAGCAAGTACGCGACATCCGATCTGCGATGCTGTGCGTCCATCGATCTCGGCCCGCGCCACGAAAAGCGGCGAATATCTGGCTGCAGCTCAGAGCAATTGGCTTGCAGGAGGTTTCACCCTGAACTTAGGCCGAGACGTCACCATCTATCTGCCTGCGACACACCCCTCTGAGATGGTTGTTCCTGCGGCACTATCTCCGGTACTGTCCACGGCGTGACGAGTACGCGTTTGCTGTCAGATCTCCGTGCGGTGCGACGAACGATATTGGTGGCCAACCAGAAAGGGGGGGTGGGGAAGTCCTCGATCGTCGCCGCCATCGCGGTCGCGGTCGCGCGCAGGGGCAAGCGGGTCCTCGTGGTGGACGCCGATCAGCAGGGCAACTGCACTATCCGCGACCTCGGGGTGAAGGACTCCGATGAAGGCCGATCGCTCGCGATGACCCTGCAGTACGGATCGGTGCTCGAACCTGTCCATGATGTACGTCCGGGACTCGACGTTGTCTGCGGCGGAAAGCTTCTCGCCATGGCCGGCGCTGTTGTCGCCGGCGCCGAACAGCACGGCATCGACCCCCGCCAGAACCTGCTCGTCGCACTCGAGGCCCTCGTCAACAGCGGCGGCTATGACCTGGTCCTCATCGACTCGGGCCCAGGCGACCGTGGCGTCCTTGATCTTCTGCTCCAGGTTGTGAGCTGGCTGATCGTTCCCACCAAGGAAGATGACGGCAGCATCGACGGTGCGGAACTGCTTGCCCGGCGCTATCTCTGGGCCCGCAAGAACGGCGCGCAGGTCGAACTGATGGGCATGATTCTCTTCGACTGCAACCCCCGCGCCGTGCGCCGTAACGAGGACACACTCGGCAAGATCATGGACCTGCTCGACGGCACAGGCATCGAACCCTTCCGCAGTTTCGTCCGCCAGGACAAGGCAACGGCCTTGGACGCCCGCGCCTTTCACCGAACCGCCGAGGAACTCATCGACTTCGCGCCGCCCAAGAACGGCGACGCAGCAGACCCCGGTGAGGCCCCGGCGAAGAAATACTCACGGGACACCGAACCGCTTGCTACCGACTACCAGAAGTTGACCAGGGAAGTACTCGTCCGCCTGGCCGCCGGCGAACGTGCGAAAGAAGGTGTGTAAATGGCTCGGAAAGGAGCATTCACGGCCGACGATCTCGACGACATCGACGAGCTCCTGCAACCGTCCCCGCCGCCCGCAGCTGCCGCGGCGATCCCGAAACCGCCCAGCGCGGCAACAATCACCGCACCTGCGTACGAACCGCCGGCCAACGGACACGGCATCAGCGGGCCCGCTCCAGTCGCTCCCAAGTCCGTGCGAAAGGCCGCTGCGCCCAAAACGACGGGTAGCGGTGATGCGGGCACCAAACGTCCCCGGACCGCACCGGCTCGGACGAAAGCCGCCCAGACGATCGCCGAAGCCCACGTCACCGCACGGGTTGCCGAAGCGCTGCGCCAACTCACACACAGCGAAAAACAACAGCGAGGAAAGGGGCGCAGCTACGGTGAGGTAGTTCTCGACGCTATTGAGGAGTACGAAACCGAGCTGCGTACACATTTCCAGGAGCAGGCCAACGTACAGCCGACAGGGCGTCTGTTCCGACGTGTGGACCAGACTCGTCCGCGGCGGCGACGACACACCGAACCCCCGGTGAAGATCCCGTTGGCTGGCATCATCGCGCCCGACATCGAACTGCTCGACAACCTCGTCATCGAATGGCAGGCAGGCAGTCGGAGCGCCCTGGTCGACGAAGCGCTCAAGCGCTACCTCGCGGATGAGATCGCAGAAGCAGCAGACGAGGACGATGTGATGGAATCAGCAGGGGAGTAGGTGAGCGGCGTCATGGCGTTCGGAGGTCGTACGGATTCTCCGAACGTGACGGCGATGATCGTTCGACTCAGGACTCGGGGATTGATTGAGAGCCATCACGGCGGCCGAACGCTTCTCGCCCAGGTCAGAGGCATAGAAGAGACGGGCCGAGAACGCAGATGGGACCGGAAAGCCCGGGTGGGGATGACATTTGGGGGAGTGGCTATGCGAGGTCTCTATCCACAGCCGTCGCCGAGCCTACTACAGGAATCTCTTTAAGGAAAAGAACTACATGGGGCCCGCGTTTTCTGCGTGTCACCTGCGGAAATACCGGGCCCGTGTCCGCGAGATATGCGTGCCGTGTCCGCGAGATATGCGTGCCGTCCTGGGTGAACGGCACGCCCCATGTCCGCAAGATATGCGTGAAAAACGAACGGTGCGAACCCTTTTCACAGTCACAGCTGTGCACAACGTCCGCGAGGTATGCGTGGATAACTCCGGCAATCCACAGTCCGCAAGATATGCGTGCCATCTAGGCATTCTCTGCAATCCGTCGAGGCGTTCGATTTGGTAGCAGACCCCTATCAACCTGCAACGAACTGTCTTCGGCTGCACACCAGTGACATGGCTTCCCGCGCATATCACGCGGACTACAGTTATCCACCGTCCGCGAGGTATGCGTGGACAACTCCTCAGCGTCCGCGAGTTATGCGTAGCAGTGGCGATCAGCGTCCGCGAGTTATGCGCGCCGGGAGTCGGATGTCCGCCAGTTATGCGTGCCACGCCACCGCCTCGCGATGCTCCTGTCAACTCGCCCCGTCCGCAAGGTATGCGTGGCCCGACCTGCGCAGATACCTGTGTCCGTGAGTTATGCGCAGAAGAATGCGGCGGAGAGACAGCCAGCGTCGGGTGTGACGAATCCCGCCCCCACCAGTGTTTTCGCTCCATCATCTGCCCCATGCACGCACATCGCGGACACGCCGCCGGGACCGAAAACCTACTTCTAGGGGCCCTGTCCGCAAGATATGCGGGCTTCTCCGGCCTTTGCAGTGTCCGCCAGATATGCGTCCACGACCAGACACGGGATGGCGAAGAACTGGAGTTTCCGCCTGGATATTGGAATGCTAAGCGGCATGCCACGCCCCAAACGCAGTCCATTGGACATCGTCCGGGCGGCGGCCGAAGTGTGGGACGGAGAGCAGGAAGTCGGGTACCTGGCTCGTGTATTCACCCAGACGTCGCTGCCGTACCGAGACCCGGGCGACGTCCCCGCCTGGGGCCGACGCAACGGCGATCTGTCACTGACGGTTCAGCCCGGCATGACCACCGACGAGAAAAACCGGCCCGTGTCGATCGGCTACCCGTATGGCACCATGCCGCGCCTGATCTTGACCTTCCTGTCGACCGAGGCCGTCCGCACGGGCTCTCCCGAAGTCGTCCTCGGCGACAGCCTCACCGACTTCATGGCCGGCATGGGACTGACTGCGACCGGTGGCAAGAACGGCTCGCTGACCCGGATGCGCAACCAATCCCACCGCCTGTTCAACGCCACTCTCAGTATCGAATACAAGGGTGACCCCAACCGCCGTATCGGCGCGAAACTCTATGTGGCCACTGCCTACAACATCTGGTGCGGCAACGACTCCGAGACCGGGCAGCCCTCCCTGTTCACCTCCACCGTCCGGCTCAGTGACGAGTTCTTCCGGGAAGTCACCGCCCACCCGGTGCCCCTGGATATGAACGCGATCAAAGCTCTCGGCGGATCCGCACTGCGCCTGGACATCTACGCCTGGCTCACCTACCGAATGTTCTCGGTCAAACGCGAGACCACCGTGCCCTGGGAGTCGCTGATGGCCCAATTTGGTTCCGCCGCAGACACTTCCGACCGACGCCGTCGCCACCAGTTCCGCAAGGACTTCACCGAATCCCTCAAACAAGTCCTTGTTGTCTATCCCCAGGCCAACGTGGACACAACCGACGCTGGAGTGGTGCTGCGCCCGGGGCTGCCGCACATCCCGATGTCCCCGGGATTTCGAGCTCTGGCCCGCTGACGCATGCCCGGCTGTGTGCTCGCTCGGGTGGCCGGACGCAAAGGATCTGCTCGACGTGACCGCGGGCGCGCCCGAGGTCGCCGAGTTGTCGCCTGCAACGAGCCGTCGCTGGCCCTGATCGAATCGGCTCACCCAGGGCGACACCAGCGGTGGAGCTTGTGAGAGTGCTGGCGGCGCGGCCGAGCGGCTTCAGCGCCTCACGACGCCGGGAATGGCGGAGGCGATGTCGTGAGCCAGACGAACGGTACATGGCCATCCAAGAGCAGTTTTCGCGGCGAACCCCGGCGGCGTGGATCGCGGGCGGGCAACGGTAGACAGACTGGCCGCGGCTGCGGGCCAGGGCCGCGCGGACGACGGTGGCGACGTCCAGCCCGGCTATCTTCGCTATCTAGCGCCTCGGGCATTTCTGTTTCCGCCCCGGCACCCGAGGCACAGTCGACCCTGGACCGGGTCACACACACCTTCGTCGGCTATGGCATCGACAGGTTGACGGTCCCGGAGTGGCCGCGCTGACGCTATTGTCCGCGCCACGAGTGGCAGGCTTCCGCATGTCTCCTCGGCAGGCCGGGAGTGGCTCATTTCGGTACGCTGCCGGAATGCGCGTTGCGGCCCAAGGAGCTATCTGCGCACGCGAGGTGAATCCCAACTTGGCCAGGATGTGTTCGGCATGGCCGTTTGTCGGCAGAACGTGAATACTGGATCTGGCACAGACTTCGTGATTGACCCATTCGGGATGCGAAGGGGCGGTTGATAGTTCATTATGTCGCGGGTGTTCTGATCTTGGACCGATGAGGGTCCTGTTCCCGCATCTGGACGGTCTGCAGATCGAGGTGATCAGGGCTGCGGGT
>NZ_JBSGCB010000116.1:0-11905 GCF_053601595.1 Nocardia sp. NPDC004711 | reverse complement strand
GAATTGGAGCCCGCCGCCGAGCGGCACGCGGTCCGGGTAACCGAGCCGGTGAACGCCGCCTTGCATCGCTCATGCGACCCCACCCCAAGCGACCCCTGGAGATCGCTGAGCAAGGTTGCCGCCATATGGTCGGGTACGCCGGTCACGGTGTGGATGCTCCATGGATGTCAAGTGGCGGGCAGTCCTGTTCGTCGGGTCCGACAGCGTAGGCGGCAGGCATAGTCGGCAGGATGGTCAGGGCCACGCCGAGGCAGTGTGCCCGGTTCGGCCAGTTTCTCGGCCGCCTCACACAGCAGAACGACGCTCAGATGTCGGACCCGAGGATCACTGCGAGTTGGCCGCGCATCGATTCCAGCCGATTGCGGTAGTCGGCGAGCGGTTCCGCTCCCATCCCAGCATCACTGGCTGGCCGAGTTACCCAGCTCGAATGCGCCTTGCGCGGACCCGGAAGCACCGAGGCCACGGTGCTCGAGTAGATGCTCCCGTCATTGACCGAGGTCGCCGACTAACTCAGACCTGCAAGTGCTCCAAGCGATTTCGAACCTTCCCACCCGTCCTGCCTCTGCGCCGTACCAGCTCGAGGAGATGGTCGATCTCGTCGGGATCGACGTGCACACCGTCCGCCGAGTGCTTGCTCGTACTCCGCGGGAACGGCCGGGATGACGCTAGCCGAGCGTCCCGAGCCGACAACTGGCTAGGGCTGATCGGTCATTGGTGTGGCCATCTTCTGTTGTGTCAGGCGGTGTCGCGCAGGCTGGACAGGACCCGGATGGCGTCGGAGAGCGGGATCATGCGCTCGGGTTGTTCGGCGGCCAGGCCCATTTCGATGTACTGGCGGATCAGCATGCTCGCGGTGATGCAGTGTTCGGCGGCGGTCTCCCGAACGCGGTCCCGCAAGGCGGCGGGGAGCTTCAGGGAGGTGGTGACCATGCCGGTTTCGATCTCGTCGGCGGTCGGGGGCAGCGGCGGCACCGTGGCGGTGTCGTCGAAGGTCAGGCCGCCCAGGAATGCGGCGGCGTCCTCGGGTGTGCGCGGGTAGCCCTGGTCTTCGGGGTCGCTCATTGGTTGGCCTCCCATGCGTTGTACTCAGTGAGCTGGTGTTCTCCCATCGGCACGGCCATCAGGATTTCCCAGCGTGTGCAGGCCGAGGGCAGCTGCCGCAGGATGATGATCAACGCACGGTCATCATCGCTGCGGCCCCACACGGTCAGCACCGGGAGACCTTGGTCGGTCCGGGCCGGCCGTGGCCACCGGTGAGCCGAGTACAGGACTTCCATCACCTCCCAGGTCTGGACCTGGAAATGCTGGAGGAACTGTTTGGCTGTCGGTGACCACTCGTACTCCACACCACCACCATAATACCTCGGTATTACCACTGGCGGCGGTACCGGTCCTGCTGATCACGGGGGAAGAAGTCGAGCCAGCAAACATCCAGGCCCGTCGGTCCTCCCTCGGCCTGTGCCCTTCCGGCTGTCCGGAGCGGCGAGGCCCGGGCAGCGAATCGTTCGCCCGACGTGCCGATGAAATCCCTGTTCAGGGCAGAAGAAAGAACATCTAGCAAAGCGCCGGAACCCTGAAAAGACTGATTTCGGGGAGCGGTCCAGGCGTAGGTCGAAAGACTCGGGAACGGTCCTTGGCGTGATCGAAAGGTTGTTCGTGCCGATGACCCGCCCCAACTGAATCAACAACTGAATACGACACGTCCGATGGACGTGCTGCTCGACGCTGAACTTGGTGTGTACGCCGTTCGTGGATTGGCCGCGCCGGCCCAGCTCTGGTACTGGGTGCGGAAGCTGCAGAAGCCGTCGAACAAGGAAGGCATGTAGCACTGGTCCCGAACGCTGGGCACCTGCGGCCTGTTGGTGGTCTCGCCCGGGCACCCCCGCTACCGCCCGCCTGAAATCGATGAGTCGCCGGGTTCCGGTGATCCATGACTATCGCAGGGCCGCGCCTGTACCGTCCGCGCAAAGCGCTTCACTTGTGCGGCAACGCTTCTGGCGTCAGTGCCGCTGACTGCCGCCCTGCTTGCAACCTCGACGATCACCATCGTCACGACAGCGGCGGCAGACACGCCGCAGTGGAACGCATCCATCGCCAACGGGTGTGGTCTGGTCACCACAGCAGAGGCAGCTGGGATCTTCGGTGTGTCCGCGAGCGATTCGTCCGCACTCGACAGCGGAACATCCGAGCACGACGAGATCGGCATTCAATGCACCTACTCAGCGCTGAACACCCCAACCAAACACATGGTGAATCTCGCAGTGAACGGCACCGGCGGATTTACAGGCGGGAAGGATGCGCGGACCTACTTCACGGATTGGGTGGCAGAAGACGCGAAGTACTCACACGGCCAGGTGCCGAAGCTCGGCGATGACGACTTCTGCATCTTGTCGGTCGGTGGGAAGGCATCAACAACGATGCTGGTCGTCCTCGCCGGACAACGGGTGCTGACCTTCACCTCCTACGAGGCTCCCCAGACCTGCGACAGCCTGACCCGGTTCGCTCAAGCCGCCATGCCGAGGCTCAACGGCTGACCGACTGCCGCTGCGTCGACCGTCCTCACTGTGAAGGGACAATGGTCGTCACCATGCATCGGCGGCCTGGTGTAGAGCTGCCGCCGCGACCCCTACCTCGCGCAGGTCGAGGGAACCGCCACGCCGGGCGACATCGCCTCGGTATGGGGGCCGGGGCTGATCCGGGTCGACATCGACGGTCAAGCCCTCGAGCTGGCGTTTCGTCATGCCACGCCCGCCACCCTGGCCGTGATCATGCAGCCGTGGCAACCAAAAATCCAAGCTATCTGTGAGGAAACCGCAGTTTCTCGGTAACGCGTACTCACGATGATTCGGCAGCGAAGTCTGCGGGGGCGTCGTCGCCGACATAGGCCGACCACAACCGGCGGTAGGGGCCGTCGATCTCGAGAAGGTCGGCGTGGCGGCCGGTTTGCAGCAGACGGCCCTCGCCCATCACGATGATCAGATCGGCAGCGGCGGCGGTGGCCAGGCGATGGGCCACGACGATGGTGGTACGGCCCGCGGTGAGGACCTCGACGGCCGCGCGGACGCGGGCGTCGGTCGCCAGGTCCAGGGAAGCGGTGGCCTCGTCGAGGATCAGTATGTCGGGCTCCACCAGTTGAGCGCGGGCCAGCGCCAGCAGTTGGCGCTGACCGGCGGACAGGGCCGCACCGTGCGCGCCGATCGGCTGCCGGTAACCGTGTTCGAGAGCGGCGATCATCTCGTGGGCGCCGACCGCGCGGGCCGCCCATTCGATGTCGGCGGGTGTGGCATCGGGTTTTCCGTAGGCGATGGTGGCATGCACCGTGTCGCCGAACAGGAACGGTTCCTGCGGCACCACACCCAGCCGTTTGCGATAGTCACGCAACCGGTAGCGGCGGATGTCGACGCCGTCGACGAGCACGGCTCCATCGGTCGTGTCGTACAGGCGCGCAAGCAGTTTCACCAGGGTGGATTTGCCGGCTCCGGTTTCGCCGACCACGGCGACCTGCTGTCCAGGCGCGATTCGCAGATCGATGCCGGACAGCACGCGCCGATCGGCCCCCTCGTAGGCGAAACCGACACCCCGGAACTCGATCTCGCCTGCCAGCCGCTCGACAGGGCGGGCGTCCGGTGCGTCCGGGGTGGACACGGGCTCGCGCATCAGCACACCGAGGCGCTCGATGCCGACGACCGCCTGCTGGTAGCTGTCGAAAACCTGCGACAACTGCTGGATGGGGGCGAACAGCAGATCGATGTAGAGCAAGAACGCGATCAATGTCCCTGCGGTGAGCGCACTCTCGCGCACCTGGTGCACCCCGACCGCCAGCACGGCGGCCGTGGCGATCACCGACATGATCTCGATGAACGGGAAGAACAGCGCCATCAATGTCTGACTGCGCAGCCGCGCATCGCGGTAACCCCATGAGCGGCGGTCGAATTCGCGCTGATTGATCGCCTCGCGGCGGTAGGCCTGCGTCACCGCGATGGTGTCGACGTTCTCCTGCAGGTAGGCGTTCGCGGCGCTGACCTGCTCGCGCGCCAGGTTGTAGGCGGGTACCGACGCCCGGCGGAACGCGACCGTCGCGATCACCAGCACCGGCAGCAGCGCGAGCACCACCAGCGCCAGGCGGCCGTCGATCACGATCAGCGCCACCACCACGCCGCTGATGGTCAGCGTGCTGGTCAGCGCGACCGCCAGTCCCGTCTGCAGGAAAGTCGACAGCCCGTCCACGTCGGTGATCATCCGGGTCATGATGCGGCCCGCCAGTTCCCGCTCGTAGAACTGCAATCCCAGCCGTTGCAGCTGGGCGAAGACCTTCACCCGCAGGCCGTAGAGCAGCCGCTCCCCCGCCCGTCCGGTCACGCGGACCTGGGCGAGGGTGATCGCCCAGTCCACGACCACCACGACCAGCGCGGACGCGGCGGCCGCTAGCAGCACGTCGCGGGCTCCGGCCAGCACGCCGTGGTCGATGCCGTAGCGCACCAGGAACGGAATCAGGATCTGTGCCACGGCGTCGGCGGCGACCAGCCCCAGTCCGGCCAGCAGCGGCAACGCGAACGGCCGCAGCAGCCGCGCCAAATCGAAGTCCGGGTCCGGTGTGTGCGAAAAATGCTCGGGCACATCGGGTTCACCGGTCGCTGCGGGCAACCGCCCGATCAGGGCGCGCACGTCACCGCTGGGCGGGGCGCTCGACATCATGCCCCCGCCCAGGTGAGCGCCCATCGCCCCGGGCGAGCCGGCGGCGCGCCGGGCGAACGCTCTGGCCATCTGGTCCAGCGCACGTGACTCGTCACCGTCGGTCTCGGTGCCTGTCCAGAGTCCGGCGGTGGGAACGGTGTCGGTCACCGCGGTCAGATCGGCGGCGATACTCACCGGGTCCGGTGCGGTGAACAGGGTGTGGAACAACTCTGCGGAGGTCTGCAGATCGTGCAGAGTGCCGAGTTCGGCGACTCGGCCGCCGTCCAGCACTGCCACCCGATCGGCCAGTGCGAGAGTGGAGATCCGGTGTGCCACCACGATGGTGGTGCGCCGGCGCACCTCGGCGGCGATGCGGGCGAAGATCTCCTCCTCCACCTGGGCGTCGATGGCGGAGGTGGCGTCGTCGAGCACCAGGATCGGGGCGTCGGTGATCAAGGCGCGGGCCAGGGCCAGGCGTTGACGCTGTCCGCCGGACAATCGCTGTCCGCGCTCGCCGATGTGCGTGTCCAGGCCCTCGGGCAGCGCGGCGACGAATTCGTCGGCGGCAGCCAGGTACAGGGCGTGCCATACCTGTTCGTCGGTGGCGTCACGGCGGCCGTAGGACACATTGGCCCGCACTGTGTCCGCCATCAGCGAGGTGTCCTCGAAGACCATCGCGATCCGGCCGCGCAGGTCCGGCAGATGCCGGATATCGGTGCCGTCCACCAGAATTCGGCCCGCATCGGGATCGAACAGGCGGGGCAGCAGTTGCACCAGAATCGATTTGCCCGAACCGGCCGCACCGGCAATGGCCATCGTCTCCCCCGGCTCGACGGTGAGGTCGAGCCCGTTCAACACCGGTGGCTGTGCCTCGAAAGCGAAATGCACGCCATGGAACTCGATCCGAGGTGCACTGCTGGAGTCGCTCGCCACCTCGGCGGCCGGCGGCGGTGCGGGCGCCTCGCTCGGTACGGGCGTCTCGATCACCTCACGCACCCGCTCGAGCGAGGCCCTGCCCTGCTGGCTCACCGTGAGCAGCATGGAGAACATGCGGATCGGGGTGACGAACGAGCCCAGATACGTCATGAAGGCCAGGAAGGTGCCCAGCGTGATGGACTGCCCAAGCGCCAGCAGCCCGCCCACGACCAGAATCAGCGCCTGCCCCGCGGCCGGCACCGCCTGCATGACGGGGGTGAACCGGCTGGTGATCCGCGTGATGCGCAACCGCGACCGGTACAGGTCTCGAGCCGAGCCCGCCAGTTCCTCGAGCTCGTGCGATTCCTGCCCGAACCCTTTCACCACCCGCACGCCCGTCACCGCGGCCTCCACTCGCATGGCGACCTCGGCGGCGCGGGCCTGCGCGTCCCAGTTGGCGGGGAACAGCTCTCGCTGACTGCGCGAGGTGATCAGCCACAGCGCCGGAACCACCAGCAGCGCGATGACACTCAAAATCGGTGACATCGACGCCATCAGGATCAGTGAAACGGCCAGCAGCACCACATTGCCCGCGACCAGCGGAAGCAGTTGCAGGAACATCTGAATCAGCGTCACGTCGGTGATGGCACGGCTCACGACCTGTCCGGTGTAGAGCCCCGACCGCTGCCGGCCGTTGAGCCGCAGCAACGCCGCGAACAGGTCACTCCGCAGATCGTGCTGCACGTCCAGCGACAGCCGTGAGGACCCGGTGCGACGACCGTACCCCGACACGAACCGGGCGGTCCCGACCGTGAGCAGCACCAGCACCCACGGCAGCACCGAGGCTGCCGTGGTGGTCACGGTGTCGACCACATGCCGTACCAGCAGCGGCAGCACGGCCGTGCAGACGTTGGATACCAACGCACCGGCGCACGCGAGCAATACGGTGCGGCGGTGCTGTGCGCAACGCCGCAGCAGATAGCGAATCCACCCGTCGGCGTGGGTATTCGAGGTCGCGTCCGCGGAACAGCCAGAGCCCCAGCTCATCCCGCTACCACGAGCGCGCCGGCTCCGGAGAACTGGTTGGCGGGCCGCTGCAGACCGTAGTGCCCACGCAGCGTCGTCTCGGTGTACTCGGTGCGGAACAGCCCGCGCCGCTGCAGGATCGGCACCACCTCGTCCACGAAACGCTCCAGGCCCGAGGGCAGCACGGCGGGCATGATGTTGAACCCGTCCGCGGCGCCGCGGGTGAACCACTCCTCGATGGTGTCGGCGACCTGATCGGCGGTGCCGGTGAAGGTGTGGTGACCACGTCCGCCCCCGAGCCGGGCGATGAGCTGGCGCAGCGTGAGCCGTTCGCGCCGAGCGAGATTCACGATGAGGGTGAAGCGGCTCTTGGCGCCCTGGATCTCGTCCTCGGTGGGCAGTTCGTCGGGCAGTTCGCTGTCCAGGTCGAGGTCCTCCACCGGAATGCCCCAGGTACGGGCCAGCTGGCGCTTGGCGTACTCGGGTGAGATCAGCCGCTCCAGTTGCGCGTCCAATTCCCTGGCGTGCTCTTCGGTATCACCGATGACGGGCACGATGCCCGGCAGGATCTTGATGGTCTCCGGGTCGCGGCCCAGAGCGATCGCGCGACCCTTCAGGTCGGTGTAGAACGCGAGCCCGTCCTCGATCGTCTGCTGTGCGGTGAACACCGCCTCGGCGTAGCGGGCGGCGAAGTCCTTGCCGTCCTCGGAGGAACCGGCCTGCACCAGCACCGGATACCCCTGCGGCGGCCGCGCTACGTTCAGCGGACCCGCGACCTTGAAGAACCGGCCCTCGTGGTCGATCCTGCGGACCCGGTCCGGATCGGTGTGTATACCCGATTCCTTGTCCGCGAGGACGGCGTCGTCGGACCAGCTGTCCCACAGTTTCGTTGCCACATCGACGAATTCGGCGGCCTTCTCGTAACGCAGCCTGTGGTCGGGGACGTCGTCGAGTCCGAAGTTGCGTGCGGCGTCGGCGCCGGCGGTGGTGACGATGTTCCAGCCGACGCGCCCGCCCGATACCCAGTCCACCGAGGCGAAACGGCGCGCCAGGTTGAACGGCGAGTTGTAGCTGGTGGACGCGGTGGCGATGAGACCGATCCGCGAGGTCTGCACCGCGATGGCGGTGAGCAGGACGGTCGGCTCCAGCTTTCCGGCGGGGCGGCGGCCGGTATCGCTGTAGAGCACCGGACTGTCGGCGAAGAAGATCGAGTCCAGCTTCCCGCGTTCGGCGATGCGGGCCAGCTCCACATAGTGCTCGATCTTGGTGTTCGCGTGCGGATCGGATTCCGGCAGCCGCCACGAGGCTTCGTGGTGTCCGGTCGACATGAGAAATGCGTTGAGGTGCAACTGTTTCGATGGCATGGAGGGTTCCTTATCGGATTGCTGTGGGGACGACGCCCAGCGCGGACAACAGGGTGCGGCGGATGCGCTGGAACTCCGGTTCGCCCGGATCGCGCTCGGCCGGCAGGTCGATGGGCAGGTCGAGGGTGAGACGGCCGACGTCGAGCACCAGCACGCGCTGCGCCAGGGTGATCGCCTCGTCCACATCGTGGGTGACCAGCAGGACGGTCGGGGTGTGCCGCTGGACCAGATCACGCAGCAATGCGTGCATCCTGATCCGGGTGAGCGCGTCCAGCGCGCCGAACGGCTCATCGGCCAGCAGCAGATCGGGAGCTCCGACCAGGGCCCGCGCCAACGCCACCCGCTGTTGCTCGCCGCCGGACAGTTCCGAGGGCCACGCGCGCTCCCGCCCGGCCAGCCCGACCTCCGACAGCAGGGCGCGGCCCGCCGCGCCGCGGGCGCGCGGCTGCCCGTACAGCACGTTGGTCAGCACTCGCTGCCAGGGCAGCAGTCTCGAATCCTGGAAGACTACGGCGGTTTTCGCCGGCACCCGCAGCACACCGGAACCCTCGACATCGTGGTCGAGCCCGGCCAGCGCCCGCAGCAGGGTGCTCTTGCCGGAGCCGCTGCGGCCGAGCAGGGCGACGAACTGGCCCGGCGGGATGGTCAGGGTGATGCGGTCCAGGATGGTTCGCTCCCCGAACGACCGGATCAGCTCGCGGGTCTGGACGCCTAGGTCGAGATCGTTCGACGCCATGACAGCACCTTGCGTTCGAGCAGCCGGATACCGGCATCGGAGACGAGTCCGAAGACGCCGTAGATGACCAGGCAGACCAGGATGACATCGGCCTGCCCGTAGTTCTGGGCACTGGTCATGAGCTTGCCCAATCCGTCTGTGGCATTGACGGATTCGACGACGACCAAAGACAGCCAGGCGCCGGTGACCGACAATCGCAGCCCGAGGAAGAAACCCGGCAGCGAGCCCGGGATCACCACGCGGGCGATGAACTCCCAGCGCGAAACACCCTGTACCTCCGACAGTTCCACGAACCGCTTGTCGATGGCGGTGAGCGCGGCGTGCGTCTGCAGATACATGGCCAGCGCCACACCCAGAGTGATCAGCACGATCTTGAACGTCTCGCCGATGCCCAGCCACAGGATCATCAGCGGAATCAGCCCGAGGCTGGGAATGGCGCGCTTGACCTGCACCGGTCCGTCGATCAGCGATTCGCCCAGACGCGAAAGTCCCGCCACCACAGCCAGTGTCGTGCCGATCAGGATGCCCAGCCCGAGGCCGATCACCGCCCGGCGCAACGACGCGAGCACGTTGTCCCCGAGGGTGCCGTCTCGGACGAGGTCCCAGCCGGTGCCGAGCACGGTCCACGGCGCGGACAGCTTGCGGTGGTCCAGCAGCCCGTAATAGCTGCCCGCCGACCAGGCCGCGAGCACGACGACCACGCCGAGCAGACGCGCGAACGGCACCGGTTTCCGCAGTCCGAGGCGACGCAGGCGACGCCGCTCCACGAACTCCTCGCCCGCCCGGGGCGCGGGCACCGCGATACGGGGCAGCGCGAGTGTCATTGTGACTCCTTGATCCGGTACTGCGCGGGCACCGCGTCCGAGGCCAGCGATTCGAAGCGACGGTCGAACAGTTCACCGGCATCGAAGCTCTTACCGAAGTAGCCGGAGCGGGTCACGAGGTCGATGGTTTCCTGTTCCCATTTGATGGCGTCATCCCATTTCGCCGGGTAATAGGGCTTGTCGACGGTGCCCTGAATCCGGCGGGCATCCTCTGCGGAAACCTTCTGATCCTTCACGTAATACGCGTCGAGCCATTGATCCTGATGCTCCCAGGACCAGATGTCCGCCCGCGCCCAGATCTTCACGAATGCCGTGACCGCGGCCAGTTTCGCGGAATCCTGCAGCACCGCGGTCGGCGTCCACAAGATGGTCAGGGCGTCCACGGCCGGCGTTGCCACTGCACGTGCACCCTGATCACCGTACTGGGCCAGATATTTGGTGGTCTGCGGCTCGGCGAGCGGAGCGACATCGATTTGCCTGCCCTGCAATGCGGTGAGGAATTGCGGACTGTTCAACTCGACCAGTTTGACCTCGTTCAGCCCGATGCCGGCGGCCTGCAGAGTGCGCAGTACCACCACGCCCTGCGCCTGCCCGGGCGAAAAACCGATCCGCTTACCGCGCAGGTCGGCCAGGCTGTTGATGCTCGAGTTCGGTGCCGTCGCCAGTTGATACAGCGGCGTCGTGCGCACCTTGACACCGACGATCTTTGCGTCCACACCCGTGGCGTGGGCGTGGATCGGCGGAATTCCCGCATTGCTCGCCACATCCAGGGCACCGCCGCGGAAAGCTTGAATCACATCCGGCCCGGCGGAGACCACCGGCCAGTCGGACACGGTGAACGGCAGAGTGTTCGACTGCCCGGCGGCCTCCAGCGCGACCCGGGTCGTATTTACCGAAATGGACAATTTGGTATTCGGCGGCACACTGGTCGGCAGCGCCGCCGAAAGATCGGTGTCCCCGGCGCGGGTGGCACAGCCGGCCACCAGTACAACAGCCGCGACGGCAACCCCTAACCCGGATATCGCGTATCGCATTCTTTGCTCCTGATTCGACTGCGGCGGAGAGCATCAGGGAAATCCGGGCAGCGATGACAAGCGAGATCCTCGGATCGGACCGCGAGGACGTAATTTTCCATGTGCAGACTCTCGCGGAAACCATTGCGATCGGGCAACATTCGTTCGACTTAAAATAAATGCGAATCAAACTCGGGTACCTGTCGCGGCCGGCTCGGCAGTGGACACCACCGCCAATGGATCGGTGAACAGCTGCTGCAGCACCACCGCGCCCGCAGCGGTCTCCAGCACCCGCCCGAAGAACGACGACCCCGTGATGACCTCCTCGGGCCGCTCACAGGCCGAGAACCGGCGCACCACATCGAGATACGCCGCACGCACCCCCGGCACCCTGACCAGCGCCGGATCCACGATCACCACCGCGTCCGGATCCAGCAGGTCGATCACGACCGCGACCACCCGCCCCAGTACCCGGGCCCGCTCAGTGAACAACGTCTGCGCCGTCGTGTTCTGACCTGCGAGGGCGATGAGATCCGCAATCTGCTGTACCGGCAGCCCTGCCCGCCGGGCACGAGCCACCACCGCACGGTCGGTGCACTCGGCCAGCGCCGACTCCGCCGCGTCGCCCCCGACCAGACGCGTGATCGCACCCGCGGCCGACCGTGGGCCGTAGTGCACCCGCCCGTGCACCGCGAACGCCACATCGATCACATTGCCCGCGAACAGCAGCACCGTCGCCGCCGCACTCCGCGCATGCCCGAACAACTGCTCCGCGTGCACGAGCGCCCGGCTGTGACTGTCCAGCGTCACCGCCAGCCCCGTCTGCTCCGAGAGATACCGCCGCACAGCAACATTGCGCCAGGGCAAGGTGCCGTGCTCGACGACGGACCCGGCGGAGCTGTCCACCCAGCCGCCGATCGCGACACCCAGCCCGATGACGCGTTCGGTCAGCTCACCCCTCAGCCGCCGGACCTCGGCGGCGGCAGACGCCAGGATCACCTCCGGATCCAGGCCGAGATGCGGCACCCGATGCGAAAGCCGCACGGTTCCGGCGATATCCAGCACCGCGACCGTGCAATGGTCCGCGGCGATGTGCAGCCCGAGCACCACATTGCCCGCGACGTTCAGCACCAACGGCGAATGCGGGCGGCCCATCCCGCCCGGCCCGGCCGTCTCCGGTAGCTCGGTCAGCAAACCGGCCGCGGCCAGCGCCCGCACCTGCGAGGTCACGGTCGCCGGCGACAATCCGGCCACCCGCGCGATGACGCTGCGCGGCGCCGTGCCCTCGGCGAGCACGGCACGCAACACCGCCCCCGCGCTCTTGTCCCCGGTCACCATCGATTCCTCATCTCA
>NZ_JBSGCB010000115.1:0-12108 GCF_053601595.1 Nocardia sp. NPDC004711 | reverse complement strand
CCCGCCTTTCCCCCGGGGTGGGGGGGGGCCTGACTCATCCCCCTTATTCGGCCGCGGGTTGCCACCGGGGGTTTCGCGCGGGTGCCACAGCCGGGTCGGGTGAGAATTGTTGCGGGCGTTCAGCGTTTCAGCGCGCGGCGAAAGAACTCGGTACGGGTCGAGAACGAGGACTGGGCGATCGCCGCCGGCGTGATGTTCTCGAAGCCGTGGAAACCGCCGCCCCACATGTGCAGGTCCACGCTCACCCCGGCCTGGCTAAGGCCCATCGCGTAGACGATGACCTCGTCGCGAAAGCCCTCGGCGGACCCGACGTCGATGAAGGTGCGCGGCAGCCCGGACAGGTCTTTCGCGCGCGCGGGCGCCGCATAGTAGGAGACGTCCTCGGTGCCGCGCCGGTCACCGAGCAGTGCGGTCCAGCCGTACAGGTTGCCGTTGCGGTCCCAGGTCCCGTCGTCGTCGAGCATGCGGGAACTGTGGGTTTCGAACCGGTCGTCGAGCATCGGGCAGACCAGCACCTGGTGGCTCACCGCCGGGAAGCCCGAGTCACGGGCCATCAGCGTGACGCCCGCGGCCAGGCCGCCGCCGGCGCTGGTCCCGGTGACGATGATGTGCGACGGGTCGATCCGCAGCTGCCCGGCATTCTCGGCGCACCAGCGCAGGCCGTCATAGCAGTCCGTGATCGGCGCGGGATCGGGATGTTCGGGCGCGAGCCGGTATTCGATCGACACCACGACCGCACTGCCGTCCGCCACGTGCGAGATGAGGTCGTCCAGACCCAGGTGGCGCCCGCCCGCGACCATTCCGCCGCCGTGCACGTAATAGATCAACGGCCACGGTCCCTGCCCCTCGGCCGGACTGAGCACGACGAGCGGGAGCTCGGCCTCCGCGGGCGTGATGGTCAGCTCTTCGACCCGGACTCGGCCGCCCGCGGTCAGATCGATCGGGTCGCGCCCGGGCACCGCCGCCTTCGTGATCTCGCGCACGAGCTCCAGGGTGTCGTCGCTGAGCGTCGGCGTGGCGGCTCGAATCGCGGCGAGTCCGGGGACCAGTTCGGGATCGTAGGGCGGCCGCACCGGTGCGGGGCCGAAAGAGAATGCGTTCTGGGTCATGGGACCTCCTTCGGCATTCAGTGAACCGGCCTTATGAGGCGGGTCACAGCCGCCAACCCGACGCGACTGCCGCCCCGATCACCGACAAACGGCGGGCACCGGCAGCAGCGAATTGCGCGGCCGTTCAGCGGCCATCGCGATCCGCCACAGCATCAGCGTGGTGCTCGCGCGCGTGTATCCGCCGCTGCTGAGCGGGGTGTATCCGAGCTGGCGCTCGAGCCAGTCGATGCGCTGGCGCATGGTGGAGTGGTGCAGATTCTGCAGGCGGGCGGCCTCGCGAATGCTGCTGTGACTCAGTACCGCCTCGATTGTCGGAACCACCCACGGCCGCTGGGCCTGCAGCTCGACCACCCGGCGGACATCGGGTGCGCGCGCGGCGGTATCCGCATCGACGCTCTCCACGACGGTGGCGATGCAGCCGAGCTGGTCGTAGCGCACATGCGTGGGTTCGCCGGTGGTGAGATCGATGGCGATGCGCAGCGCGGTGCGGGCGTGCTGCCACGCCTGGTGGACCTCGGCGCCGGCGCAGGCGTGGATTCCGGCGGCGATGTCGCGCGGGATCGTGTGCTGGGCCGGCGCTGCGGGGAAGAGATGGATCTGGTGCTCATCGAGGACGAGCCCCGGGGGCATCCGCCGCGCATCGGACAGATGGGTGGCCACCACCGTGACCGTCGACCCCAGGCCCAGCTGCCGCAGCGCATTGTGACGATCGGCGGGGGCGACGTCCGGATCACAGGCGATACGGGTCGCGGCCACCGCCGGGGAGGTGTCGCGAGTCTTCTTGACCGCATGCAGGCTACGGGCGAATCGTTCGAGAATCAGGTGGTCCAGGGGCCAGAGCGGACCCTCCCGGTCCAGCCAGACGGTGATCTCCTCGAATCGCTCCGTCTGACGTGACGCCGTCCCGGGGCCGAGGTCGGAGATGGTCCGGCCGGCCGCGTCCACACCGACCCGGAGGCCGCGTTCCGGATCCTCGAGCCCGACCGGGCAATCGGCCAGCGCCGCGGCCGCCCGGAGCATGGCCAGCGCCGAGGACCGCTGGTCGACCAGCGTGTCGAAATGCTCGATCACCCGCAGGGCTTCCGCCGCGCCGCCGTCGATCGTATTGAGTTTGACTATCCACTCCCGCACGAACGGACTCCTCGATCCTCATGCACAGCCGTCGGGCTCCGGCCGTCGGTGTCAGGGCTGGTGGGTGACGCGGCCGCCGCCGGGAACAGGCCCGCCACCGCGGCGACGATCGCGGCGCGCCGCGCCGCATCGGAAGGGTCGCGAACCTGTCCCTCGGCGAGGTCGACGAGATCGGGCTGCTCAGCCCAGGACAGGGCGATCTGATTGACCACGACCATGACGTCGATCGGGTCCCACGCCGGATCCAGGTGCCCGGCCAGCTGTGCCTGCCGCACCTGCTCGACACCGCGTCGCACGGTCTGCCGCACGGCCACCTGGAAGGGATCGCCGGGAGTCTCGTTGCCGGCGACGTCCAACCGGCCCCAATGCATCAGGCGCAGGTGGTCGGGATGGGCCATGAAGTAGTCGTGCACCCGCCCGGCATAGCCGGGCAGGTCGGTCGCGTCGAGGCGGGTGGCGGCGGTCATCGCGGCCAGCTCGCGTTCCGCGACGAACCGATAGAGCTCCTGTTTGCTGCGGAAGTACGCGTACAGCCGTTCCTTGCTCGACTTCGCCCTGCGGGCGATCCGATCGATGCGCGCACCCGCCACGCCGTACTGGGCGAACTCGTCCGTCGCGGCGGTGAGGATGCGGTCGAGGGTGGTATCGGCACCGGTGGGAGTGGTCACGCTCACATCATACCAAACCAAACTGTTTGGTTCGGTCCCATTCAGTGGAAGATCCGCTGCAGGATGCTCTCGGGTCCACCACCCAGCCGTGATGGACCCGAGAGACCGACTCCGTGGCCGCGTACCGATGTCCGGCTGCGCGCGGAGCCGTCAGAGCTGCCGGATCAGTGGTTCGGATTGGCGGCGTGCTCCGCCGCTCGATCCAGCCGCGGCACGGGCGGCGGACTCATGTCCTCCAGCCTCGACACTCCCGGGACGTCGCCGAAGTCGGGTCCGAGAATTTCGGTCATCGCCTTGGCGAAAGCGGTGTCCATGTACATCCGCTCGCCGGAAATCCGATTGCCCTCGAAAGCCATCACCACAAAGTATCGGCCGGTGACACGACCGCTTTCGGTGTCGAAGTACACGTAGGCTTCGCGGCACAGCTCGTTTTCGGAAACCGCATGCACTCGCTTGTCGGCCCAGATATTCCGCTTGTCACTGCCGGGGAGCATGCGCGCATATGTCTCGCGAACGGCGCTCTGCCCCTCGATGTGCCATCCGAGGGTTGGGAGCTCGTACACCGGATTATCGACGAGCGTCGCCATCGTTGCATCGAGATCGAGATTGAACTCGGCCATTTCATGAACCGCGAGCAACTCTTCCATCTGTTGCAGGGTGAATTTCTCCATTGATTTCAGTCCTCTCAACTGAGCTCGACACCGACCGAGACGACCTGGCCGGTCCGCGAGAATTCGTCGTAGCCGACGGCGTTTGCCACCCGAGGGGGGTTGTCACCGTGGTTACGGGGGTGTGAGTCGCTACAGCCGCACGATCGTCCGGCCCTTGACGGAACCTGCGAGGATTGCGCCGGCGACCGCCGGGACCTCGTCCAGGCCGATTTCGTGAGAAATGCTCTCCGCCAGGTTCTTCGGCTTCAGGTCCGTACCCAGGCGCAGCCACACCGCGGCGCGCACATCCGCCGGGCACATGACGGAGTCGATTCCGAGCAGGTTGACGCCGCGCAGAATGAAGGGGAGCACGGTGGTCGACAGCATCGGGCCGCCGGTGAGGCCGCAGTTCGCCACGGAGCCGCGGTAGCGCGTGGTACGCAGCAGGTAGGCGAGGGTGTCGCCACCCACCGGATCCACCCCGGCCGCCCACCGCTCGGCCTCCACCGGGGCGCCCTGCGCGGAAACCTCATCGCGGCCGAGGATCTCGGTCGCGCCCAGCCCGCGCAGAAAGTCGTGCTCCTCGCTCTTGCCGGTGCTGGCGGAGACCTCGTAGCCGAGGCCGGCGAGCATGTTCACCGCCGTGCTGCCCACGCCGCCGGTGGCGCCCGTGACGAGCACGCGGCCGTCGCCCGGCTTCAGGCCGTTCTCCTCCAGCCGCTGAATCGACAGTGCCGCAGTGAATCCGGCCGTGCCCAGCGCCATCGCCTCCTTCAGGGTGAGGCCCGACGGGAGTGGCTCCAGCCAATCGCCGGTCAGCCGCGCGTACTCGGCGAAGCCGCCGAAGTGCGAGATGCCCAGCTCGCGGCCGATCGCGACCACCTCTTGGCCGGGCGTGAAGCGCGGGTCGCTCGACTCGACGACAGTGCCGGCCAGGTCGATGCCCGGCACCATCGGGTAGGAGCCCACGACGGGGCTCTCGGGAAGGCAGGCGAGGCCGTCCTTGTAGTTGACGCTCGAGTACTGCACACGCACGGTGACGTCGCCCGCGGGCAGGTCATCGAGCGTGAGCTCCTGCACGCCGGCGCTGAAGCCGGCGTCGCTCTTGTTGACGACGAAAGCGTTGAAGGACTTGGACATGACACCTTCCTGGATCGGATCACCCGCATTCAGAAACCTTGTTCGACAGCGGCGAGCTCCCGAACCGGCAATACGACCGATTTGATAGATTGATCTAATAGAGCGTAGACGCAGGTCTCCCGCCTCGTCAACGGCCGGACGGCGATTGTGGAGTGGGGCGGGAAGTCTTCCCCGCCCCACTCCGGGGCCTATCCGGTCGCGACCGGGACTTCGTACCGGGCCGGGGCGGCGTCGAGCACGAGCTCGGCGATCCGGTCCCGGTGTTCCTCGGCGCTGCCCAGGAGGACGGCATCGGTGAATGCGCGCTTGAAGTACAGGTGCGTCCGGTGTTCCCAGGTGAATCCGATACCGCCGTGTACCTGGACGGTGTCGGCCGCGACGCGGGTGAAGGCGGCCGAGCAGGTCGCCTGCGCGATCGACGCCGCGAGCTCTCGGTCGTCGGTGCCGTCCTGCAACGTCCAGGCGGCGCAATAGGCCGCGGTGCGGGCGTGCTCCTGATCGACGAGCATGTCGGCGAGCCGGTGTTTGACGGCCTGGAACGAACCGATGGGCCGGCCGAACTGCAGCCGCTCCTTCGCGTACGCGACGCTCAGGTCGAGCAGGTGCTGGGCGCCGCCGACCTGCTCGGCGGCCAGCAGCACCGCGCCGGCCCGCAGCGCGTGCCCGCAGACGTGGGCCGTCTCCGCCGGGCCTGCGAGTAGCCGGGCCGGCGCGCCGTCGAAGCGGACCGTGGCCTGCGGCCGAGTCAGGTCCATGGTGGACAGCGGGGTGCGTTCCACCCCGGACCCGGTGGCGTCGACGACGAACAGGGCCACCCCGTCCGGGCCGGTCGCGGCCACGAGCAGGTCGTCCGCGGCGCCCGCGTCGACGACGCGCTCGACGGTCCCGGAGACGGTCCACTGGTCGCCCGAACCGATGGCTTGCACGGTCACGGCGTCGGCGGCGAAGCGCCCGGCCCGGTCCGGGACGGCGAAGGCGGCGGTCCGGGCACCCGCGACGAGCGGGCCCAGTGTCTCGGCGCGCGCCGGCGTGTCCGGCGCGGCGACGAGCGCGGGGATCGACAGTGCGAGAGTGCCGAAGACCGGTCCGCAGAACAGGGCGGCGCCGAGCTCCTCGACGGCGATCGCGGCGTCGACGATGCCGCCGCCCGAGCCGTCGAGCTCCTCCGGCACGCCGAGCCCGAGCACGCCCAGCTCGGATCCGAGCCTGGCCCAAGCCTTCTGGTCGAACGGTGGCGTGGACTCCATCAGTCGCCGCACGGTCGCCTCGTCGGAGTGCTCGGCGCAGAAGCGGCGGACCGCGGTGCGCAGCTCCCCCTGCTCCGGTGTGAACACGAATTGCCCGCTCGGGGTCGGGTTCTGGTCAGCCACGGGGCACCTCACGCCAGGGTCGTCCGGAATCGGCACGCAGATCGCCGGGCAGCCCCAGGATCCGCTCGCCGAGAATGTTGCGCAGCACCTCGGAGGTGCCGCCCTCGATGGTGTTGGCGCGTGAGCGCAGGAAGCGCTGCTGCACCGGCCCGAGTTCGTCCTCGCCGGGGCCCACGTCACGCATGGTGTAGTCGTCGTAGAGGAGCCCCTCCGGTCCGAGCAGGTCCATGCAGAACTCGTAGATCTGCTTGTTCAGTTCGGCGCCGACGAGCTTGCCGATCGACCCCTCCGGGCCGGGGCCGCTGAGGGTCGCGGTGGCGCGGGACCGCTCCGAGGTGAGCCGCTGCGCTTCCGAGCGCAACCAGAGCCGGGTGAGGTGGTCGCGGCGCACCGGGGTGTGGCGGTCCGGACGCTGCGCCCACAGCGCGACGGCGTCCGCGATCGTGCCGTCACCGCGACGGGTACCACTCGCGCCGATCGAGCTGCGTTCGTTCATCAGCGTGGTCATCGCGACCTGCCAGCCCGCGCCGACCGCGCCCAGCCGGTGCGCGTCCGGAATCCGGACGTTCTCGAGATAGACCTCGTTGAACTCGGCCTGGCCGGTCATCTGACGCAGCGGGCGGGTCTCGACACCCGGGGCGCGCATGTCGACCACGAAATAGGTGAGGCCCTTGTGCTTCGGGAGGTCCGGATCGGTGCGGGCGATCAGCAGCGCCCAGCTGGCGTGGTGGGCCAGGGTGGTCCACACCTTCTGCCCGTTCACCACCCAGTCGTCACCGTCGCGGACGGCCGAGGTCGCGAGCCCGGCCAGGTCGGACCCGGCGCCCGGCTCGGAGAACAGCTGGCACCAGATGTTCTCGTTGGTTGCGAGCGGGCGCAACCACTTTCGCTTCAGCTCTGCTGTCTGCGCGTGCTCCTGCACGGTCGGCGCGGCCATGCCGTAGCCGATGGGGTTCAGGCTGAACGGTGCTGGGGCGCCCGCCTCCTGCAAGATCGCGTCAGCGACGGCCTGCAGGCCGCGCGAGACGCCGAGCCCGCCGTGGCCCTCGGGGAAGTGCACCCAGGACAGGCCGGCGTCGAAGCAGGCCCCGAAGAACTCGGTGAGGGGAACGGAGCGAGGGTCGTGCGCCTGCACGACCTGGCGCGCGGCTTCCGCTATCCGTGCGGATTCGGCATCAATGCTCAACTTCGGCTCCCGTGATCACGGCACGCTTGCCAGGAAATCGCATGGGTGTCCCCTTCGTGATGGAAAACTTGTCGCCCTGGCAATCCGGGTATGGGCCGGGGCATGGTGAGATTGCAGTAGATAGAATGATCTAATCGACCACGCTAAAGGCGTGCCCTCTCGCCTGTCAACGTGAGAACCGTGCACAGCAGCGCGGGCCGTGGGGAGGATGCCCCCGCCTCGGCCCGCGCTGCGATTCGAGTCAGGACGCGATCGGTTTCGTCCCGCCGGCCAGCATTCGCGCCCGCGCTCCCGCCCCTGCCCGCCAAACCATCATCTGCTCCTATCGCTGTCCGAAAGTGCCCGAGCGCCGGACGGTTTCGAGGACGGTGGGGTCGACGAGGGTGGAGGTGTCGCCGAGTTCGCGGCCTTCGGCGGTGTCCCGCAGCAGGCGGCGCATGATCTTGCCGGAGCGGGTCTTGGGCAGTTCGGGCACGATGGTGATCTCGCGCGGTTTGGCGATGGGTGAGATCTCCAGGGTGACCAGGTTGCGCAGTTCGGTGACGAGATCGCCGACGGCGTGCTCGCTGCCGGTGCGGAGCACGACGAACGCGACGATCGCCTGCCCGGTGGTCTCGTCGGCGGTGCCGACGACCGCCGCTTCGGCGACCGCTGGGTGGCCGACCAGCGCGGATTCGACTTCGGCGGTGGAGATCCGGTGGCCGGAGACGTTCATGACGTCATCGACGCGGCCCAGCACGTGCAGTGCGTGGTCGGCGTCGTAGCGGGCGCCGTCCCCGGCGAAATACCAGCCCTGTTCGGCGAACCGTGACCAGTAGGTGTCGCGGTATCGTTCGGCGTCGCCCCATACTCCCCGCAGCATCGCCGGCCACGGCTGGTCGAGGACCAGGTAACCCGCCTCGCCGGCGGCGACCGGTTCCCCGTTGTCGTCGACGACGGCGGCGCTGATCCCGGGCAGCGGTGCCATGGCCGCGCCCGGTTTGGTCGCGGTGACGCCGGGCAGCGGGGAGATCATGATGGCGCCGGTCTCGGTCTGCCACCAGGTGTCGACGATCGGGCAGCGGCCACCGCCGATGACCTCGTGGTACCACTTCCAGGCTTCGGGGTTGATCGGTTCGCCGACCGAACCGAGCAGGCGCAGCGAACTCAGGTCGTGGCTGTCGGGGATCTCGCGGCCCCACTTCATGAAGGTGCGGATCAGCGTCGGCGCGATGTAATAGGTTGTGACGCCGTACTTTTCGATGATCTGGAAGTGGCGGTGTTCGTCCGGGGTGTTCGGTGTGCCCTCGTAGAGAACCGTGGTGGCGCCGTTGGACAGGGGTCCGTACACGAGGTAGGAGTGGCCGGTGATCCAGCCGATGTCCGCACCGCACCAGAAGACGTCGCGGCCCTCCTTGTGGTCGAACACGTAATGAAAGGTGTAGGCGGCCTGGGTCAGGTAGCCGCCGGAGGAGTGCACGATGCCCTTGGGACTGCCGGTCGTCCCGGAGGTGTAGAGCAGGAACAGCGGATGCTCGGCGCCGAAAGCCACGGGTTCGTGGCGGTCGGGCGCCGCGCCGACGGTGTCGTCCCACCAGACGTCGCGGCCCTCGACCCAGTTCAGATCCGGATCGTGGCCGGTGCGACGCACGACCAGGACCTTGTCGACGGATGCGGCGGCGGTCGGCCCGCTGCCGAGCGCGGTGTCGACGTTCGCCTTCAATGCGGCCGGCAGGCCGCGGCGGTACTGCCCGTCGGTGGTGATGACGAGTTTGGCCGCGGCGTCGTCGATCCGCGAACGCAGCGCGGCGGCCGAGAAGCCGGCGAACACCACCGAGTGGGTCAGGCCCAGCCGGGCGCACGCCAGCATGGCGACGATCGCCTCGGGCACCATCGGCATATAGATGGCGACACGATCGCCGGCCGTCAGGCCGATCGAGGTGAAGTAGTTGGCGGCCCGGCACACCTCGCTGAGCAGCTGCCGATAGGTGAGGTCGCGGCTGTCGCCGGGTTCGCCGACCCAGTGGATCGCCACCCGATCACCCTTGCCGGCGGCAACGTGCCGGTCGAGGCAGTTGACCGCGACGTTCAGGGTGCCGTCGGCGAACCATGTCGCGAACGGGGCGTCCGACCAGTCCAACACCTCGGTGAAGTCGGTTGCCCAGTCCAGGCGCCGGGCCTGCTCGGCCCAGAACGCGAGGCGATCGGCCGCGGCCCGGTCGTACAGCGCCGCGTCGGAATTCGCTTGCGCGGCAAAGGCTTCGGACGGCGCGTACACCGCCGGTGACGAATTGCTGGTCATCGATGAATGCTCTTCCACGGTCCCGGTTGCTAGCGTTCCAAGGCCCGGCGGATGAATTCGTCCCGGACCGCGAGGGACGCCTGGGTGACCGCCGGCTGCCGGATGCCGATGTCGAATCCGTGGAATCCGCCGCCCCACACGTGGAGATCGACGTTGACTCCGGCCTGGGACAGGCGCTGGGCGTAGTCGATGGCCTCATCGCGGAAGCCCTCGACCGAGCCGACATCGATGAAGGTGCGCGGCAGGCCGGCCAGATTCTCCGCTCGCGCGGGTGCCGCGTACGGGCTGACGTCGTCGGTGCCCCGGCGGTCGCCGAGCAGGGCGGTCCACGCCCAGAGGTTCTCGTTGCGATCCCACACACCTTCCCGGTCGAGCATCTGCGCGCTGTGGGTCTGCAGGCGGTCGTCGAGCATCGGGCAGCCGAGGATCTGATGGGTGAGTGCCGGGAAGCCGCGGTCACGCGCCAGCAATGCGACGCCCGCGGCGAGGTTGCCGCCGCCGCTGAACCCGATGGCGATGATGTGATCGGCGTCGATGTGCAACAGGTTCGCGTTCTCGGCGGCCCAGCGCAGGCCGGCGTAGCAGTCCTCGACCGGCGCCGGGTGGGGGTGCTCGGGGGCGAGCCGATATTCGATCGACGCCACGACCGCGCCGCCCTCGGCAACGTAGGGCAGCATCTCGTCGAGCGCGCTGAAACGGTTGCCGGACACGACGCCACCGCCGTGGATGTAATACAGCAGTGGCCACGGGCCCGTCCCGGCCGCCGGGGTGAGCACCGTCAGGTTCAGCTCCTGATCCGGGCCGGGGATCGTCCGCTCATCGACGCGTACCTTGCCCCCGACGGTCAGGTCGGGCGCGGGCCGGCCGGGCAGGCCCGTGGTCGACAGTTCGCGAACGTCGGCAAGGGTGTCGGCGGTGAGCCACGGAATGTCGGAACGAAAGGCTTGCAACACGGGAGCCAACTCGGCGTCGAACGGCGGCCGGGCGGGGATGCTGCCGGTGAATGGGGTGGTCTGCGTCATGGATTCAGTCAATCCGCCGACGGAGTGCGGTCGTAGCCACCAAACGACGTGATTGCCGCGCGGTACATCCGCCATATGGCGGTGTCCGGAAGCGACGTTCTCGCCGCCGTGGACTCCACCCGGCGAACTCGCATCGAGTCCGGCTTTCAACTGTTGACGAGGTGGGAGACGCGCACCTAGTCTCGTTATAGATCAATCAATCTAGCATCGGTCGCGGTCCGCTGCGTGGCCCTGGCGTCGTAGCTGAGCGATGCACCGCCGCGTCCGCTCGCGGCCCCAATGTCTTGGAGATCCCGTGAACCAGCCCGCCCCCGTTGTCGCCATGTCGCCCACAGTCCGACAGCCAGTGAGTGCCGTGCCCAACCTGGACGAAAGGTCCACCGGAACGATGATCGCTTTCGAACCGATGACCGCCGACTCGAGCGTGCTGCGCCGCGCGTTCGGGTGCTTCCCCTCCGGGGTCACCGCCGTATGCGCGATGGTCGACGACGAACCGATCGGCATGGCCGCCAGCTCGTTCACGTCGGTGTCGGTCGCACCCCCACTGGTCTCGGTGTGCTTCCAGGCCTCCTCGTCCACCTGGCCGAGACTGCGGGACGTTCCCCGGCTGGGTATCAGCGTGCTGGCGGAGGGACACGACGAGATCTGCATGAGCCTGGCCCGGAAATCCGCCGACCGCTTCGCCGACATCGGCTGGGACCGCGCCTCCGGGGGCGGGGTTTTCGTGCACGGCGCCACCGCGTGGCTGGAATGTTCCCTGCACGCCGAGGTTCCGGCCGGCGACCATGCCGTCGCATTGCTCGAGATTCACGGCCTGTGGGCGGATCCCGAGGCCGCGCCGCTGGTGTTCCACGGCAGCCGGTTCCGCCGGCTCGCCGCCATCTGATCAGGGGACCGCACGGCTCCCCGCATCCGCTCTCGAAGTAGTGAGTACACAATGATTGATTCGCAACAGCTTTCGCACGTGCAGCGCAATACGAACGCGCTGCTGATGATCAGCGCCGCCGCGATCTGGCTGGCATTGTTCGGGCCCGCGTGGACGTATTTGCCGGCCACCGCCACGACTCCCGCCACCACCTTGAACTTCGCGGATCTGGCAGCGTTGAACGCCGCCAACCCCAGTGGCCTGCAGGCCGCCTTCTATGACTGGGTGGCATGGGCTTTCGCGGCACTGACGACGGTCGCGGTCATCGTCGCCTTCCGGTCCGGCAGGCGAGTGACGGGCGCGGTATGCGCACTGATCGGCGTGCTGCAACTGCTGATCACCGTGTTCGTGACCGTGAAAGCAGCGCCGGATCTGTCTGTTCTTTTCTCGAGCCTGCCGAATACCCGGCTGGGCACGGTGCTGTTTCTCGGCTCCATGCTGGCTCTGATTTTCGCGGGCTTCCAGCGGCTGCGCTTCACGCGGCTCGACCGCCGAGCGAATCTGCTTGCGGCGTAAATGATTCGGCCTGTGGGGTGGTGACGACCGGTCGTCACCACCCCCCCGACATCGGGAGAAGGGGGGGGGGGGGAAGAGGGTGGAGGTGAAATGTGTGATAAGGGGGGTGG
>NZ_JBSGCB010000114.1:0-12131 GCF_053601595.1 Nocardia sp. NPDC004711 | reverse complement strand
GGCTTTTCCGCGGTGCACGAGCAGCCCACCGTGCACATCGTGATCGCCTCGCTGTTCGCGGCCATCATCGGCTCGGTCTCGTTCTGGGGCTCGGTCATCGCCTTCGGCAAGCTGCAGGAGATCCTGCCCGGCCGCCCGATCGGCGTCGGGAGGCTGCAGCAGCCGCTGAACATCCTGCTTTTCGCAGCGGCGGTCGTGGCGGCGGTGGTGATCGGAGTCGGTGCGGCCGGCGAGGGCGTGTCTCAATGGTGGATGATCGGACTCCTGCTTCTGGCTGCTGTGTTGGGTTTGATGGTGGTGCTGCCGATCGGTGGCGCCGACATGCCGGTCGTCATTTCGCTGCTCAACGCGTTGACCGGTCTGTCCGCGGCCGCCGCGGGTCTGGCTTTGGACAACACCGCCATGATCGTGGCCGGCATGATCGTCGGCGCGTCCGGCACCATCCTGACCAACCTGATGGCCAAGGCCATGAACCGGTCCATCCCCGCCATCGTCGCGGGCGGATTCGGTGGTGGTTCAACGGCTCCGGGCGCATCGGGCAGTGGCGAGCAGCGCCAGGCCAAGGCCACCTCCGCCGCGGACGCCGCGATCCAGATGGCGTATGCCAACCAGGTCATCGTGGTCCCGGGTTACGGCATGGCCGTGGCCCAGGCCCAGCACGCGGTCAAGGAGATGGCGGCCCTGCTCGAGGCCAAGGGCGTCGAGGTCAAATACGCCATCCACCCGGTCGCCGGTCGCATGCCCGGCCACATGAACGTGCTGCTGGCCGAGGCCGAGGTCTCCTACGACGCCATGAAGGAAATGGACGACATCAACGGCGAATTCGCCCGCACCGATGTCGCCCTGGTCATCGGCGCCAACGACGTCACCAACCCGGCCGCCCGCGAGGACGCCTCGTCCCCGATCTACGGCATGCCGGTACTCAACGTCGACCAGGCCAAGTCCGTGATCGTGCTCAAGCGGTCGATGAACTCCGGCTTCGCCGGCATCGACAACCCGCTGTTCTACGCCGACCACACCTCCATGCTGTTCGGCGACGCCAAGAAATCCGTCGGCGCGGTCACCGAGGAACTCAAGGCGCTGTAGCCGAGCCACCTCTCCAAACAGCGCCACCACGCCGTCCGGTGGCGCGCCGTGCTGTCACCGCGCCTCATTCTCGAACTTGTAGTGCGCGGTGACAGCACCTTTCCAAGACCCGCGCCACACTCCAGCGCTGCTGTGGCGCGACGTGCCGTCACCGCGTTACCCGGCCCTCTCACGCGCGGTGACGGCACACCTCCCAAAGGACAGCGTGCCATTGCTGAGCCCTGAATGGTGCGGGGGTGCCGCCATCGCGTCCTTGCCCAGGGTCCCGCGCGGTGACGGCACGGCTATTCCATAAAAGTAGGCGCAGGCGCGAAGCCGCGAGCATGGCGCCCAGACTGATCAAACGACAAATGTATGGCCGAGCAGGATTCGACCTACTCCGACACCGAATCCTGCTGGCCTGACTGCTGAGTCATCGCCACCGAAAGTGCGACAGAGCCGTTATCCTCTGGACAGACCCATCACTGGTCCCGCCGGACAGCTCGCCGCGGCTACTTCCGGCGTTGCGGCCCAATGGGATCGGGCACAGGTAGCGCGCCTGGCAATGCTCGGCGGCTGAACTCGGTTCGCGACGCCGTTGCGGCGCTGGGCGATACGTATGGGAACTGATTCGCGTCCTCGCCGTCCCGATCGCCTCGCTCGGGGTATGGCTAGCGTTCGCGGCCGCCGCTATGGCCGCACCCTCCAAAGAGTGGTGCGAGAGCCGATCAACACGAGAGTTTCCGACTGTGACTGTTCGGGCGCTCGGGTTTCACCGCCGCCCGGCATCGTGGCCGCCGACAGGGGAGATCGCTTGAAACACAACGTCATTGTGTGGGTCACCGTTCCGGACTGGGTGCGGCGATAAGCGGCGTCATCATCACCGTCGCCGGTGGAGGCCCCGGTGCGGGCGGTTGGGGGCTGGTGGCTGTGCACCGACGGGATCACGCGCCTGTGCTTCGGCTGTGTTCACTCGTTTGCTGGGGTGTCGAGTACGCGGAGTACCCATTGGTCTTTGCCTCTGGTTTTGGCGTGGTAGAGCGCGCGGTCGGCAGCGTCCAGCAGGGCCGCGGCCGGGGTGTCGGCCACGGTTGTCACGGCCCCGATGCTGGCCGACATCCGTAGTTCGTACTCGCCGATGACGATCGGGGTGGCTAGTGCGGACAGCAGCCGGTCGGCGACGGCGGTGACGCGAAGGTCGTCAGCCGGCGGTGGGACGAGGACAACGAATTCGTCGCCTCCGATGCGGGCGATCATGCCTTTGTCGGCGGGCAGGCTGTCGCGCAGGCGGGTTGCGACAGCGATGAGGAGTTGGTCGCCGATTCCGTGACCGTAGCGGTCGTTGATCTGTTTGAATCCGTCGAGATCGACGAAACACAGTCCTACTCGGTCGCGATCGGCGGCTGTGGCGGTGAGCGTTTCGATCCGTTCGAGAAGGTGGCGCCGGTTGGGTAGGCCGGTGAGCACATCGTGGCGCGCCTGCCGGTGCAGTTCGGCTTGCAGCCGGTGCTTCTCGGTCACGTCCTCTCCGACTGCGAGGAGATGGTCGGCCTGCCCGTTGGATCCTTTCACGTAGGTGATGGCGATCGATGCCCATCCGGTGCTGCCGTCGTTGCGGATGAATCGCTGCTCCAGTTTCGCGGTGCCTTCGCGCGCCGCGATCAGGGTGCCGGAAATCAGTGTGCGGATCTCGTCGTGGTCGTCGGGGTGGGCGAACCGAAAGACCGAGGTCCCGCGCAATGCTTCGACCGGGACACCGATCATGCCGGCCAGGCCTGGGTTGGCATCGAGGACAGTGCCGGCGGTGTCCGCGATGGCGATCGCGATTGCGGCGTTGTCGAAGATGATCCGGAACCGTTCCTCGCCTACACGGGACGCCTCCCGCTCAGGTACTTGTTCGGGTTCGGGGTATCGCTCCACGTCATCGGCCTCTTCAGCCGGCGTCGGGAAGTGCGGTCGATGAAATCGGGCCGGTCATCAGCTGTTGGTGGAACTTCCCGAGGTGATCGATCGCGGCGCGGGCATCCGAAAGCAGATCCGCGCCAATGTGGTGGACATGGGAGGCACGGTCCCAGATCTGCAGCAGCGTCGGTACCCGGGCTTCGGCGCAACGGCGGGCCAGCATCTCCGAGTCGGGTAGCAGGCATTCGGTGGAGCCGACCTGGATCAGGACCGGTGGCAGGCCGGTGAAATCACTGTTGACCGGTGACCAGGCAGGGTCGAGTTCGCTGTCGGCGGCAAAGCCCCGGCGTGCGATGACCTCCAGAGCCTGGGCCGGAATATAGGAATCGCGATGCCGATTCGGGTGGGTGTCGCGCACGGTCGAGTCCAGATCGGCCCACGGTGCGATCGCGGAGATGCCGCCGGGCATCGGCAGCCCGCGTTCACGAGTGGCCAGCGCGAGCCGGAAAGCGAGCCCGCCGCCGGCCGAGTCACCGGAGACGATGGTGCGCTCGGCGCGGAAGCCCTGCTCGAGCAGATACCGATACGCTTCGACCGCGTCGTCGAGCGTTTCGGTCGGATGCGCCTTGGGCAACTGCCGGTAATCGACACTGAACGCGGGCATAGCGCTGGCCTGCGCGATCTTGGCGACCATGCGGCGGTGAGTGTTCAACCCGCCACAGATGAACCCGCCGCCATGGAAATACAGCAACGCCGAGTCCTGCCGTTGCTGCGGATCGAGATCGTCGTGCCACAACCATTCAGCCCGGAATTTCTCGAATCGCACCATCCGGCGCTTGGTGCCCTTCGGAGCAGCCAGGGCCGCGGCCGGAAGGTCGAGCAGGCCGCCGAGCTTCAGCAGGTGCTCGAACCGACTGTGGTCGGCGACACGGGTCAACGTCGCCAACCCGAGTCCGAGCGTGCCACGCAGCAGTGGATCGGCGATTCTGGTGCCGAGACTGGCCCGGTACCACCGTCGGATGGTCAGTGTTGACGCAGCTGCCTGCAGGTCCGGCTCGGCCGAAGACGACTCGCATCCAGCCCGGACACCTACGCCGGCCGAGCGCTGGGCACCCCCCGAACGGCACTGGATGGGTACACGACCCCGGTTCTCTGCATGGCGCAACGTCGATCCTTCGGCAGCACGGCCTACAACTGACACCGGCCGATCCTCAACGAGTGGAGGCAGGCGCACAGCGGCAGAAATACCTGCAGGCATACCTGTATCGGCCGTCACGGGAAGGATCGTGTCAGCAGGTACAAGGAACCAACCATGTGCCGGAAGCGAGTGCGCACTCAACCAGGCAGCGGTGGAGCCCAGGATGCGGTCGCTGGGGTCGATGAAGGCCGAAGGTGCTCCTGTGTCAGGAGTGCGTCACCGTTGGCATTCCGATCGGTCTCACACGAGGAGAGCGGGAGGCTCACTTCATGGCACGCAAAGGGGACTGCTGCATGGATAGGTGACAGCTGTCACCTATCCATGCAGCAGTCCCTGGCGGCTGTGGGGCAGGTCGACTGCTGCGTGTCGCGCTGTCTGCGAAATCGATCGTGGTTGGCATGCATGGGGGAAGTGTCGGTTGAGCCGGAGAAGTTGATTGCCGATCGCTTGCTATGTCGGGAAATGTGATCCACGAGTCGGCGTGTCGACACGCCGACTCGTGGGTGTCTAGCGCGGTGCACGGTGGCGCCCGCCGGGTGCCCGCATCGGGGTGCCGCGTTGGCGGAGTGCGTCGCGGATGGTGCTGGCGGGGAAGCCGGTGAGGCGGCTACAGCTGACGAGTGAATGGCCGGCGAGGTAGAGCCGTTCGACGTGGTCGATGTCGTTGGTGGTCATCGATTGGAATCGGCGGGGAACGTTGCGGTTGGTGAGCAGTTTGAGGACGGCGGTCTTGGAGATTCTGTAGCGCGCCGCGAGTTGCGTGGTCGAGGTGTCATCGCGGTATGCGTGAAGGAGTTCTTCGACCGTCGCAGGGCCGAGGCGCCGCTCGATTCTGCGAGGCTCGCGAGGGCGGTCCGCCAGAGGCTTCTTGTGTCGGCGGGGGCGTGGAGACGAGGGCCCGGTGTCGATTTTGGCGCGGGTGGTTTCGAGTTTGTGCAGGTCAGCCCGTTTGGAATACCGCCCAGCTAGGTCCACCCTGGAAGAAGCCGCAGATCATCGACCTGTGGCTTCTTTGTTGTCTGCGGTCGGAATCGCGGAGTTGGCTGCTGAGCTGCGAAGACGCTCGTTGTGGGTGGTTCGAACCCAGCAGGGGGGTTGTGAATTCAGAGCTTGATGTGGCTGTTGTGGTTCTTGAGGTATGCCGTTTGAGTTCGAGGCTGCTATGGATCCTGCTGTTCGGGTGGGTATTCGGGGCTGGTTTGGCTGTCGCCGCCGGGGCGGGTGTTGTTGGTCTCGTTCTTGGCGGGGCCTCTACTTGCGTACGTGGGAGGGGCGGCTGCTGGGCGACGACGAATACGTGATCTCCTCCGACGAGAAGACCTCGATCCAGGCCCGCTGCCGCTGCCATCCCACCCTGGCACCACGCGCCTCCCGCCTAATGCGGGTCAACCACGAATACGACCGCGGTGGATCGCTGTCCCACCTGGCCGCCTACGACGTCCATCGCGCCGAGGTCTTCGGCCACTGCGCAGCCAAAACCGGGATCGCGCCATTCATGGCTCTGGTGGACAAAGTCATGACCAGCCAGCCCTACGCCTCAGTCAAACGAGTGTTCTGGGTGGTCGACAACGGATCCAGCCGCCGCGGCAAAGCCGCCGCGGACCGGCTCATCGCGCAGTTTCCCAACGCGGCCATGGTCCACACTCCGGTGCACGCCTCCTGGCTGAATCAGGTGGAGATCTTCTTCTCCATCGTGCAACGAAAGGTCGTCTCTCCCAACGACTTCACCAGCCTTGACCGGGTCGAAGACCCGCTCATCTCATTCGAGCGCCGTTACAACAAGACCGCCCGGCCCTTCGAATGGAAGTTCACCCGGGCCGACCTCGAGGACCTCCTGGCCCGGATCGAACAGCACGAACGGAACGAGCACTCCCAACAACCCACTGGCTGTAACCACCAGCCTGCCGCATCACTGACCGCCGCGTGAACCCCCGAAGAACGTACAGGCGGGACCACTAACCCAAGGGGACGTCGAGAGGCGCCTCGACCGGATACTCCCGCGGTGCCATCGCGTAGGTATCGGTGAGCAGAGCGATGAATTCCGGGTCGGTCAGCGGCGCTGTCGGCTCGGTGTAGCGGATGCCGCGCGTGCGCAGGTCGGCGGCGAGCATCTCGAAGACCGTGTCGAGGGAAAGATCGTCGGTGTGGTCGAGGTAGCGGTTCACCTCGGCGGCATCGTCGAAAACCAGAGCCGTGTAATGGAACAGCGTCCGGCTCTCCTCGTCGCGGTAGCGGGCGATCTCGGTGTCCCCGTTGCGGATTGCCCACTCGTCCTGGTCGCGATGAAGCAACGAATGCATCTCGAGCGCCGGGAAGTCGCGATGGTCTCGCGGCCCGTTTGCTTCGCGACGGTGGTACATGCGGGAGTTGTCGGTAAGAATCGCGGTGTTCCGGAACGGTGCCTCGAATCGGGACGGAGCGCGGTCCGGGCCGGCGGGCCAGTAGGTGAAGCCACCGTCTATGTCGGAGTCGTAGAAGTAGGTGATCATCTGCCCGGTCTTGATCTCCCATCGGTCGAACAGTCCGGACTTGGCCATCACACCCAGCAGCCACACCGGAGTGTTGATCACGTCCCGCCCGCGCCAATTGCCGGTGTCGAAATGCCCAGCGTCGAAGCTGCGGGAGGGCCCGCACGTGTTGAACAGCATGTGGTGCGCGAAACCGTAACGGGCACAGTGCATCTTCTTGATCGGGTCGAGTAGCTTTCGGCCGAAGTAGATGTCGTGGATCGACTCGTCCATCGCGATACCTTCCTTGGCCAGATAGCCGCGGAATACCGGTGCGGTGAAGTCGGCGAGTCGCGCATTCGGATTGCGATCCCCGGCACCCGATATCGCCAAGTACTCCTCGGTGGAGGCGAAGTGTTGTGCGAGTACGAGTTGCCAGGGCCCGCGGCGGCGGATGAAGCCGAACAGAGAATCGACCTCGGCCGGGGTATAGAAGTCACTTATCAACCGCGGTGGGACGACCGGGGTCATAGGGTGCTGTTTCGAGGTGCGCATTGGCGTTCCTTCCATTTGGTTGCGAATCGAAAAGGGGTGAATTCCGGACCTACGGCTCACCTGGCGCGGTCAGTTCGAGGCACCATCGCTCGGTTCACCATCGGCCGTTAGGCGCTGAACGAGTTCGAGGCGATGCCCTTCGGGGTCCTCGACGAATGCCACCGAGATGCCGAATTCCGGCAGCTCCTTCCGCGGGGTAGCAACCGTGCCGCCCGCCGCCCGCGCGGCGTGGACGGCAGCGTCGAGATCGGTAACGTTGAAGCCCAGAACTGCTTCTCCGGGAGGAGGCGTGGGCCGGTTCAGGTAGTGCAAGAGCACCAGGGCGGGGTCACCACCGTGCGCCGAGGTCATAATGATCTCTTCGAGGGCGTCGCCGTCCACACCCTGCTTCACCCGGTACTTCTCGGTCATTCCGAGTACCGATGAGTAGAAGCTGAATTGGGCTTCGATATCGTCGACCAGAATTTTGGTGAATCGGAACACTGCCCCGCTAACCATTCGACCTCCCGAGTCTGTACGCGTCCGGCGGACGCTACCCGCGCAATCACGAAGGCGCTCAGCGCCTTTCCCGCTCTGCGGGAGAACGGGAGTACCTCATCCGGCCTGCACGTCCTCGGCAGACTAGAACGCGCGCACGCTCGTGACACGAGCATGCGCGGTGAATGTCATGACGTCGATGCGCTCGATGGGACGACCCGATCCGCGGTCGCCGTGGCCACGCGGAATGCGAAATCCGCGCTGTTTACCGCGACCGGGAAACGACACCGGGGCTCCTACCCGATGCGGATGCTAGCCGGTGCTAGTTCTCTGTGCGCAGATTCCACAACCCGGTGACCGAAACCTGACGAGCGGCCCGGCACGACGGCGGCCGGACGACGAGAGGCCCGCATAACAGTTCCAGACGCTCGTAAGTACGACATCCTGCTCGGCAGATCCAGACTGCCAGTGCCGGTGCGGATTTACCGGGCGAACGCACCGGGCGGAGCCGTCGCCCCAGGACTGCTCAGGATCCACGAGGCGCGCCTTCGTCGGTGGCGATCTGGATGTGCCCGAGGCAGATGCGGTGTGCCGGGCGCTGGCCGCCGCGGGAATCGGTTGTGTCAGTGACGATTACCGGCTGGCACCGGGGATTCGGATCGTGGCGCGCGCAGCGCCGGCTGGACGTAGTGCGCTACCCGGTCCCGCTCGATGATTGCGAACGTGCCTTGCGTCATCTAGACGAGGAGTTCACCGATGTGGAGGCATTCCTCGGGCCCTATGCAATCCCAATTGCTGGAGGACCCTACGCTCCCGCTCGAAGAACCCGAGCCTATGGCCAACTGGAAATGTCAGATTCCGGTCGGCGACACGTTCCGGCATCTGCCCGCTATTCGGTGAATGCGCTCGATACGGCCTGGTCTCGGGAACCGAACGGGCCGTCGTTCTCGTCGAGGGCACGACCGCGCACGCCGGCCCCGAGAAGGCCGTGCGCGACATCATCTCCGTCGAGCGCGCGACTCGTTCTGCGCCGCACCCGCCATCCCCGAGCGGTCCGATCGAACCGCCAGTGATGTGCGGTGGCACGCCTCACCTCGAACTCACCCGCGCGGTGCAAAACCATCAGCGAATAGCTCGCGCCCGTGGCAACATCCCCGTCGATGGTGATATGGACCGGCCCTTGGAAGTGCGCGCACCCACCCGCGATGAATCCCTGATGGGTCGCGGACCGCACCATCGCCGAGATGTCCCCACGGCCCTCCATGAACAGCCCGTCCACGTCGTATACGCCGTCCTCGGTCCACAGAGCTGCGACGTCCTCTGCCGCACCACCGTCCACCAGCGGTCCGTACCGCGCGACGATCCGCTGGATCTCTCGCTCGTCCTCCAGCAAGCGCAGTCGCGATTCCAACGCCGCCAAACGCTCTTCCATTACCCAACTCTCCTTGCTTCGCGTCGAGCACTTCAGCTAGTGGTCCAACTGTCCGAGCTTGGCCAGAGCAGTCAATTGATCGAGGTAGTGGTCTGTTGACGCGGCGGCGATCGATACACTGACGGTTGTCGCGCCGGCGGATGCTGCCGCTTCGAGCTGTTCACTGGTAGCGACCGGATCGCCGAGAGGATCGATCACTCCGGCCGAGAGTGCGATCTCGAAACCCGTTGGGAGGTCGACTCTTTCCAGCGTCGATCGCACCGCCGAACCGGAAAGTCCGAACGGTACCCACCCATCACCCAGTTCGGCCGCCCGTCGCAGCGAGCGCTGCGTACGACCACCGATCCACAGCGGTACCCGCGCCTGCATCGCATGCGGTTCGACAACCATATCGGAGAACTCGTAGTGAGAACCCTGATACCGGGGTGTCCGGACCGACAGCGCACTACGCAACGCACGCAGGGCGTCATCGGCCCGCTCCCCTCGCCCCGCGAACGGAGCACCGAGCAGCTCGAATTCGGCTTCCAGCGATCCGACACCGAGTCCCAGCGTCAAACGTCCGCCGGTGACGACGTCGAGAGTGCCGTAGCGTTTAGCTATCTCCAGGGGGTGGTGATAACCGAGCACCAGAACCTGAGTGACGAATCTAATGCGCTCGGTTTTCGCCGCCAGGTAGCCGAAGGTTGCCAGCGGGTCCCAATAGGTCCCGCCTCGCTGATCGGCGACATCCACAGGTACCACGACATGCTCGCTGCACGTCAGATACTCGAGGCCGAGCACGTCCGCGTGCCCGGCAATCCGCGCCAAATCCTGTATGCCCGCAGCGATTTCCCATTCCGAGTGGGCGCCGGGAACCTGCGTCACAACAGGGCTGACGAGCCCGATCTTCATCAGCGACCGTGCGGGCTGTTCGCAGGTTCCGCTTCCCGCTTCGGCAACAACCGGAGCATGGCTTCGTGGTTCTCCAACAGTAGGCCGGACCGGTCTGGACCGTTGCGCTTGTTCACCTTGGCCGCATTACCGCCCGCAATCCACACCGGCCCGTCCGCGAGATGGGCAAGCCCTTCTCGCGCAACATCATCGGGATCGCTCACCGTCATTCCCGGAATGTCGAAGTTCAAGCCGGCGCGTTCCATCGCGGGAGTACGCGTGACCCCGAGCACCAGTTCGAGTACGTCCACACCGTGTTCACGCAATTCCAGCCACAACGACTCCGCGAAGATGCGTCCGAAGGCCTTCACCCCACCATAAATTCCTTGGTGGAACCCGCCAATGTAGCCGCTCATGGAGCCGACCAGCAGCAGACCCCCACGACCCGCCGCTCGCATCAGCGCGCCGTAGTGGCGCACCAAGGCGAGCTGCGCGGTGATATTCAAGTCGATCACGGTCTGGAACCGGTCGAGGTCACCCAGAACGAACTCGCTGCCATAGCTGTTTGCACCCGCGTTGAAGATCAACAGCCCGACATCGAGATCTGAAGTGGCCGAGATGATCTCGTCGATCGACGACTTCCGCGTCAAATCGAGAGCGAGAGTGCGAACCTCGACGCCCTTTTCACGGGCCTGTGCAGCGGCCTGCGCGAGAGGTTCCGGCTTACGTGCGATGAGAACGAGATTGACACCAGCATCGGCCAGCTGGGACGCGAACGATGCGCCCACCCCTTCGGAACCCCCCGCGATCACTGCCCACGGTCCGTAGTGCTTCAGGTCAGTCACATCTGCTCCTCAACGGTTGTCGCCCAAGTCCTCGGAGAGTGTGCTCGTCCCGAATTGGAGGCAGGCGCTACCCTCCCACTGGATGGACCCCTGGTGTCCTTCGTTCCGATCCGTACGCGGTCGCCTGAGCTACCTACCAATCCTGCCAAGGCACGATCGTGTGAACTGGCGCGCTGAACAGCACTTCCTCAGCGTCTGGACAAGGCGCCCCGCGCCCCGACTCGTCCCACTGCTTCTCCCGCTCGGCCAGCTCACCAGTCACGGTGTCCGGATCGCCGTCCAAGTACAGCAATCGAATCCGCAGCGATCCGCTCGCATAGTCTCGGCGCGACTCGCCGATCGGGAGCGTGGGATGCTTCTGCACAGTGTGCAAGGCGAACGACCAAGCCCCTGCCACACCGGCGCAATTCAGCAGGTCGGGAATTCGCACCCGATCCTGCCACCGGAACTGCTCGTGGGCCTCCGCACTGTGTGGGTCTGCCAGGTACCCAACTGTGATGTGCAGCCCGCGGTTGGGGCGGAAAGGCAAAGCGTCGGCTGACACCAGAACCCGCGGCGCGACATAGCCTTTCACCGGGGTGAAGAACGCCAGCAAGGAGCGCCGGATTCCTTGCATGATCGGGCCCCGCCCCCACTGGAAGGAGTCCTCTCCCAGCTTGGTCCACTCGGCGATGCTCTGCTCGTACGGCGGCCGGAACCAATACATGGCCACGTAATCGGTCCCGCTCAATTCTTCGCCCGAAGGCCCGGCTTCGTTGCGGTCGCGGCGTCGGGCCCACCGATCGCCCCAGGCCACGCCGGGAAGCAGCAGGTTCTCCGGCCGATGGTCAAGCTGGTGCCACTCGTTGTACTCCCGATGTTGATCGGGGTCGGTCAGTTCGATGAACGAGAAGAATGCCCGCTCCGAGAACAACTTTCACCTCCTGATGCGCAAACAATGCATCGTCGCCAGGCACGACCGACTAACGGTATGGGCTTCCGTCGGCCTGCCGGACTCGGAATTCCGTTCATTGGGAGACATGGGGATGTCGTGTGCTGAGTACCGAGCGTCCACGATCGACGACATAGGAATCGACCGATATAGCCACTCCGTTCGGCCAGCGTTCATGCCCGCAGCCACGGGGAGCGCGCGGGCGCGATGGTCCGATCAGAGCGGTCGGGATATTGTGGCTGGTGCCCGGTGGGGAGATCACGAGTAGCTGATGGTCGAGAGAGATCCGTTCGAAACGCAGCGTGATGTCGGTATCGATGTCGTCACGGAGTTGCGTGCTGCGGGTTTCGAGGAGGCCGAGGAGATCGGGCGGGGCGGTTTCGGGGAGGTGTACCGCTGTAGCCAGCCG
>NZ_JBSGCB010000113.1:0-12200 GCF_053601595.1 Nocardia sp. NPDC004711 | reverse complement strand
TGGCGTTGCCCGACAATGCGTTCGACCTGGTGTTGTCCTCACTGGTCCTGCACTACCTGCGAGAGTGGGAACCCACGCTGCGGGAGTTCCATCGCATGCTGGCCCCCAATGGTCGGGTGGTCGCATCGACCCACCATCCGTTCATGGACATGCGGATCAGCGGCAGCGACGACTACTTCGGCACCTACACCTTCACCGAGGACTGGGTCCGTGATGGCCGGGCGATGAGTATGCGGTTCTGGCACCGGCCGCTGCGCGCCATGCTGGCGGCGTTCGCGGCCTCCGGATTTCGTGTCGAAGACATCAGCGAACCAGCCCCGCAACCCGAAATGGCCGACCGAGCACCAGATGCCTACCGGCATCTCACTCGTCACCCCCAGTTCGTGGTGTTCTCGCTGACTGCCCGCTGACACGCGCGCGGCGCGAGCCGATTCCAGGCGCGATGTCATCACCGCCTCACCCGAACACCCCTACGCCCGCTGGCAACCGGAGCACTCGCTCCCGGTGTCGCAGACCGACCCTCACCCCGGGTGGCCGGTTCGATCGCTGAACTGCGCTCACCGCTGTCGCCGGGCGGCGGGGTCGGTCTGGGCCTGCCAGGCCAGCAGCGCGTCCCTGCCCGGCCGCGCGTACTTCGCCAGCGACCGCACCCAGGTATGCCCGGACAGCGTCATCAGCATCGGCGTGAACGCGCCGTCCTCCGCGGCATGGGTCAACCGGGAGTGCCGCAGCTGATGCAGCGTGAACGGGCCGCCGGTGAACTCCGCGGTGCTCTGCTCGAACAGTTCCGCCGCACGCCGGTACGACAGCCGGCCCCGCCCGCTGCCCGGGTCGGTATCGGCCACCGCCACATGCGGTTTCGCTCGGCGGTCGGTCAGGAACAGCAGGCCGGTGCGGCGCTGCGACTCGTCAGTGCGATGTCAGCAGCTTCTCGTCGCGAAGAATGTCAGTGGAGGTCTGGCAGGGTCGTCGGAGCGAATCATGCCGGCAGCGTCGTTGCCCCGCGAGCGCGCGGAGCGGAGGGTGGCGTCACGACCAAGCCCTCGGAATCAGCCGCGGTGAGTAAGACCTGGGTGTCGCCTCGAGTATTGATATGTGTTCACCCGCTGAACATGACTTTGCAGGGCCTGCCAGCTCACCATGCCACGTAGCACACCGATTGGTCTCGATACCGGGCGGCTTGTAGATGCTATACCCACGAGCCAGTTGATGCCCGTACGATGAAGAACGTTGTGTCCGTTGACTATTCGAGACGGCTTGGACCGGAGGGGGAAGCAGGAATGACTGATGAGGATTTTCGGAAGCAATTGGGGCGGAAAGTAGTAACACGCATTGCCCCGGACGAGCTTCCTCTTTTCGACGTGACCTGGCAAGCCTTGGGCCGCAATCCAGGACGGCGAAGTAAGAGCCGGGAGGAGCCGCTCGGCCTAGGCCTTCCGGAGGTATCGGACCTCTTGGTCACGGCGGTCGTGTCTGGCGTAGTAACCGCTGTTATTGATGACCTGAATGGCGGAATTTCAAGATGGACACGGAGATTCTTTGCTAGGAAGCGGAACCGGTCGACAAACACGCCGGGGAATTCTTCGTCGCCGAATTATCGTGAAGAATTGATCCGCGATTCGGCGAGATCGAAAGCGATAGAGCTTGGAATGAGCGAAGCGAAGGCTGACGCCCTGGTAGATGCTCTAATCAGCGAGTTGGAGACGGGCACCCACGAGCCGTGAAGTCACCGGACCAGACCAGATCGCCATTTTTTCTGATCTCCGCCACAGGGTCAGCATTCTTACTATTAGTAAGTGTCATTTTTTCCTCGACAGCTGGGTGGCATCCAGGAATATTCGACATGCCTTTCCATCGCGGCCACGATGCGCGACCGGGAATACTACTGTGCAGTGTCACCTTGTTATTCGTGGCGGCCATACAATACTGGATCGGACCATCTTGGAGAATTTGGAGGAGAAAGCTGCGATCGGTAGACGCCGTTGCCGTCCCCGGCCTCGGCACCACACTCCGGCAGCTCGCTAATGAATACACCCCCAACAGCAGTGTGTATTTCCTGTTGGATATTGTAAATCCTGCAATCAGCGGACTGGCTTTTGGAGGTATTAGGCGTAGTTATATCGTTCTGAGCCGAGGCCTGATAGGTCTCTTTGAGAATGATCGAGAGAAATTCGAAGCAGTAGTTCTGCACGAATTGGCCCATGTGCGCAACCGGGATTTGGGCATCACGTCGTTCACTCTTGCGTTATGGCGGTCATTTGTCATTGTCGTGATACTTCCCAGGCTTTTGATGGATTTTCCGTTCGGCGTTCTACTCGGGGGTATCCCAACGCAGGTCATCGAACGAGCTACTCCTGGACCTTTCTGGCCCGTAGCACCGTGGATTCTGGCGGCTCAGACTATAGGTTTGGCCATTCTTGCCGGGGTAACGCGCTACTCGGTCCTTCGGTCTCGTGAATTGTACGCGGACGCCCGAGTCGTGGAGTGGCGTCAAGATTGCATGCCACTTCGTGAATTGTTTGAATCGGTCAGACAAACTAGGCGACTGTCTCCGATGGAGATCTTACGCAAAAGCCATCCAAGCGCGACAGTACGAGTTGCTGCATTGAGCAATGTTAGCCCGCTGATCCAACCAGGGCTGTTGTTTTCAGTTGTCCTTGGAGCTTGTTTTTCTTTTGCGATGGACCCCGCTACATCAGCAACAGCGATTGACCGGAATGATCAATTCTATTGGCCCGCCGAGCTTTTCGCGCTGGTATTGGCCGTCGCGCTCAGTCTGCGCGCACTAAGATGGTCAGTCTTCGCTCGAAGCACCGGCGATTATTCATACCATACCCATATGCCGGATCGGGCTGGCGATAGGTCTTCCGCTCGGTGCAGCCTTAGCGCCTAGTAGACTTCTGGACCACCTAGTCGTGGGGTTCCCTGCGTTTCCCGTGTATGTGCAACTAGTTGGCCTATTGACTCTTTCGGCAATAGGGTGGCTCCTAGGATTCTGGGTGGAATGGGCTGTAGATTCTTGGTCTTTCAAGGTTGCATATTCAGCGAATCCTGCTCGCGCGGCGATAGCTCCTGTCGCCACGGTAGCAATAACAGTGCTCTTATTTGCACGAGGTGCTTACCGTGTTGACTACATGGCGATAGCCGCATATTCGGGACAAATAGTTGCGATAAAACCCGTAATACTTACTTCGCCAATAGAATTGTTAATGGGAGTCCCGCAACTAATGTGGGACAACTTCTGGGGTACGGTTGTGCCGCCCCTCCTCGGTATCTTGCTGATCCTAATCCTTCCCTTGTGTAGAAGATTAGCGTCAGGATGGCACTTTTGGGCAGGCGGCATATTCTCGGCAGAGAGAATTCTTGTAGCGGTGTTAATTGCCGGTCCAGTTCTTGGTGTACTTACTGCCGCGCGAGTCACCGGAGGCGAATTACTTGCATTTCATAATGAACCCAACCCCGGGGACATTGCGATCGTAAATGCGATACCTGCATTCTTTGGAGGTGCCGCGGCCGGGGTTGTCTCGCATTTGAATCGAGCGTCTCCGATCGTGACTGGCGTGGTGGCATCGATGCTCGCCGGGCTGGCTATAATGGGACTGATTACTCTACTTGTTGGCTTCGATCTAGGGTTTATGATGGTGCTACTTGGAAATGCCGTCATATCCGGTCTTTCTTCGAGCCTCATTATTGCCGCCGGCCTCCGGATTCGTATCCTTCTGGCGCAACGCAAGTCGAAACAGATTCAAAACAAATGAGATAGGTGCTGTGAATCTGCATGCGAGTCGGTCTCGCGGACGGGCGCCGCTGCTGGGCGGGTAGGGTGAAAACTCCGGAAAACCCCTGTGGCTCGGGCCGTGCACTAGCGTGGCCCGGCATGCGAATCTTCGAGATCACCGACGGCGAGTTGATCGAATCCATTGAGGCGCAGGCGAAAGCGGCCGGGATCGCCGAAGCGGCGATCGTGTCCCTGATCGGCGCGGCCGATTCCTTCGCCGCGTCCACCATGCCCCCCACGACGCGAAACAAGACGTGATCAGCGGCTGCCGCATTCCCGGAGAAATGCACGGCTGCGGGGAGATCCGCAACGGCAAGGCCCACATCCACGCCACCTTCGCCGTCCAGGGCGACCACGCCATCGCCGGGCACGTCCACTCCGCCGAGATCGGCACTCACTTCGCCCGCGCCTACATCCTGCCCGCCGACTAGCCGCTGGACTTCGTCACGAGAAATGTCAGTAAACCGCCGCGCACCGCCGCGGTGATCGTGGTCCAATGCCATCGAGAGCTGTCAGTGAGGCTCGCCGGTGTTCCGTGCGGGCCAACGAGGTTCGAAAGGACCGTAGCGATGGTCGAGGCGAGCGTGCGCGCGCTGCGGCGCGCCGCAGCGCACCGACTGACGGTCCTGGATCAGGCCGACGAGCTGACCAGCGAACACGTCCGGCTCACCGCGCACACCATCGGCGTCACCGAGCGCACCGTGTGGCGGTGGGTGCAGGCTGGACGCACGCCACCGGAACCGGCCGCGCCGCCGCGCGGCCGGTTCCAGATCGACGCCGATCTGCGTGTGCGCCTGGCGTATTGGCGTGGCAACGCCTCGGCCCTGCATCGCGAGTTGCTCGAGCACGCCCGCGACGGCGGCCCACCCGCACCGAGCCTGGCGACCTTGCACCGCGCGATCCGCTCGGATGTGCCGCCCGGCGACCTGGCCGGACTGCGGCACGGCGAGCGAGCACGCCGCAAGTTCGACGTCTTCCTCAAACGCCCTCCCACCCACCGCAACGCCGCCTGGGAATCCGACCATGTCGAAGCTCCGGTGCAGGTCCACGTGGACGGAATCCTGGTCAAACCGTGGGTCACCTGGTTCGTCGACGCCATGCACGACGTCATCCTCGGCGCGGCGATCACCCCACACGCCCCCAACCGCGCCAGCATCCTCGCCGCGCTACGCGCCGCCGTGCTGCGGCGGCCGCCGTTCGGACCGGCCGGAGGGCTCCCCGGTGTGGTGCGCATCGACCAGGGCAAGGACTTCCTGTCCCGCACCGTGGCCGAGGCGTTGGGTGCGTTCGCGGTCCGGGTCATCGATTTACCCGGGTACACCCCGTATCTGAAAGGCACGGTGGAGATGGTCAACGGCGCGGTCGAGGAGATGCTCTTCGCCCGACTCCCGTGCTACACCCACCGCCAAACCCAACTCAATGGCGCCCCAGTCGATCCCGACCAGCCCGCCCTCACCTTCGAAGCCTTTGTCGCTGAGGTACTGGACTGGATCGACGAGTGGAACACCAAACATCCGATCGACCGGCTCGACGGTCTGTCGCCGCTGGAGTCATGGCTCGAGGATCCCACCCCGGTGCACGACATCGGGGAGAGCCAACTGTGGATGTTCACCCTCGAAGACGACCGCGCGCGCCGCAAGATCACCACCAAGGGCGTCGGATTCGGCCGCGGCCGCCACTACGTCGCCGACTGGATGGTCGGACGCGTCGGCACCACGGTCCGCATCCGCTACATGCCCCACCACAGCACCGAGATCGAGGTGTTCGACGCCGAAACCGGCGTCCACCTGGGCACCGCCGAACTCGCCGACCAAGCCTCACCCGACACCCGCACCGCGGTCCGACGCGCCCGCGACCGCAAGGCCGCACGGCTGCGCACCGAACTCGCCGCCGCCGAACGCAAGCGTCGCAGCCGGTACGCGGCGGTGACCGTGCCGGAACCGGCGAAGCGGCTCGACACCATGACCCATGCCGAGGCCACCGCAGAACTGGCCGCCGAACAGGTCGCCGACATGGCACGGTACGCGCGCCCCGACCTGATCCCGCTGTCCCCGCCACCAGCGGGCTGGGTGCGCCCCATCGACCTGGACGAGCTGGCGCGCCGCGCAGAAAGGCACCACGGTGACGCCGATACCCCGTAACCCCGGACCCGAAGTCACCGACACCCAAGCCGATCACTTCCTCGCACTCCCCGGGGCCCATATCGTGGCCACCGAAGCGCTGATGCTGACCAAGGACAACATCGCCGACGTCATCGACGCGAAAGCGATGATGTGTGTCCACGGCGATGCCGGGCTGGGAAAGACGTTCAGCGTCAACGCTTCTCTGCGCGAACTGGCCCGCGACATGGTGTGCCGAGTGCAATTCCGGGCGCGACCCACCCCGAGGGATATCCGCCATACTTTGTTCGACGCGCTCGGTGTCGGCGGGACGCCGCCACTGCGGCCGATCGAGTTCGACAAGCTCCTCAAAGACGTGTTGTCCGAGAAGTTCAGGGTCTTGGTCTGCGATGAGGCGCAGTGGCTCTCGCGGGAGTGTTTCGAATATTGGCGTCATTTATGGGATGACCGGCGCACCGACATCGCGATCGTGTTCGTCGGTGGTGGTGACTGCTACCGAGTGCTTTCGCGCGAGCCGATGCTGAGTTCGAGAGTGTATGTCTGGCAAGAGTTCCGGCGCATGACCCCCGAGCAGGTACTACGAGTGATCCCTGCCTTCCATCCGGTGTGGGAGAACGCCACCCCCGAGATTATCGCGTTCGCCGACGCACACGCCGGGCACGGCAACTTCCGGTCCTGGGCGGCGGTGACCGCCCACACCGTGCGCGCACTGACTCGGCTGGACCGAAAGCAGGTCGACCGGGAGGTTTTGGGCTGGGTGTTCTCCAAACTGTCCGGCCGCACCGAATGACCCTCGCCGACACCGGAGGGCCGGTCACCGTGCTGCTGGACCCCTCCGACGACGTCACCATCACCCGCGGGCTGCTCGACGCACACGACCCGGTCGCAGGCGTGGTCGTGGTCCATCCGACCCCCGGACCCAGCGGCGTCAGCGCGCTTGGCGCGGATGTGGTTGCCGCGCTGGGACGTTCGGTCACCCGGCTGACCAACGAACGCGTCAGCGCAGGAGACGCCGTCTGGCACGCACTGGCGGCCTGGTTGATCGCCGACCAGATCGCCCACCTGGTCGTGCTACGCGCCCACCGACTCCGCGCTCCGCAGCGCGCCCGATTGCTGCAACTGCGCTGGCTCACCGGCGTCCATCTGGTGCTCGTCTGGCACGCGTGCAACGCCGACACCGCCACCGAACTGGACCTGATCGGGATTCCCCACCAGGTCAGTGCCGACCTGACCGGGCTGCTCGACGTACTCAAGCCCCGCCGTCGGCATCGGCCCTGGCTGGTCACCGACCACGGCGACCTCCCGAGAGTGCCGTGGGTGGACTTGGCCGAATTCCGCGCCACAGCGGCCCGCAGCCTCGAGCACCGGCAATTCCAGCGCATCGACACCGTCTACCTCCACAGCATGCACACGGTGTGCCACGCCCTCGCCGACCACGAAGGCGCCTCAGCCAGCAACCACGACCATTACATCGAGCCCGCATGGCGCGAGCGCGCCGATCTCGGCGATGACCGCCCACACCTCGGCCGACTGCGCCGACGCCGCCCACACGGACCCGTGCACGACTTCCTCGCCGAGCACGTAGCCTCCGGCGACGAATCTCCCCGATTCACCGACCTGCAATGGCTGCGCCGGACCCTGAGCGTGCTGATCGCCGACAGCCCCGGACCCAACTACACGATCACCCGGCTGCGTGGCGCGCAAGCCGCGTTCTGGCTGCACGGCTGGTACCTGGAGCTACGCAACCTGCCGTGCGCGGTCGGTCCCGGGCTGACCACCATCCCGTTCACCGCCGAACTGGCCGCCCAGATCCGGGCCGGACTGGCCAGCACGGTCCGCGCCGCCGCCGTCGCGGTCACCGCGTTCACCGGAGCGCTACCGGGGGAACTGACGACCTTGCGCGGCGACCACATGGCCGAGGACGGCTCCTGGATGGCCAGCGGGCCACAGGGCCAGCGCGTCTTCGCGGTGCCGACGCACGCCCGGCCCTTGCTGTCGGCCGCGCGTACCTACCTCCATCTCACCGACCCGCAGACCAAGGGCCTGCTCATCGACAGCACGGGAGCCTACGGTCGCACCGTGCGCGCCTCCGCCGACGCCTGCGCAATCCTGCTGCCGGCCCGCCATCCGTACGACCACACCTGGGTAGCCAACGCCGCCGCCTACCGCCACTGGCCGCGACTACGCCCCGACGATGACGCCGACCTGCGCTACGCGCTGACACTCCAAGAGCACCCGAGCACCGCACCACACGAAACCCGCCGCCCACCGGCCACCGAACAGGAAGTCCCGGTCCTGCGGCGGACACGCAGAGCTCGCGCTGCCCACGCACATCGGCCGGTCCCTTTCGAGCTTCGTTTCGACGAACGGAAGGGGCGGAAATCGTGATAGGTCCAGGGACGAATAGGGGAGGATGGGTTCGCTCTCGTCCTGCGGCAGCCCGAGTATGCTCGGGCCTTGGAGCCCCGAACGATCGCACGGCCATCCTCAAGTGGACCGGATCGCCGGGGTTTCGCCATGAGGGCCCTCGGCCCCGGTAAACAGCGAGAACCTGCGCTTATCGGCGGTCAGACAGGAAACGCCAGCTCAGCGCCATCACGCGGGCAATCCGACGTCCGCTGACATCCGCGATGACGAATCCCGCACCCACCTTCCCGAGCTGGAAAACCGCAGGTCGCGACCACCCGTTTACTGACATGCCAGTGACGAGAACTACTGACATTCACTGACGAATCCGCAGGTCAGCGCACTGACATTCGGGTGACGAATCGCAGGTCAGCGCACTGACATTTTCGTGTCGCCTCTCACACCTCTCAGCATCTTGGATGTCAATCTTGATTGACGCGCCCAGTTTTCGTAATCGGTTCAGGTTAGCGTCCGATAAGGCGCATTAACGGAAGGGAAATGTGCCGAAGACCATGTCAGGGCAAGAATTTGGGGTACTATTTCGGCGTTGACGTGGTCGAACCGCCGGAGCCCGGCGCGGGGCTGCACCACACCAGCCGCACCCCCGGGGGATCCGGCCGTCACGTGGCGGCAGGCCTCCGGTGGTGTGGCGAGACCTTCGAAGGGAACCGCATGAGCGCCATCGGGGAGACCGCGCCGCATCTCGACCGCCCGGACCCGCGCGTCCTGGGCCTCAGCTGGGACGCGGGCACCGTCCGCCTGGTGCTGGACAGGGAACTGGTGCCGACCCCGTCGCCGGAGGTGGCGGCCTGGCTCGCCGCCCGGGCCCGCGTCTGCCTGCACGCCGCGCTCGAGGCGGACCCCACGGCCACCGCCGGCGGTTTCGCCCGCGAGCTGCTGACCGGCGATCCTCACCCCCGGCTCACCGAGGACGAGTACCGGGCCCTCACCGGCGCCGGTGCCGCCCTGGGGAAGGGTTCGCCCGCGGTCGGTGCCCCGCATGCGGGGGAGCGATCGTGAGGACCGACGAGAAGGTGGGGGACTGGCCGACCACGAACTCGCCCGATAGCAGCAACCACCTGTTCCGGAAGGATCCGCCGATGTCTCGCGCGACCCCGCTCGACGGCGAAGCCGTCATCCACACCACCTGGCCCCTGCAGGGCCCCTACACGGCCGAGGCGCTGGGCCAGCTGATGGCCGCCCTGGACGAAGGGCTGCGCTACGCCAACCACGCCACCATCAGCAATCCGCTGCGCACGCTGCCCGAACCGGGCGACGGCGCCCGGGTGGTCCGCCGTTTCGCCGGCGCGGTCGACAAGATGCCGCAACTGGTCGAACAGTTCGCCCGGTGGGCCGACACGATCGCCGGGGGCCCGCGTGTGCGCACCGGCGCCACGGACGGAACGACCGCGCAGACCCACGCCGCCACGGCGGCGGCCGCGCTGCGCGAGGCCGCGCCCGCCCTGGCCGCGCTGCAACGGCAGCTGTCCATCGCGGGGTCCGCGCTCGACCAAGGCCTGCACTTCGACGGCGACGACCAGGACGACGAGCCGCTGAGCTGGGAGCAGATCAAGGCGCACCGTCCCAGCCCCGAGGAGCGCGATGCCCGCCGCGAAGATCTGCTGCGGCGGGCGCGGCTGGTGCGGGAGTCCGGATTCGACGATTACCGCTACAACTGGTCGAGCGAGGAGGTTGCACAGGTCGCCTACCTGCTGCGGGATCAGGACGAGCTCACCTCGACGGGCGAAACGACCGCCACCGTGCTGGGCACCCTCGCCGCCGACCTGTTCGGGTACCGCGACGGCCGCGCCGATATCGAAGCCGGTCACCCCGAAACCCTGCGGTGGCTCGAGGAGCTGCGCCGGGAACTCGAACGATGAACCGGCCCACCGCCGCCCGGCGGGGTCATCGTCGCACCGAGGGCCCACCGCTGCATGTGGTGCCCGACGTCGCGGAGCCCGAGGACGACGAGCTCGACGCCCGGGTCGCCGCCTACGCCGCGGCCGCCGACGCCGACAACACGGTGCGCACCTACACCTGGGCGTGGAACCGCTTCGATCGGTGGTGCGACGAGCACGGCCACACCGCGCTGCCAGCGAGCACCCGCGTCATCAACCGGTTCCTGGTCACCGCCGCCGACGACCCCGACCGCCCGGCGTCGCGAAGCTCGCTCGAGGTGCTGCGCGCCGCGATCGCGTGGAAGCACGCCCAGGCCGGACTCCCGGATCCGACCATGGACGCCCGCGCGCGCACCGTGCGCCGCGGCATCAACAAGTCCCGCGTCGAGGCGGGCGAGACCGACAACCAGGCCCCGGCCGCCGTGGCCGCCGACGTCGAGGCCATGGTCGACGCCGCCCGGGCCGGTGCGGGCACCTGGCGTCGGCAGGTCGCCGCGCGCCGCGACATTGCGCTGATCCTGCTCACCTACAACTTCGGCCGCCGCCGCAGCGAAGCCGCCGGACTCAAGCTCGGCGACCTGAACATCGTCGAGGACAACCCCGAACACCAGCCGCGACTGCGAATCCGGTTGCGCGGCGGCAAAACCCACCAGGACAGCACCGAATACGTCTACCGGCCGCGCAGCACCCGCAACGGCCGCTACTGCACCTGGTGCGCGCTGGCCCGCTGGATCGCGGTACTCAACGCCGCCGACGCCGCCGCCGTCACCGCCCGCGGGCGCGACGCGGACGCGGTCACCGATGCGGTGTCCATCGCCGTGCAACAGTTGCTGCGCCGCGACACCGGCGATCCGGCCGAACACTGCTGCGACGGGGACACCTGGCTGACCGGACGGGCGCGCGCGTACCTGTTCCGGGCCGTGTCCAACGGCGGGCTTCCCCACGCTCCCGACGCCGCGCTCTCGGGCCGGTCGGTGGACACCATCGTGCGGCAGCGCGCCCTCGCCGCCGGGATCGGGCCCCGCCGCGGGCACAGCCTGCGCGCCGGCGTGGCCACCCAGATGTTCGACGACGGCGCCACGGTCGAGGAGGTCATGGCGCTGCTCGGGCACAAGCGCCCCGAGACGTCCCTGCGCTACGACCGCCGCCGCGCCCAGCGCAGCGCCGACGTCGACACCGGGTTATGACCGGCATATCGGTTGCCCCGGTGCGGATTCCGGGCCTGCGAGGTGAGCAGGCGCGGGAGTGGCGGCAGTTCGCGTGCCGGGCGGCGGCCGCGGAACTGCCCGCGCTGCCGACCACAACCGACACCGTGCTGGCCTACCTCGCCGAGAACCCGGGCACCCCGGCCACCCAGCGCGGCCGCGTCAGCGCCCTCGACGCAGCCCACAAGGCCAAGCAAATGCCAATTCCGGGTGCCGCCGAAGCGGTACGCCGCGCGCTCAATCCCGGCCGCCGCAACGCCTGGCGGGCCTGCGTACGCACGCGGACGCGCTCATCGCACGGCTGCCGGTCACCGGCTGGCCCGACGCGCTGACCGGCCGCCGCGACGCGGTCGTCCTGCTGCTGGTGGCGCGAGACTGGTGACGTCGCAAACCCGATAACTGGAGGAGCCCGCAGACCGGCGAAGGGTCCGACAGGTTCCTGAGCGTGTCAGTCGAGGTGAAAGCGGCCCATCGCCACGGTGGGCTGCTGGTGCTGGCACCGACCCCTGCACGCCACGCGGATAGCGGTGGCGTAATGCGAGGTCGGTGCGGGCCCTGTGCCAGGCCGAGATCACCCTCACCCCGCATCTACGGTCAGGGTGAGCAAGCGGCCTGGCATCGGCGTTACCGGCTGTGTTGGGATGAGGACGCCCCCCGATCCGTGGACCCTGCGCACGTTCACCCCGAACAGTCGATATGCCGACGTGCGGGAATTCTCCCTATTCGCCGATGCGGTCACCCTGATCTTCGACGAGCCGGAAACGGCCACCTGGTGACCTCACCGGCAGCGCGC
>NZ_JBSGCB010000112.1:0-12430 GCF_053601595.1 Nocardia sp. NPDC004711 | reverse complement strand
CTCCGGTCTCACCGACCGCGACCTGCCCTACGTGGTGGCCGTCAAGGGCTCCACCGGCGTGCACCGCGGTGACGCCCGCCCACAGACCCCGCCCCGCCCGGCAACCGGACGACCACCCACACCGCGATACCCCGACCCGCCGAGGACCTGCAAGGACCTCGTCCTCGACCACGGCGAAGCGGCGTTGCGCCAGGTGACCTGGCGACACGGCAGCAAGACCAGCCCCACCAACCCCAACGCCGAGTTGACTTCCCGCTTCACCGCGATCCGGGTCCGCCCGTCGGGCCGCACCATCACCCCCGCCCCCGACGGCACCCTCCCCGAGCTCTGGCTACTGGCCGAATGGCCCACCGACACAAGCGAACCCACCGACTACTGGCTGTCCACCCTGCCACCCGACACCCCAATCACCGATCTCGTCCGACTCGCCAAAATCCGCTGGCGCATCGAACACGACTACCGCGAACTCAAAGACGCCCTCGGCCTCGACCACTTCGAAGGCCGTTCCTGGCTCGGCTGGCACCACCACGCCACCCTCACCACCGCCGCCCACCTGTTCCTCACCACCCTGCGGCTCACCACCCCAAAAGCGGGCGGGCAGGACTGACCCTCTACGGCATACTCCGCAAACTCCAACGCGCACTTGCCATCTGGATCAGAACCTGCCCGCTCTGCCACCACACATACTTCGACCCAACAAAGTCCTACTAGTGCTGCGTTCCTCAATTATCGTGTATCTTGTTGCTGGTCTTGGTGGTTCGGGTGTGGTCGAGGTGGGTTGTGCCGAAGGTGTTGGTTGCGCGGGCGGCACGGGATGTGTTGGAGGAGCGCAAGATTCGTAAGCTGGCTGCGGCTCGGCATGCGCCTGGGGATTGGATCCGGCGTGCGCGGATGATCACGGCGAGTTGGGACGGTATGTCCACTGCGGAGATCGCGAGCGAGCTGGGCTGTCATCGGCAGACGGTGCGAGAACGGTTGCACCGGTTCAATACTCACGGCTTGGATGGTCTGGGCGATCGGCGAGGGGCAGGGCGTAAACCGCGGCTGACCGAAACAGAGCGCAGCCGGATCGTGGCCTTGGTCGCCACCACCCCGCCGGGGCGTTTGACCCGGCGATCGGACGGGGCTCTGGAGGCCGAGCAGGACGCAGCGCCGTCGAGCTGGACCCTGGATTCGCTCGCCGCGGCCCTGCGCGCCGAAGGCATTGTCGTAGGCCGTAGTCAGGTCCGCAGAATCCTTGCAGCAGAAGGTGTTCGATGGCGTAGACCGCGGTCGTGGACGACGAGCAAGGACCCGTACTTCGTCCCAAACCGACCCACATCGTCGGTCTCTACACGCAGCCACCCGCGGGCGCCACGGTAGTCTGCGCCGACGAACTGGGCCCGGTCTCACCCCGAATTTTCGGACCAGCGCCAGGGTGGTCGGTCGATGGGCACCGGATCAAAGCGCCACTGGAATACTCGCGCGGCCCGGACAAGATCTGGGTCTACGGATCGATCCGCGTCCGCGACGGCCGGGCCGTCACGCTCACCGCGTCCTCCCGCAACAGCGTCAACTACCAGCGCTTCCTGGAGCTGATCGAACAAGCCAACCCGACCGGTGACATCCACGTGATCACCGACAACCTGTCCAGTCACAACAGCAAATCCACCCGCGAATGGCTCGAGGACCATCCGAGGATCAAGCACGCGTTCATCCCCGTCGGGGCGTGCTGGCTCAACCTGCAAGAACCATGGTGGCGGATCTTCCGGCGAGAAGCACTCGCCGGACAAACCTTCGCCGACCACACCGAAATCGACCGAGCCACCCACCAAGCCACCGCCGCCCTCAACGCCCGCGCACGACCCTGGATCTGGGGCCGACCAACCCCGAAACCCCGAAACCTACGCCGCCGCTTTATCTACCACCTTTGAGGAACACAGCACTAGATTCGCGGTCGAGATCGCGAATGCAACACCAGACGCGGTGCGAGCCGTGGGCGGGCTACATCAGGTAGTGAGCGAAGGCGTCGCGGCACGCGATCACCGCGGGGCGTCGTTCTGCTCCGGTGCGGCAGATCAGGGAGATGCTGCGACGCTGGTGTGTGCCGAGCAGTGTCGAGGGTGCGAGGTGCGTGCGGGCGTCGCGCACGAGCAGATCGGGCAGGAACGCCGCGGCCAGCCCGGCCTCGACCATTCGCAGGTGGAACAGCAGGTCTGGCGACTCGTAGGCGATGTCGGGTTCGAATCCGTACTGCTGACACAGCCCTCGCACCCACGCGTGCGCTTCGGTTCCGCTGGGCTCGAGCACCCATCGGATGCGGCGCAACGCCTCGAGGGTGTCGATGCTGGTGTGCGTCGGGACGTAGGCGCGGATCGGATCGTTCATGAGCAGGTCGGCATGCAACTCGGGAGGCACGGACTCGGAGGTGCCGTAGCTGTCGGCCACGAGCACATCGATGCGACGCGAGGTCAGCAGGAGCAATCCGTCCTCGGGTTCCACTTGCCGGAATCGAACATCCAGCGCAGGGTGCTGTCGCTGAAGGGTATCGATGACCTGGGGCACTGCGGTGCGACTGACCGTTGTGAAGGCTGCAAGACGCAAGGTCCCACGTACCTGCGTGTCGCTGGCTGCGAGATCGGTTTCGGCTCGCTCGAGGATGGCCAGAATGTCATCGGCGTGACGCACGAGCTCCTCGGCAGCCGAAGTGAGCCGGACACCACGCCCGACCTTCTCCAACAGGGGAACGCCAGCTTCCTTCTCGAGCAATCCGAGTTGCTGCGAGACCGCGGAGTGGGTGTACGACAGAGCTCGCGCCGCAGCAGTGATACTTCCGCGGAGCTTGACCTCGCGCAAGAGCACGAGGCGGTGGACGTCCAGCATGCCCGCAGACTAGCCGGTCACCAACCGTCGCGGCCGACACAGGGCTCACCTCCACCCAAAGGTTCTCCCCACCACCGGAATGCCCCTGACCCGACGTCGTCTCGAAACATCTCGGCTGGTCGCTTGCATCCGAACACGTCAAGTAACTTAACTGGATTTCGTCATCAATCGTCGCTTTTTCTGTTGCGTTTCCGGTCATACCGTGATTCCGACGACTTGATGAATGGAGAACACAATGACCGGCGGCCTGCTTCCTCTCGCCCACCGGACTTCTGATCTTGTCGGGTCGGTCATCGACTCGTCGACATCGCTACTCGCTCGCCAGACTCACGACATCGTCCGCTTCGCCATGGGCGCTCCCAGCGACGACCTCATGCCTGTTGATCTCCTGGACCACTACGCCGCACATGCCGTGCCCGGCAAGTACAGCTACGGCGCCACCGAAGGCGAGCGGTCGCTGGTCGAGCAGATCCTCAAACTCCAGGCCGAGCACGGTATCACCACCACCAATGACCGGATCACCGTCACCACCGGCGGGATGCAGGGCCTGGACCTGGCCTGCAAGTTGTTCATCAATCCCGGGGATTTGGTCATCGTCGAAGGCCCCACCTACACCAACGGCAACGCCACCGCCCTGTCCTATGGCGCCGACCTTCTCGAGGCCCCTCTCGACGACGACGGCCTCGTGGTGGAAGCCCTGCCCGACCTCGTCGCGCAGGCCGGGCGGACGCCGAAGGCGATCTACACGATCCCGAATTTTCAGAACCCGTCCGGCGTCACGCAATCGCAACGACGCCGGGAGCAACTACTCGAGCTCGCCTCCCGGTGGGGCGCGATGATCATCGACGATGATCCGTACGGGCTTCTTCGCTTCGAGAACACTCCGATTCCCGAATTCAGCCAGCTCGATCCCGGCAATCCGCTGATTTTCTCGGTGCGGACCTTTTCCAAAATCGTCTCGCCGGGCCTGCGGATCGGCTGGGTCGACGCCGATCCGAGCCTGCAACCGCTGTTGATCAACGCCAAGCAGGCGATGGACACCTGCACCAGCGTTCCCACTCAGCAGACGATCACCGATTTTCTCGCCGGTGAACATCTGCAGCCGCACCTCGATCGCGTGCGAGGCCTTTACCGCGAGCGTAAGGATGCGATGCAAGCGGCTGTGCAGCATCACTTCGGCGACTCGGTGCGTGCCACTGATCCCGAGGGAGGGTTCTTCCTGTGGATAACCTTCGCTGACCAGCAGGTCGACACCCAGGTGCTGTTCGAGACCGCTCTGGCCGAAGGTGTCGCCTATATCCCGGGTCCCGCCTTTTCCGCGAACGGCAACTTCCATAACGCACTGCGCCTGTGCTTCGCCACCTCCACCCCTGAACGCATCCACGAGGGCGTCGCCCGACTCAAGCGCGCCGTCGAGCAGATCGGAGTAAAAACTCGATGACCCGCCGCACCGCCATCGTCACCGGATCCACCTCCGGCATCGGTCATGACATCGCCCGCCGCCTACACGCGGACGGCTTCAACATCGTCATCACCGGCCGCGACGAACAACGCGGCAAGCAGGTCCGGGAAGAACTCGGCGAGAACGCCACCTTCGTCAGGCTCGACCTGACCCAGGACGGCGCACCCGCCGCCCTGGCCGCCGCCGCGATCGATGCCTACGGACGGCTCGACATCGTGGTCAACAACGCCGCCCAGGACCACACCGGGAACCTGCTCGAGGTTCCCCTCGACGAGATCCGGCACGTGTTCGAGGTCAACACCATCGCCGCGATCGCCGTGCTGCAGGAGGGCGCGAAGCGTATGGAGCGTGGCGGCGCGATCATCAACATCAGCTCCCGACTGGCCACCATCGGCGTCCCGACGATGACCATCTACAGCGCCACCAAGGGCGCGATCAACGCGCTCACCACCGCCGCCGCGGTCGAGCTGGCCGACCGCAACATCAGGGTCAACGCCGTCGCCCCCGGCATGGCCCGCACCCCCCTCTACGACGCCTGGGTCAACGAGCAGGCCGACCCCGCCCAGACCGAACGTGACGTCGTCGCCGGTATCCCCCTGGGCCGTCTGGCCGCGCCCGCCGACGTCGCCGCGGTCGTCAGCTTTCTCGCCTCGGAGGACGCGGCCTACATCACCGGTGCCTGCATCCCCGTCGACGGTGGTTATACCGCCCGCTGACCGCCCGACCCGCCACGAAAGAAACACACCCATGACTATCGAAACCACCGTCCTCGAGGGACCCGCCCTCTGGTCCGCCCAGGCACACATTCCGTCCATCCTCGGACGGCAGATCGTGATCGAGCGAGGCGACGGCTGCTACCTGCACACCACCGATGGCCGCCGCCTGTTCGACGGCACCGCCGGCCTGTGGCACGCGAACATCGGCCACGCCCACCCCGCGCTCGCCGAGGCCGCTCACACCCAGATGCTCAAGCTGGAGACCTACCATATCTTCGCCCGGTTCGCCAACGATCAGGCACTCGGGCTGGCTGAACGGCTCGCCGGTTTGTCGCCAATCCGCGACCCGAAGGTGATTCTCAACTCGGGTGGCTCGGACGCGATCGACGTCGCCTGCAAGCTCGCACGCCGGCACTGGCAGCGCGAAGGACGCTCGACCAAGACCATCATCCTCAGCCGCGAGCATGCCTACCACGGCCTGCACGCCTACGGCACCAGCATCGCCGGTTTGGACTTCAACCGCGAGGGCTATGGCACCGACTCCCTGGTACCCGAGACCGCCCGCGTCCCTGTCCACGATGCCGACGCCCTCAAATCCACCATCGCTGACCTGGGTGCGGAGAATATCGCCGCCATCGTCACCGAACCCATCCAGGGCACCGGTGGTGTCAACCCGCCGGTCCCCGGCTACCTCGAGACCCTGCAACAACTGTGCCGCGAGAACGACATCCTGTTCGTTCTCGACGAGGTCATCACCGGCTTCGGGCGCACCGGCACCATGTTCGCCGCGGACCGATTCGGTCTGGAACCGGACCTGATCACCTTCGCCAAGGGTGTCACCTCCGGGTACGCGCCCCTGGGTGGTGTGCTGGTCTCGCCGAAGGTCTGGCAGCCGTTCTACATCGACGACCCGGCCACCCCGATCTTCCGGCACGGCGCCACCTACGCCGGTCACGCCACCGCCTGCGCCGTTGCACAAGCCAACCTCGACGTCCTCGAACAAAACAACCTGCTGGACCATGTGAGCGCGCTCGAGCAGCAGTTGGCCAGCGAACTCGCACAGCTGGCCGCGCACCGGCCCAGCGTCGCCGACGTGCGTGTGGCCGGGTTCCTCGGTGGTGTCACCCTCACCGACTGCGTCAGCGCCGAGACCGCTGCCGACGCGCTGATCGACCTCGGGTTCATCTCCCGCCCGTTGCGCGGCAACACCCTGCAGATCAGCCCGCCCTTCATCACCACCGACGACGAACTCACCGCGTTCATCGACGCCATCGACCATGTCCTGGCCCAGGAGGAAACCAAATGACCGCCGACCTGCGCACAGACCCCTCGCTCGCGGTCGCGAGTCCCGACCGCGCGGCTGCGGCGGACGCAGTCCTCGCTCGCCTTGACCTGCCCAGCAGTGTCGACGCCTTCGGTGTTGTCAACCCCGCTACCGGCGATGTGATTGCTCATGTGCCCGATGCTGATCCGTCCGCAGCGTTGCGGGCGGTGTCGGCAGCTGATGCCGCCGGTCGTGAGTGGGCCGTGCGCCCGCCACGCCAGCGCGCGGACATCCTGCGGCGCTGGTACGACCTGCTCATCGAGCACGCCGAGGACATCGCCCTGCTCATCACCCGCGAGATGGGCAAACCACTGGCCGAATCCCGTGCCGAAGTCACCTATGGCACCGACTTCGTCCGCTGGTACGCCGAAGAAGCCGTCCGCCCCGGCGGCAACCTGCGCGACGTGCCCGCCGGTGGCGGTACCCTGCTGACCCGCCGTGCCCCCGTCGGGCTTTCGGTACTGATCACCCCTTGGAACTTCCCGCTGGCGATGGCGACCCGCAAAATCGCCCCCGCGCTGGCCGCCGGCTGCCCGGTAGTGATCAAGCCCGCCGCACTCACACCATTGACCACCTACTATGTGGTCAACCTCGCGGTATCGGCCGGTGTGCCCACCGACCTCATCCAGGTCGTCACCACCACCAACGCCTCCGCTTTCAGCGAGGCGGTCCTGTCCGATGCTCGTGTCCGGAAGGTCTCCTTCACCGGCTCCACCGGTGTCGGGAAGGTGCTGCTGCGCCTGGCCGCGGGCAATGTGTTGCGTTCGTCGATGGAACTGGGGGGCAACGCGCCGTTGATCGTGTTCGACGACGCCGACCTCGAACGCGCCATCCAAGGCGCCTACGCCGCCAAAATGCGCAACGGCGGACAATCCTGCATCGCCGCCAACCGCATCTACGTCCAAGACGGCATCGCCGACCACTTCATCGAAGGACTCACCGAGAAAATGGCCGCCACCCGCGTCGGCGACGGCCTCGCAGACGCCGTCACCCTCGGTCCACTCATCGACGAACATGCAGTCGAGGGTATGCGGCACCTCATCGAGAATGCCGTCGACCACGGCGCCACCGTGCGCACCGGCGGCCACGCCATCACCGGCCCAGGGCACTTCTTCCAGCCGACCGTTCTGGACCAAGTGCCCGCCACCGCCGACATTGCCCGCAACGAGATCTTCGGTCCCATTGCCGCCATCCAACGCTTCACTACCGAAGCCGAGGTGCTGCAGCGGGCCAACGCGACCGAGTACGGCCTCGCGGGCTACGTGTTCACCGAGAACCTCGACCGCGCCCTCAACGTCGCCGACGCCCTGGAAACCGGCCTGGTCGGCATCAACCAAGGCGTCCCCTCCAACGCCGCCGCGCCCTTCGGCGGCCTCAAACAATCCGGCCTGGGCCGCGAAGGCAGCGCCGAAGGCCTCGACGAATACCAGGAAATCCGCTTCTACAACATCGCCCGCCGCCCCACACACTAACACCCCATCAACCCCGCTACCCCCACCACCTGCACCAAGGAAAATCCACGATGCGTATCTCGACTGTCAAGGAAATCAAGACCAAGGAAGCTCGCGTCGGCCTCACCCCTCCCGGTGTCGCTGCACTCGTCCAGGACGGCCACACCGTCTTCGTCGAACACGACGCCGGCACCGTCGCCGGGTTCAGCGACGACCACTACGAGCAGGCTGGCGCCAAACTCGTCGACCAAGCCGATGCCTGGGCCAACGCCGACCTGCTGGTCAAGGTCAAAGAACCCATCGCGGCCGAATACCAGTATCTGCGCGAAGACCTGACCCTGTTCACCTACCTGCACCTGGCCGCCGACCGGCCCCTCACCGAAGCACTGCTCAAGGCCAAAACCCTCGGTATCGCGTACGAGACCGTCCAGAACCACACCGGCCTGCCGCTGCTCACCCCCATGAGCGAGATCGCCGGCCGACTCGCCGCACACGCCGCAGCCACCTACCTCACCGCCCCCGAAGGCGGCCCCGGGCGGCTGCTCGGCGGCTCTCCCGGCGTCGCACCGTGCCGCGTCGTGGTCATCGGTGGCGGTGTGGTCGGCACCCAGGCCGCGCTCCTCGCGCTGGGCATGCAGGCCGAGGTCACCATCCTCGACACCTCGGCCACCCGCATCCGCGAACTCGACACCATCTTCGGCGGTCGTGCCCGCGTCGTCATGAGCGATCCGGGTACCCTCGCCCGCGAGCTCGGCGCTGCCGACGTGGTGATCGGCGCCGTGCTAGTCCCTGGCAAGGCCGCGCCCAAGGTAGTCCGCCGGGACCAGCTCTCGGTGTTGCCCACTGGTGCCCTGCTCATCGACGTGGCCATCGACCAGGGCGGCGCGTTCGAGACCTCCCGACCCACGACCTACGCCGACCCGATCTACGAGGTCGACGGCGTGCGCCACTACTGCGTGGCCAACATGCCCGGCGGCGTCCCGCAAACCTCCACCCGCGCCCTCACTAACGCAACCTTCCCCTACCTGCGCCAACTCGCCGCCCTGGGACCCGAGCAAGCCATCACTCAGGACCCTGCACTCGCACTGGGGGTCAACACCCGCGCCGGCGTGATCACCCACAACGGCGTCGCCGAAGCCTTCCCCGACCTGCCACGCACCTAACAGAAGCGGCAGCAAGAAGGCCGACAACACACAGCAATAAGGTCCAGGACCAGGTCACGCATTACTACCTTGATCGGCCCTCGGCCACCCAGAGCAGGAGCTTCGATGCTGCAAAGGACAAGGCCGTATCGAGAGCAGAGTCATCCGACCTTTCGCGTCGCAGGTGCCACCCACGCGGCCGAGCGACCCCGAGTTCGCTGATCGGGCCAAGGCACACTGCGCCAGCTCGCCCCGCGAACGAAACTGATTTCACTGATGACCCAAACGACGTGATGGGACCCCGTGGTTCGGTTCAGCTGACACACGGGGTCCCGTGAACCGTCTGTAGGTGTTTGGGGTGGCCGGTGGCTGGCCTGGGCTGGCTGGAAGGGTGGATGCTGGTTCTTCTTCGTGCTGGGTGTGACTCGTGAATCGTCTGCCCTCCGTTGGGGTGTCATTCCCGGGAGTTGTCCACTCGGCTCGAAGGCCGGTGCCAACCCGGCCCACCACAATGGCCTGATCAGAAGCTTGCCCAACCGAAATCGGTGGTGGCTCATTACAGGTTTGCCTCGTAGTGATCTCCACCCAGGCCGACGCCGGTCACGACGTCCACCCGTTAACAGGAGACCTCGCATTGTCCACCGTGGCAGATCACTAACGACAACGGCGACCAGCTCACCGAACTGGTGAACGAGCATGCCCCACAACTGCTTTTCCCTGTTCGGGGCCGGAGCGGTTACCGCAGCGGTGATCTTGACGGTGTGGTCGCACCCAGGACGGATCAAGACCGAGACCGCGCTGGCCAAGATCGCCGGAACCTGCCCGATTCCGGCCTCATCCGGGCAACCCGATCCGTCACCGACTAAATCGCGGCGGCGACCGCCGCCTCAACAGGGTGATCAACACCGTCGTTCTGACCCGCATACGCGCCGATGAGGCCACCCGCGCCTACGTTCGGCGGCGCCTCGCCGAAGGACGCACGCGACGGATCAGACGTTGCTTCAAGCGCTACATCACCTGGCAGATCTTCGGCACCCTCACCCAAACAGCCCAGGCACTTGACAACACACATAAGCCTCCCGGGTTTGGGGCCGCTTTCGACGATCACGCATAAAGGTGGACCGCGATCATCACCACACCGATGCCATGCCCGGCACCAACGAGACGCGCCGTAACCCCAGGTCACGCCCTCACATCACGACTTTGTCGGAGCCCTGATCGACGGCCACATCGCGGTCATCATCGGACTCGTCGATAAGAGGGCAGGTCGGAGCGCCACTCCCTCTGCCGTAAACGAATCGGTTTCTGACAATCTGCGGTTTCGTGATTGTCGCGCGCGTCATGCCGCGGCCTGTACGTTAAATCGCGGACAATCCGTCATCAACGCTAACCGATCATCGTCAGTAATCGCAGCTTTTGCGTGCGCTTATCTGCCACATATAGTGAGCTCCACCACTTGATTGGCGACCTTGTCTATTGCACCCGGCCATGCGAGCCGAACCAGCAGGGTCCATTACGGGAGCCAATCCGAATGGCCATGTTCCAGTCATTCGGTTTCCAATAGTACGTGTGAGGAGTGTCGACACTGGCGATTGCTTATGGCGCGCGTAAAGGTTGGCGATCATACTTCGGCGAATGTCGCCCTCTGTAACAGAATCCCAATATCTTCCTCATTTGGAAGTGTGGAAGAAAGTAAAACGATGAGGAAATAAATTGTTTGCGCAGCCCCACCCTCAGCCGCCTTGCCTTCTCCGAATGGTTTCGGGACTTCGATGCGATCTTGCTGCCCACCGTCGCAGTACCAACGATCCCACTGCCCGACATTGAAGGTCGAGCGCCGATCCCGAACGGCCTCACTCGGCAGGTGAACTACCTCGGCCTGCGCCCCCTCTCTCGGCTGACCAGTCGGGCAGGCTGCCCGTCGACATCCAACTCGTCGGTAAACCCTATGCCGAGCGTGCCATTCTGCGACTCGGTAAGGCATTATCAGGATCAACGCGATCCTGATGGCCGTCACTCTCGTATCAATTCTGTCGACCCGGCATCGGATATGCGGTTTCAAAAAGACCGGGTGTGGCCTCATGTGAGAGTCGTGGTAGCCCTGGCGTGCCTGCGATATCTACGGGGAGCTGTACATCGGAACTCTGCGAACCATTCTGTCAGCTCGCCGAAGCTGGTCCGGTGGAAGCGAACGATCCACGTAATTCAATGACGCGATCCCGACGACCATGTCATCGCGAAGTTAACGAGAAAGTGTAAGTTATGAACAGCAAAACACTGGCCGGTGTTGCCGTCGCCATTACCGCCTTGTCGCTGCCGGCCGGCGCCGCGAACGCCGACCCCGCGGCCACAACGGGTGCGGTGAACTACACGGCCACCACGACACCGACGTCGACCGTGATCGAGACCGATGCGGGTTCGCTGGTCGACGACCACGGTGTGTTCAAGATCAAGGCAGCCGACGGGACGGTGCTGGGCGGCACGGAGTTGTCGTTCCGTGTCGATGATTTCGTGTTCCCGATCGCCGCGGACATCCATGACCGCACCGCCACGCTGACCCCGCAGTTCGATATGGCGCACGCGCAATACAAGCCGGTGGCGTTGCCCTACGAGGACACCGCGCCCTGGAAGACCCCCTACGACCGTGAGCAGGCTGCCTGGAACCGTATGGCCTCCACCGTCAGCACCGGTGCCACGATCGGCACCTTCGTCGGTGGCATCGCCGGTGGTGCGGTCGGCTGCGTGCTCGGGGGTATCGCGGGTGCGACGGTCGCGTCGGCGACCATCGTCGGGTTGTTCGGTCCGTTCATCCCCGCCGCGGCGATCGGCTGCCTGGGCGGGATCGTCGCGGTCGGTGCGCTGGGCACCCTGGCCGGGCAACTGCTGGTGACCGCGCCGGTCGCGATCCTGGCGGCGGCGCAGTACTTCACCACCATCAACCAGCCGTTCACACCGGCGAAGTAGGTGGGGAAGACCCAACGAGAAACTCGTTGGGGGACAGATGGTCTCGCCCGGATACACCGGAGCTGCCCCTCGGACCGGGCGAGACCATTCACCTCGACCAGCCGGGCCGTCCCGATCCGCAGAACGCCGGACAGAAACTGTGAAAGCGACCGCCCGCGATGACCTCGCCTTCATTGTCCCGTCCGCAGCAGATACGCGCCAGGCAGGCAACACCGACATGACAGCCTTCTTCTCTATCGCCTTCAGCGAGCTGGCGATCTATCTGGGTGCTGCCTGGTGGTTCAGGCAGGCACGCAACACCCCGCCCACTGACGAGATGCCCCGCACCCGCCGACGCTGGCATGCCGTGCTCGGCGTCGACACCGTGACCACCCCACCGGAAAAGGTCCTTCTGCCATGATCGCCACTTCTGTCATCGTTTCCGGTGCTCGGACTCCGGTCGGCAGACTGCTGGGTTCGTTGAAGGGTTTCAGTGGCTCCGATCTGGGCGGGTTCGCGATCACCGCGGC
>NZ_JBSGCB010000111.1:0-13467 GCF_053601595.1 Nocardia sp. NPDC004711 | reverse complement strand
CCGCGCCCGATGCCGCAGACCGTGAGCGGAGTCGAGCCCAGGCGCTCGCCGATCGCGCGGAGCAAGACCTCCAGCACACTGCGGTGGGCGGCGCCGTCGAGGGTGTCGCTGGTGCCCAGCGACACCAGGATCAAATCGGCGCCGGCGGCGCGCAGCGCTTCGCGGAACGAGTATCCCGGGCTGTCGAGTTGCCGGGCGAAGGCGCCGGGATCGGCGCCGGTCATGTCCGAGTCGCCCACCAGGATGAACGGTGCTCTCAGGCCGCCGTCCTGGGCGGGAAACACTGCTGCGCTGCCGAGCTCTAGGGGCCAGTTACTGGCTGGTGCCACAGTCATCATCGTCGAACTCCTCACGTCGTCGGGAAGGTCCGGAGAAGAACCGAACTTGCAACAGGCAACCCCCGCAGGAACAAACCCACACGGGGTAGTTGGTCGGCAAGCCTAAAGGCGCCACCGGCCAGCTGGTGCCACAGCAAGGCGTGTCGACCAGGGCACCCCCGTCGACCCTGATGGACATTGACACCGACACCGCCTCCCTTCTTGATTCACGCTCGCGCGCTCGGCCGTACAGGTTCGCTTGTCGGACGTGACTGGCTCAAGCCTTACGCAGCGATGATCGACCAAACCTTCGCGCTGCTCGCCCAGCGAATCACCGACCATCTACCACCCGGCCGGCCGAGTGTTTCCAGGCTCGTGGACAGGTTCTACGACTGCCGTCCAAGCCACAGAGCTGGCGCGGGTGATAGTCGAACGTCTCGACCTCGATTACTCGCAGGCCATCGAAGTACTTCTCTCACGGTTACGTCAGATCGGCGCCGACGAGCTCGCCGACATGGTGACCAAACGAGTTATCGACCATGTACTCCGTGATCGCCCTCGCTACGCAAGCAGCCTCCTGGAAGCACTCGGCGCAGCCTCCACACCACTCCTGGCCCGTGTCAAGCAACTCCTTCCCGCCGCGGGACTGTTCCCGCTGTTCACCGAATTCGACAACAACCGCCGCCGCTACCGCTTCGGCCGGGATCACAACGGACGCCCCGCTCGCCGGTGGGACTGGAACGACCTGCAGTAGAGACGAACACTCGCCGCCATAAGGCCATGCCATTGATCGACGAGGCCATCGAGATTCCGACGCCGCTGGCATGACAGCTCCCGGTTCGATTCGAGCAGCGTCTCGCCGTAGCATGAGACGCCGCTCCAGCACCTCACCCGCTGGTGACCGGAACCCAAATCAGACTGACGGATAGCGACATCGCCGATGCGGCAGGCCATGTGGCTCGGGCGGGGACTATATGATCCCTCTGTCGCTGCCGGGTCGGCTCGGTAGTGATTTCGCGGCGGGCGCCGGTTTGTCCCCCATGGGGGACAGCGCATTCCGGTCCGAGCCGGCACACGGTCGCTTCCTCTACCCCGAGCATGCGACCGCGGGCACGGACTCGCCACAGCAGCACGGCATTGGGAAAGGACTGGGCACATGGCGGCGCAACCCACCGTATTCGGCAACCACAAAGGCGGCGTCGGCAAGACGCAAGCCCTCACCCTGACCGCGGCCGAACTCGCCAAGCGAACCACCTCCGCGGGCCATCCTCGGCGCGTGCTGTGCATCGACATGGACCCGCAAGGCAACCTGACCCGCCGCATGGGCTACCTCGAGGAACAGATCGAGCAACGCCCATCCATGGCCGAGGTCATCCAAACCGCCTCCCCCGAGGTGCTGCAGGCCAGCCTGCTGCCATGCCAGTGGGAGGGGGACTGGGCTGACAACATCACCCTGGCCCCATCACGTATCGAACTGGAGAACCGGGTCCCCGAGGCCGGCATCCCCGGCTCGCATCTGCGTCTGCGCACCGCCCTGACTCCCCTGCTCGGTCAGTTCGACGACGTCCTCATCGATGTCGCGCCCACCCTCGGGCATCTGCTGCACCTGACCTTGGCATCCCGCGAGCCGGTCGCCGGTGGTCACGGCGTCAACGTCATCGCGGTCATGACCCCCGACTACGACGGGTTACGGGGCGCGCGCCGTCTCGACGCCATGATCAACGACCCGCACTATCAGCTGTCGCTGACGATGCGGGCCCGCCTGATCGGGGTGATCATCAACAAGGTCCGCACCGGCGTCTCGACCCACAAGACCCGTACCGAGGAAGCAACCGCCACGTGGGGTGACGCGGTATGGACCCCGAACCTGGCGCTCTCGGCCGGCGCCGAGCGCGCGGTCGAGTTCTCCGAACCGCCTCAGTCCGCCGACGATTCCAAAACCCGCATCGCCATGCAAATGGCCGCCGAGGCCTATGTCGACAACTATCTCGCCGCGATCGGCGAGACCGAGCTGCAGAAGGTGACGAACTAAATGGGCCGCCGAGAAATCCCGAAGGTCGAAGGCACGACTGTCGTCCTCGAACGGGGAGTTGCCGGGGGAGACGGTGCCCCCGCACACGTCCCCGCGGGCACCCCGCCGTCCGCCGCGGCGCAGGTGGTGGCGGCCCCCGTGGCGGCCGAGATTCCCGAGCCGTACGACCAGCCCGACGTCACCGGCGAGCTCACCGCCCGAGAGCGCGACGACCTCGCCGCCTGCGAGGCCGCCCTCGACGTGCTGCGGGTCGCGTTCTGGCGGGCCGGCAAGGCGTTGAAGGTGATCTCCGCGGCGCGCCTGTACCGGGAAACCCACGCCACGTTCGAGGAGTACCTGGTCGACCGCTGGCAGATGCAGACCTCTCAGGCATACCGGCTCATCAGCTCCGCCGTCGTCGCCGAGCCCATCGCTTTGTCCCCCATGGGGGACAAAATCAACGAGCGTCAGGTACGCGAGCTGATGCCGCTAGCCGACCGCCACGGCGACCAGGCCGCCACCGAGCTGTATCTGACCCTGGCCCAAGAGGCCGCCGCCAACGGCACCGGCCCCAAGGTCACCGCGGCGCTCGTGCAGAAGGCGGTCGCCGCCACAGTCGCGGCCCTGCCGGCCGGGACCGAATGGAACCGCGACACCGCCGTCGAGGTAGTTCGCACCGTCCTCGGACTCGCCGGCGAACCAGCCGACAAGGAGGACGAGGAAGAGCCGCGGTCATGGTTCGCCACCGAAGGCAACCGTGTCGCCACCCTGGCCGATAAGGTCGAGAAGCGCGCGCAGAAACATCCTGACGAGGCTCGCGCGTTCGCGGCCGCGCTCATTGAGCACGCCCGCCGCATCGAGAAGGCCGTAGGCAAGCCTGCACAGTAGCGGACGGGTCACCTGACAGCCGGGGGAGTCGAGCCCGTCCGTCACGGATTAGCTGGCCGGCAGACCGATCCGGGTCGTGGAGTAGCCGACATCCCGGCGACGCCTCGTCCAGGTCGCTCCCTCGCTGTCGAAGGTGACGTCCGCGCGGTGACTACCGTGCCCCACCATCAGTTGCCATGGACACCGAAAACGAGATCGACGCAGGCCCGAACGGCCCCGCACTGAGGATCGAATAGTCCAAGTCGGTGCACCGATATGCGGCCGACATGTCCAAAAGGACCGGCAGCCCTACCAGCGGCCACGGCCCAAAGATGCTGTACTGCATAGCCATTGCGCTGATGAACATGTCCGACGAGCACGGCAAGGGCATCTGTCCGGGGCACATGACCTTGCCGACCAACTCGGCCTACCGCAACCCGACGTATCCCGATCTGTACAACGCCTGCTCAGGGTCGGGTTCCTGCGGCAAACCCCTAAGAACTACAAGCTGAGCAAAGCCCAGCGCATCGAATCACGTTATGCCAGCTAGCAGCCCGGCATTCGGGAGGGATCACACATAGTCGGGTGAAGGAGTCGTCACCTGTGCGAGTCCGTTGAACGGAAATTCAGTCCGTCACAGGCAAATTCAGCGATATCTCCCACGAACCCGCCATGATTTTGGGCTCACGGCCACGAAGGAGGTGCCAACTCATTTCCGCGCTGTAATGTCGCTGAGATCGGGGTGGAATGCGGGCGCCGCCCGTTGCCCCGAGCACGTCACACACGGAAGGGCAGTCCATGGCGAAGAAGGTCACCGTAATTCTGGTAGACGACTACGACGGCGTATCGACGGCCGACGAGACCGTCTTCTTCTCGATCGACGGCAACGACTTCGAGATCGACCTGTCGAACAAGAACGCCGCCACGCTGCGGGAGGCCCTGGAACCGTGGACCGATAAGGCCCGCAAGCTGAGCCGTTCCAAGCGCAGCGGCAAGGTGGCCGCGGGCGGGCGGGCTCGTCCGGCGGTGGAGCGGCAGGAGAGCACTGCGATTCGTGATTGGGCGCGCGCTCAGGGGCGCCAGGTTGCCTCGCGCGGTCGTATCCCGGCCGAGATCGTCGAGGCTTATCAGCGCGCCAAGAACTAGTCGGCGCGGATCGCGGGGGAGGCGAGGACCCGCAGACATCGGCTTCTGACCGTTGAGCCTCGGGGCCTCGCTCACAGCAGTCGCTGGTAGTGATCGCCGAAATCGACCTCGCGGTTCGCAGCCGGTAGCTGTCTCGGAAGCCATGGGCAACATGGGATGTCCACTATCCCGATGCGGATGGTTCGCCCCGACTCCCGGGCGACGACATCACCGACAACTGCCGGATCCGGCTGTCAGGACCCCAATCTCGTCGCCGCCGATTCACGCGAACCCGGCTGTGCCGATCCGCACGGCGTTGCTTTCCGATGGCCGCGGCGATCGGTAGGACAGCATCAATTCCACCTCTGCCTTGGTGATACGCAGCGCCGGAGTTTCTGGCCACTGCGTGATCGAAAGCTCATACAACTGGCCGACTTCCCCGCACGTTCCGAGCGTTGCACCAACCGGCAGCACCGCCGGATAACGCTACGTCGCCGTCGATTTGGTGGTCGGTGCCGCCGATTTCCAGCGGTTTCGGCTGCGGTACGGGCTCAGCGCCCGCTGACGGGGCCGCGACCACGGCGGGCGTAAACATCGTGGCGAGACCCCATGGTTCGGTCCACCGAAATCATAGGGTCAGGTCAGGCGGACCAGCAAGCTGCATCTGGCGTGTGATCAGGGCTGCCGGGTGCTGTCGGTGCTGGCCGCGGCCGGTCAAGCTGGTGACAGTCCGCATAGTGTTGGGGTTCAGGGTTGTTCAGGTCGAGCGGCGCTGGCGCTGGGCAAGCAAGTGCAGGATGACGTCGCGGGGCACGGAATCATCGGCGGACGCCTCCACCATGACCCATTCCGAGACCAGTTCTTCGACGCTGGCGCCGGCATGCGCGGCACGGGCCTGAAGCCGTTGCAGCACCGGCCACGGCAGTTTCAGGCTTACGTCCTGGGTCATCACCAGATCGTTGGGATCCTCAAGGCAGGGCACGTCCACTAGCGCGCCGTTCGGGTCTGGTGTGAAGCTGTCGATGTCGAAGTCGGGCCCGTAAGCGTCGACCAGCGCGGTGTACAGCGCGGCCGCGTTATCCTTCGAGCGGCTCATCGGTCTCGGCCTCCCATCGTGTGAACTCATCCAGATTATCGCCGACCAACTCGCCAACGGCGATCACGATCGACCCGGACGGCGCGACCTCTCGAACTGCCACGAGAATCGGTCGACCGGAATCTGTCCAGCGTGCAATCGGTGTAACTGTTAGTTCATGCCCCGTCGAGGGACGCGCCCAGCGGCGACGCGCAGGTCCAGGTGTGCGGCAACTTGTCGGTTCCCTCAGGGCGCTCGTCGCAGGCAACGTCCTGGGGGACCCTGCAGGTACCTGTCGGTGCTTACTTTGCATGTCCGTGATCGGGAAGTGGTCGTGGCGCAGCCGGTACTGCTGTCGATCCGGTGCGAGCAACCACACTGCCTCCGCACCCTCGGACACATCCTGGCAACTGCCTCTATCCGGTTGATTGTGCGATCGCATGCTCGCAGATCGGTCGCACACGCAGGGGTGCGGAATCAGCGCCGATTTTCCGAGTCTCGCGGATCGGCACTGACTGTGAAGACCGGGAGCCCGTGTGCCCAGGGGCGCGGCTGGAATCGCACGCGCACCGGCCCGATCGGGAGGAGAGGGACGTCTCCCTCGATGGAGGTGTAGATCCACGGGCCCTCGTCGAGTTCCACAATGGCGATCGTTAACGGCACCCGCTCCACGTGCCTGTCTATCCCGGCACGATCCATCAGGCGCCACGACACGATCGAACCGACGCCAGCCGAGGGCACCCACTCCAGATCCGGCGACGCGCACAATGAACACGCGCCGGTTAGCGGCCCAAATAGCCTGTCGCAGTCCACGCAATGCTGGATCATCAACCTATCTGCCGGTCGTTCGCTATCGTCGCTGATATTCCCTGCGTCCTCTGGGCTGTGACTGTTCATGGAAACCTCGAAGAAACGGTGCTGGTGAGTTCGCACCAGCGTCGTCTCGCCGGGTAGCCCCCGCAGCGGCAGAACGGCCGGAGGCATACCTGTTTTCTTCTCTCAGCCCAAGACTGATCCTGCGGCCTCGTGGGACGTGTTCTGCAGTTTTTGCGCGCAATGCAGGGTGTGGAGCCGTCGGGCGCTCGCACCGCGGTGTCGCTGCTGTAGGGCAGGCTGAGGTCGGCTAGCACAGCATCGTGATCCTGTTCGAGGCCGTGCAGGAAAGGATCGAGCTCTCCAAGTGCTGATCACGGACCGGCTTGATCCATGAGTCGAGGTCGCCGCCGCGACGTACGGTCATGATCGCGACGAATTCATCGATGAGCCTGGCCAGGTCGGTCATCTGTTGGCAGGCGGCCAGAAGTTCGTTCACGTGGGTCCCTCGCCCGGTGGGCAGATCAGAGGGCCAGGCCGGATCGGCTCACTCGGGTGTACCCGATCCGGAAGCCAGCGCAGCTGTCCGCTGCTGGTTGATCTGACGTGCTGTCATCGTTCTAACGCGCGTGTGCACCTTCTGACGTTAACTTGCCGCCGGTTTATTTGGCTCGCAACTCGCGAGTCTGCGGGTCTGCGTGCGCTGTCGGTGGCGGTGTCCGGGGGAGTTCGGCCCACACCAGGAACACCAGCCTATGCTGATTCGGCCGCTGCACGTAACCCATTGAGCGTCAAGGTGATCAAGCGATCGGTCTGATCGGGATCGGCGTGCTCATTTGTCCAGGCTGCCGCGTTGATGAGCGTGAACAGATCGGCGGCGGTCGCATCGGGACCGAGAGCTGCCGACCGGCCGGCGCGGTCGATGAGCGCCGCGCCTATGCCGTTCATCCGCAGGCAGGATGCGTGCAGTTCGCATCGCCGCCCAGTTATCCGAGGCACTCGGCCGGACCGTGTCCTACATCGACCAGCACCCAACGGATTTCGTAGAGAGCCTTATCACCCAGGGCCTGTCCGCCCAGTTCGCCTGCGACGTGGCCACACTGTATGCCGACGTCGCGGGCGGATCTCTCGCTGGCACCACGTCGGCTGTACGCGATCTCACCGGCCGGCCAGGCCGGCCACCACCTTTGCCGAGTTCCTGGCCCGTGAGCGGGATGTATTGCACCAATAGCCACCACAGCACCACGAATGAGCCTGGAGCCTCGCAACGACATACTCGCACGGGTTACGTCAACGATCCGGTAAGAAGCACAGCGCAACGATGCGCCCCAGACATGACGCACCGGTGCTCACACCCAGCCCCTGCGTCACAAGAATGGCAATACATGAGATCGATCGACAACGGACAGCAGCTGCCGTAGGAGCCGCATGAGCTGGGCTCGTTGTTCGCGCGTGGCGGTGTTGTCGGCGTTGCGGGGAGAATGGTAGTCCGCGATCGGGTGAGGTGGTGGTCATGGCTCTGTGGCGATTACGCGACTTCCGAGAGGGCGATCTTGACCAAGCGCTTCGGATATGGGATCAGAACCGGCAGATCGACGATGCCACGCCGGTGGTTTCCATCTCCGAGGCAATGGCGGCGGTCCGGGGCGGTCAGGGCGGCGTCGTGGCCGTGGTCGGCGAGGAACTCGTCGGCATCGCGGTAGCGCAGGTCCACGGAGAGCGCGCCTGGGTGCTCCTGGTGGCCCTGGCAGGACAGTGGCGCGAGCGCGGGATCGGCAGCGCATTGCTCGCCGAGCTCGAGCGACGACTGCGTGCGCACGGGGTGCGCCGCATCAGCGCGCTGCTGCCCTCACACAGCACCGGAACCAAGGCCCTGGAGAATTCCGGTTACCTCGCTCGTGGCGACCTCACCTACTACGAACGGCCCGAGCCGTCGGGAGTGGCCGATTCGGACCTGCTCGCGCTGCTCGGAGGACGGATGCTGCCGGTGGGACTGTGGAACCAGATGGCCGGCATGGAGCCGGAGAAGCGGATCGTCGAACAGCGGATCGTGCTGCCGCTGGCGGAACCCGCCTTGTCCGAGCGGTACAACGTCGCCCCGCCGAAGGCGTTCATCCTGTTCGGTCCCCCCGGGACCGGCAAAACGAGCTTCGCCAAGGCGGTGGCTTCCCGACTGAAATGGCCTTTCGTAGAGTTGTTTCCCTCCCGGCTCGCCGCCGCCACCAGCGAGGGGCTGGCCGCGGCCCTGCGGGAGGCGTTCGCGGACCTCGCCGAACTGGAGGCGGTGCTGCTGTTCATCGACGAGGTCGAGGAGATCGCTGGTGTGCGTTCCGGGCAAGCAGTCGATCCCGGGCACGGGGTCACCAATGAGCTGCTCAAGCTGATCCCCGGATTCCGTGAGCACGATGACAGGCTGTTGGCCTGCGCCACCAACTCGGTCCGCTCCCTCGACCCGGCCTTCATGCGACCTGGCCGCTTCGACTACATCATCCCGATCGGCCCGCCGAACTCGGCCGCGCGCGCGGCAATCTGGTCCCGCTATCTCGGCTCCGCCGCCGAATCGGTGGATGTGGCCGCGCTGGTCGCGGCGAGTGAGCTGTTCACCCCTGCCGACATCGAGTTCGCTGCCCGCAAGGGCTCGCAAGCGGCCTTCGAGCGCGAGGTCAGCCGGCGACTGGGCAAACCGGCCAGCACCGACGACTACCTGGACGCCATCGCCAACACGCGACCGACGCTCACCACGCAGGCCATCGAGGAGTTCACCGAGGACATCGAGACCTACAGCCGCCTCTGACCGGGGAGGGACCATCCTCAACGGCATGCCACCGCATATCGCGCAACTGCTGTTGGGACACAAGGAAATAGCCACGATGATGGGCTAAAAGGCCGTCTATCCGGCCGGTGGGGAAGCTTCGTTGGCGCAACACAGACAGCAGGAGCGAGTCATGAAGTTCACCGTCCACACCAAACCCGGAGGCGTGCAGGGCTCCTGACTATGCCTGTTCAGCGCCTCGCGGTGGTCACCAGCGGGGACAGCGAGTCGCGCCTGGTCGAGGAGGCCACGTTGCTTGCGCAGTTCGGCGCGCTGCACGGCCAACGTCACGTCTCGTGGTCGAGGTGTTGTTTCACCCTGCCGGTGAAAGCGGCCCCAGATGGGGGGCGTGATGACAGACGCGAACATGAGCGCGGCGGACAATGCCCATCCGATCAGCGCCAAAGCGCGAAGCCCGATCTGGGTTCTGCCAACGGCCAGGATTCCCCGAAGAGCTGCCTGGCGGGTCTTCTGCCCTGCCTACTCCAAAGTGCTGCACGCAGAAATAGGTATGTCCTGGATCGATCGGCCGTCGCGGGTACCGGCCGTCGCAAAAGAGGCTGTAGGCACCGCAGCAGCCAATATCGGCAGGAGATCTCATGAGTTCACAGCGTTCGCGCCGGCTCACCACCTCTGACGCGAAGGTCGGGCGAGGCGAGGTGTCCATGCACTGCGGTTCGATCGTCTGCCTCGTCGGCACCGTGCTGGCCGAACAACACGAATGGATCGAAGGCACCGCTGCCTCGGCCTTGGCGTCCTGGCCCGCTCCGCGGTCCCATCACCACCGACGATCAGAAGGACACCACACCGGCAGAACTCACCGCCTGACCGACAACCGAATCGCGCGGTGACCACCCGAGTTATTGGACGACGCTCCGGGCGGCAAACGTTTCAGACCTGGTGAATCACGAAGGAGTACCTGAATGTATGGCGTAGCAACAGTTTACGAATGCGCTTTCGGAGGTGAAACGCAGCGGGGTTTGATGGATTCGGGACGTTGAGATCCAGGTCGGCGCCCTGCCCGGCGCCGGCCGCCGCGTTGGTCGGACGGTGAGCGGCCACGCGGAATGGAGGCAGTGCCGCCAGGTTATTCGCCACCCTGGTGGCACTGTTTCACCTTCAGCACATGACCTTCTACGGTGTTCGCAGTGCCGCGTGTAGTCCGGCCCGGCGGGGCATCGGCTGACGATGACTTAAGTGGTCACGGCGCCCACCCGGCGGCCGACCTGGCCGCGCGTCCGTTCCGTTTCGGTGACGTAATCGGCGAGAGCCCGGACGATGGCTACGGTTAAGGCAGTCGGCGGAGCTGCGGGTCGAGCGAATCGGGTCAACGGTCGTTGTTCCATGCGCTCGCGCGTGAGTACCTTGACCGCCACCACCCGGTCCAGCACAGACTCAACGTAGCGAAATACAATGCCGAAGCCGCCCCGGCCGATCTCCTCGGCATCATGCAGCCCGAGCACGCTCAGCTCCGCGACCTCACCAAGATCACGTTGCGCATTGAGTTGCGTATTGAACTGATCGGAATCAATCCTTGGTCGCCCGCAATTCACCGTTGCAGCGATCTCAGGCTACTCGACAAACCGGCAGTGACACATCAAGCGCCGCGAGACACCGATTGCCTAACAAACCTGGCCCGACGAAGCGGCAATCGAGGCGCGGTGGCTATCAAGCGCTGCCGCTTCGGCGGTGGCGCCGACTGATGCCCTGAATTGCCGTTCCGGGCAGACAGCCATTTATCTTCAGGTCGCGGGTCGCGTGCAATCCACTTGGTGCTTGCTTGCTAGGGGAGCATCCAGCGGCGTTCGCACGGCAGGCGTGGCAGCAGTACGGTGTCGACCCGGTCCACGATGACCGCGAAGCCTTCGCTGATGCAGGTGTCGTTGAAGGCGGCGGCGAATCGGCGCGCCGCGGTGGCGCAGGCCCGGTTGAACAGGTCCAACCCCATTGCAAGCCAGAAACGGACGCCGGTGACCTTCATCATCGGAATGGATCCGCACAATTCGCGGATCGGTTCTGGGCAGTCGGGCTGAAACGGCATCGGACGCCGCCTCGGGCACCGTCTGGTCCATGACGGTGAAACCGTGGTGGACGTGCTGGCGAAACTCTCGGCGCAGATGCGGGTCTTCGCCGCTGGCAACGGCCGCAAACCGACCCGGTCGCCGCCCACTCGGTCGCCCTGACCGCGCTGCGCGCCCCGAACCTGCGTCGGTCCAGCTCGATGCGGAACTGGTCGCACTCGGCCTGCTCGCCGACGGGCCGCAACGGATTCAGCATCGACCGAATCCGGGCCGACCGAATTCCGCACGAAACACCTACCACAGGCCCAGACCCGCTGCACCTGTGACTCGGGAACGGGTCGAGGCCGTCCACCAGTTGCGTGAGCAATGAAACCCGACTCCCCCGGGCGGTCTGTCACAGTGACGTATCCGGTGTGGGGCGCTGCCCAGCCGTCCAGTTGATGTCATGCGTATTCGTGCGCGCCCCGTAGGTGTCTGTGCAGGTGCACGCGCCCCAGTCGTCGGCGTCGAACATCGGGTGCTGTCCGTTGGCGGAACTCGCTGAGCGGCAGCGGCTTCAGGATACCGTCGGCGCGGTCGCGCAGGATCGACACGTCTTTGCCCAGCAGGGGAGGGGTGGCGTTCTCCTCGGCGTCCCATTCGAGATAGCGCGGGCGGTTCACCATCAGCAGCAGGTGCCACTGCGCCTGGCCGCCGTGCACGCATTGGATGGGGGACCGCGTGAGATGCCCGAATTCTATGGCGCGCAAGGACACTGCCCGGACGAGCCCTACCTCGTGACCGCACTGATAGATGCAACCGGGCTGGCCCCGGCATATCTGGTGGCGGTGACAACGTTGGTGGGTCTACTGGGCCTGATGAAGGCGAAGGAAACCCGCATTCAGCGCTGCGGTCTTGGCAAGGCCGGTCACCGCCGCCGGGTATGAGCCTGGTATCTGGCCCTGCGCGGCGTCCGGTCGTCATGGTCAATTCAGTACCGATTTCGACGACACCCAGTCCCTTCCCGAGTGAGCCACGCAGCAGAAATAGGTATGTCCTCGGCAGGTCGGCCGTCGCGGGTAACGCCTGTCGTACAGGACGCTATGGGCGACACCGTCCTTCGTGAGAAATGCAAACGTGACGTCGGGGTGGAAAACATCGCGCCGGCTTCCGAGGAGAAAATCGAGAGAAAGAATTAAGGATGAAAAAGTTCGTTGCGGTGGCTGCTGGTGTGGTCGCTGCGGTGGGGATCGCGTCCGGTTCGGCCGGTGCGCAACCCGCTGCAGATGGTGCGGTCGATTTCACCGCTCGCGCCACTGATACCCAGTCCCTCATCACCAGCGAGGCCGGTTCGATGGTCGTCGAGGACGGTGTGTTCAAGGTCAAGGCCGCGAACGGCACCGTGCTCACGAGTATGCCGCTGCGGTTCCGGGTCGATGATTTCGAGTTCCCGATCGCGGCGGATATCGCCGGCCGTTCTGCGACGTTGACGCCGCAGTACGACACGGCGCACGCAGTGTACAAGCCGGTGGCGTTGCCGTTCGAGGACAAAGCGCCGTGGAAGAGCGACTATGACCGTGAGCAGGCGGCGTGGTCGCGTTTGACCAGCACCATTTCCATGGGCGCGACCATCGGCACCGCGGTCGGTGGTATCGGCGGTGCCGCGCTGGGTTGCGTGCTCGGCGGAATCGCAGGTGCGACCGTCGCGGCGGCGACGATCGTCGGTTTGTTCGGTGCGTTCCTTCCGGCGGCGGCGGTCGGCTGTCTCGGCGGGATCATCGCCGTCGGTGCTCTGGGCACCGTGGCGGGTCAGTTGCTGGTGACCGCTCCGGTGGCGATCGGCGCCGCCATCCAGTACTTCACCACTATCAACCAGCCATCATTGCAGGCGAAGTAGATAGCGGTGAAGAAACCCGACGTCGAGTTTCGTCGGGGGACACCCGACCCGCCCGGCCACCCGACCGGGCGGGTCTTTCCTCGATCCGACATCAGCCCAATACTCGGGCCCCAACCTCAGCAAAGACCGCCACCATTCCTCATGGCAGGGCTCAAATTGTCTGCTAGACCCATCGAGCATGCTTCTGGAGTGTCGTGGCTGGCCCCGACTCCACCCTGCAGGACCAGCCCGCCAACGCCATCGCGAAAGCCTGTGCCAAGGAGGGTATTTCGCCCGCCGAGCTGGATCTGGTCGAGATCAACGAGGCGTTCGCGGCGGTCGGCATCGCCTCCACCCGCAAGCTGGGCATCGACCCGGACAAGGTCAATGTCAATGGTGGCGCCATCTCCATCGGCCACCCGCTGGGCATGTCGGGCGCCCGTATCGTGCTGCACCTGGCCCTCGAGCTGCGCCGCCGCCCGCGCGGGCGGCATCGATGGCGGCCTGCGACGACTCGTCCAGCTCGATCGGCACGACCATGCCGGGGAGCACGATCGGATCGGTCAGGAAC
>NZ_JBSGCB010000110.1:0-13562 GCF_053601595.1 Nocardia sp. NPDC004711 | reverse complement strand
CTGGCCCGGCCTTTTGGCTCAGCCCGGTTTGATCGAGCCCGTGTACAGCGATTCCAGCTCGAAGCGCGGCGACGGCCAGCACCTGGTTGACAGTGACGATCCCGGTTCCGCCGATGCCGGCCAGAAAGACGTTGTACCCGGTGTCCACAGAAGGCAGTGCGGGGGCGGGGGTGTCAGGCGGCGCTGGGGTCGCTTTGCGGTCGCGGACAGTGTTTTCCGACAGCTCGACAGTCACGAAAGACGGGCATTCGCCGTCGAGACAGGTGTAGTCGGTGTTGCAGGTGCTTTGGTCGATCTGCGTCTTGCGGCCGAATTCGGTATCGACCGGTTGCACCGACAAGCAGTTGCTCTTCACGCCGCAGTCACCGCATCCCTCACAGACCGCTTCGTTGATGAGCACCCGGGTCCGCCTGGCGGGAAGCAGTCCGCGTTTCCGCTTGCGGCGGGCGTCGGCCGCGCACTGCTGGTCGTAGATGAGAACCGTGACGCCACGAGTTGCCCGCAACAGTCGTTGGGCCTCATCGAGGCGGTCTCGATCCCACACAAGTGTTCCGGCGGCGAATGAAGCACCGGAGTGGCGACGAGGGTCCTCAGCGCAGACGATAATCTTGGCTACTCCCTCGGCAGCGAGCTTGTGGGTCAGCGTTGGGACGCTCAGCGCGGCTTCGGCATCCTGTGCGCCGGTCATGGCTACGGCGGAGTTGTAGAGGATCTTGTACGTAATGTCGACACCTGCGGCGATACACGCTTGGATCGCGAGTTGCCCCGAGTGGAAATAGGTTCCGTCACCGATGTTCTGGAAGATATGGCCGATGTCGGTGAACGGTGCCTGGCCGATCCACTGTGCGCCTTCTCCTCCCATCTGGGTCAGCGAAACGACTTGGGAGTCGATGCGTTCGGACATGGTTACCAGAGTGTGGCAGCCGATACCTCCAGCGGCGAGAGAGCCCTCCGGGACCGCCGTGGATCGATTGTGCGGGCAGCCGGAGCAGAAGTAGGCCGTGCGACGTGTGGGCAGCGCGGTCAATTCGAGCCGCGGCGGCCGCGGCCGTCGCACCTCGACTCGAGGGCTGAGTACTCGATGAAGCGGTGAGACCAAGCGTGCGGCTGTGATCTCGCCGTCGGAGGGGATTAGCGGCCGACCCTGGGAGTCGAGCTTACCGAGGACCTGCGGAGAATCGGTGTGCCCGTAAAGGGCTTGCAGCACTTGGGTTTCGACGAATGCGGCCTTGTCTTCGACCACCAGAACCGTTTCTACGCCCCGGGCGAGGCGACGGACGCGATCGGCCCCCAGCGGAAAGGGCATCCCGACCCGCAGGATCCGGATACCGATGCGATGCAGGTCCTGGGTCGTCAGCCCGAGCTCATCCAATGCTTGTCGCAGACTGTCATAGGCAGTACCAACAGCAACGATGCCGAGCCACGCCTGCGGTGGATCCACTTCGATGCGGTCGATCTCGTTGGCGGCGTTGAAGGCTTGGACCATACTCCAACGGGGCCCGTACAAGTCCGCTTCGGCGAGCACGCTGTCCGGCGGTGCCGCCATCACGCGTTGTCGGTAGGTCCACGGTGTGCCATTCCATTCTAGGTGCGGCACTGCGATCGACATGGTGGCGAAGTCACGGTCCAGTGTCCATAGTCCGTCGGCGACATCTGCTACGAGCTTCATCGCCGACAGGCAACCGGATGCTCGTGACAGCGCGACGCCGTATAACCCGAAAGCGATGATCTCCTCGGCGTTTCGTGGAAAGAACACCGGCATGTTCAACGCCGCCAATGATCGTTCGCTGGCCGCGGGCACGCTCGACGACTTAGCTGCCGGGTCGTCGCCGACGAGAACCAGCACGCCGCCGGTGGGGTGTGCGCCGTACATGCTGCTATGGCGGAGAGCATCGCTAGCGCGGTCGAGCCCTGGCCCCTTGCCGTACCAGACGCCGACAACGCCGTCGTGGGTACGTCGCCCGGAAGGAAGCTCAACCTGGCTTCCCCAGACCGCTGTCGCAGCCAGTTCCTCATTCATGCCTGGAACCAGCCGGACCTCATGGTCGCGAGCCAACGTGTCCACACCGGCCAGAAGCTTGTCCAGGCCCGCGAGTGGACTGCCCGGATAGCCGGAGGCGAATGTCGCGACATTCAGGCCGCTACGAGCGTCACGGGCGTGCTGCTCTACCAATTGACGCGCAATCGCCTGCACTCCGGTCATTACGACTGGCCCAGAGTCCACACGGTAGCGACGCGCCAAGTCCGCAACTGCTGGGACCGCTTGGGCATCGTCGAGTTGAGTCATCGGGGATGTCCGCCTCGGGATGTCATGCAGGGGAAGAATCCTGCGAAATGATCGAACTGATAAGATGACCTTGGGCTTTTGAAATGAAACGGTCAACAATCATAGCTACAACTGATCGTATCCATCAGTTGGTGCGAAATATCACGATAGAAGGTGATGGATTTGCTCAGCCTGGACCGCCTCGACGCGGAATTGGTCGATATCTTGAGCCGCAACGCGCGGATGGGCGTTGCGGAGCTGTCATCGGAGTTGGGAGTGGCGCGCAATACGATTCAGGCGCGACTGCGACGCCTGGAAGACATCGGACTACTCCGCGGATTCCGTCCAGACGTGGATCTGGCCGTTGCCGGAGTCACGGTGCAGGCGTTTATCTCGCTGGAGATCGAGCAAGCGAAGTTGCAAGCGGTCATCGACGCGCTGGCCAGGATCCCAGAGGTCTTGGAGATCCATGCAACAACCGGCCGCGAAGATCTACTGGCAAGGGTCGCCACAGAAACCCAACCAGATCTGCAACAGCTGATCGAGGTTCTCGTCGGCATCGACGGAATCGTGCACTCAAGCACCACTCTCGCGTTGACATCGCCGTTGCAGTATCGGGTGCAACCATTGTTGAACAAGCTGACTCGGGCCCAAGGATGGGGTCGGTCGACACCGCCGCCGCGTGAGCGGTAGTTGCGGCAACAACCACGGCACAGCTCATGAGGACGTTGTCGGCCGGAATCCATGCGTGGCGTAATCCTTGCCTATGGTTTTCCTGCAGGGGTGGGCCTGGAACGAGGGGGTGTATCGCCTTCGTCAGGCAGAAGCCCGGTAGGGCTGCTTGCTGTGGAGCATGGCGTAGAGGACGTCGCACCGGCGTGGGGCCAGGCAGATGAGGGCGGCGTTGTGCTTCCGTTTGCGGTCGTAGTAGGCGCGGCTGGCCAGGTCGTGGAGAGCGGCGAAGGCGGAGAGGAACAGGGCGCGTTTGAGTGTGTGGTTGCCGCTGCGGGCGGGGTGTTCGCCGCGGATGGAGGTGCCGCAGCGGTGGGTGATCGAGGCGATGCCACGTAGGAGGCGAGGTGGCCGGCGGTGGCGAATGCCGAGCCGTCGCCGACTTCGAGCAGGATGCGGGCTCCGGTCCTGACCGCGACGCCGGGCATCGAGGTCTCGACCGTGGCAAGAGGGTGGTCGTCGAACATCCTCTCGATGTCCTCGGCGATCTGTTTGCGTTGTAGTAGAACTGCTTTCAACGAGTCGGCGAGTTTCGGAAGCACCGTTTCGGCGGGCTTGGCGCCGGGAACGGTGACCGTTTGTGCGGGCAGGATCTCCGCGGCCAGGCGGGCGCCCATGCGGGGAGCGTGCTTGACGGCGATGGTGGTCAGTTTGCGCCTGCCCGCAGCTCGTGTTCCTTCGGGTCCGCCGCAGCGAGAGAGGATTTCGAGGACTGCGGGGTGCGCGATACGTGGGCCCAGAACCCGTTCGAGAGCGGGATGGATACTGGTCAGCCGGCCGCGCATGCGGTTGACGGGACCCCGTGATTCGGTCCAGCCGATGTGGCCCCCTGCTGATAGACCATCGTTATGAGAGTTGAGGGCTGGGTTGGATGTTGCGCCAGAGCATCTCATACTCGGCGGGGCTGACGTGGCCGAGATAGCTGTGCCAGCGCCGCATGTTGTAGAAGTTGTCGATGTAGTCGGCCACCGCGATGGTCACGTGGACCACTTCCGGGTGTCGAGCAACTCGGTCCGCATACGCCCCCAGAACGACTCCATGACTGCGTTATCGTAGCTTTATCCTACGGTCCTGAACAATCCTTGGACGATCGCGATTTTCCTTTTGGGGAGATCACCATCCCTTCGTCGAAAAGCGCGCACGGGTCGCGGGTCAACGCCAGCTGGGCGATGTGCTCGTGAGCGGCGGCCAGCTCGTCGGCGTCCGTGCTGGGCACTCCGTGCCTTACTCCCGCATCGATCAGCGCCTGGGCCTTCCACCGCAACAACGTGGCCGACGAAATGCCTGACTCCTAGTACTGCAACGGCAGTCGGCTGAGTGTGTGCTGGTAGATCTGTTCTGTGGTGTTGGATCGTGTTGTGGCCGAGTTGGATTCGTTGATGTCGAGGGTTGGTGCCCGGTTCACGCGGTCGGAGCCGCGGGCTCGTGCCCGGGAGTATGTGGCCGGGTTGACCGCGGGTCTGGAACGTAAGAACGGCTGGACGCTGGCAGAACGTGCTGGTGAGGGTTGTCCGGACGGGATGCAGCGGCTGCTGCGTAAGGCCGACTGGGACGTGGACGGGGTGCGTGACGATGTGCGCGAGTACGTGGTCGAACATCTCGGCGACCCGGCCGCGGTGCTGGCCGGCGACGAGACCGGATTCGTGAAGAAGGGCACCAAATCCGCTGGGGTGCAACGACAGTACTCCGGCACGGCCGGTCGGGTCGAGAACTGTCAGATCGGGGTGTTCCTGGCGTACGCGTCGCGGCACGGACACGCGCTGATCGACCGCGAACTCTATGTCCCGGTGTCGTGGACCGGCGATCGCGAGCGCTGCCGCGACGCCGGTATCCCCGACGAGGTGGGTTTCGCCGAGAAGCCGCGGCTGATGATCGCCATGCTCGAACGGGCGCTGGCCGCGAAAGTCCCGTTCGTGTGGTTCACCGCCGACGAAGCCTACGGCCAGGCCGGTTACCTGCGAGACTGGCTCGAGGAACGCGACGTGTTCTACGTGATGGCCACCCGCTGCGACCAGCAGGTCACCACCCGCGCCGACCGGGTAGCGTACGTCGAGAAACTGGTTGCCGAGCTGCCCGCCACCGCGTGGCAGCGGTTGTCGGTCGGTGCGGGCGCGCACGGCCCGCGCGAATACGACTGGGCACGCCGCCCGATCGACGGACGCTGGCCGCGTGGGCGCGGGCACTGGCTGCTGGCGCGGCGGGCGTTGACCCCCAACAGCAAAGGCAAGTTCGAGATCGCCTACTACCTCTGCTACGGACCGGCCCGCTCCCGGCTGGTCGATCTGGCCTGGACCGCCGGTTCGAGATGGCATGTCGAAGAATGCTTCCAGCAGGCCAAAGGCGAGGCCGGTCTTGACCACTACCAGGTGCGTTCCTGGCGGGCCTGGCACGCCCACGTCACCTTGTCCATGTTCGCCCTGGCCTGGCTGGCCGCATCGAAAGCCGTTGCCGCAAAGGGGGACTCGGCGATCACGGCGAAGACATGATCGCCCTCACGTTACCGGAGATCCGTCGCCTGCTGGTAGCGCTGATCCTCACCCGACCCCACGCCCCCGACCACATCTGGTCCTGGTCGAGGTGGCGACGACGACGCCAACACCAAGCCCGCCTGTCCCACTACCGGCGACGAGGCCACCCACTCACCTGACCAGCGAGTGCCGTTGCAGTACTAGGCGATCTCGGCGACGGGTTCGCCGCTACGCAGCCACGCAGACACCTGACGACGCAAAGACAGCGAATACGACTTCGACGCAGTGACCTCCCGTAGATCACTTTGCCTCAGCTCTCACAAGTATGAACCGGTTCCAGTGGGCCACATCACCCGGACCGAAATCACGGAGGCAGGTCATCTGAGCACAGGCAAATTACCTGGACGATCGATGGGCTCGTTCTCAAGTTGCAGTACGCCGAGCGCATTCTCAATCATTGGAAGCCACTCTCATCAAAATCAGTTGTCTATCCACGGATCAATCTCTGCGCTGGGCGCTGGCCCTTCCTACAGGTAGGCGTTGACGCCGAGAGGGGCTTCGCGTCGGCGGTCCGGCGAGGATCGAGCCGTATTTCGTCCCCGGCTCCTCTTGGCAGGTCATTCCGCGGCAAGTGCGCAAACATAGCTCTTCGCGTCGAAGATCGGAATTGGCGTCAACGTGCGTAGGGCCGGTCGCAGCTCTGGCAGCACCCCGCATTCGAGGATGAGCGCCTCAACATCCACCAGTTGCCCCGTGGTGAGCTCGTGGCGGATGTGCTGGACGAACGCCTCACGAATCGTTGCCATGTGTACGCTCTCCGCTGGGCACGTGTCCTCGCCGAACACGTCCCAACCAGGGAGCTGCTGCAGCTCGACCACGCGCAGCCGTCCGGCCAACGGATGGCCCCGGAGTAGGCGTTCCAGGGGGGCCTTCGCGTATGTCAGGATCCCGATCGGACCCGACACCAGATCGGCCGCGTACGGCAGCAGCTCCATCCCGCTCGTGACTACGCCTCCCGGAAGGTGGATCTCGGGATCGAGCCGGGCCGCCCAAAAAAACCCACAACCGCCAACGACAATGCTGCATCGCTCACGCAGCGCATGCGCAGCATCTGCGAACGCTTGAAGGGCCACTCGGTCCCCGGCGATCGTCGCTTGCGCGGTGGCGCCACGAGGGACAATAAAGCTCGTCGGCAGCGGCCACGACGCCGGTGACACGATAGATTGCGCGTCCCGAGCCCCGAGGCCTTGCCAGTCGGACGGGTCGAAGTCCCCCTGGTCGGCACTGAAGTTGGCGTAGTCCAGCAATACCACGCCAATGCGTCTTTCAGGTGCTGTATTTTCCATGCTGAAGGTTGACTCCGATCTTGACGTGCAGCGCGAGGAGGGCTGAATGTTCCATCGACGGCATCGCGTGCTTTCTTGGCGGCTTGCGCTCTGAGCGGCTTGGTTACGATGTCGACCTAGTCAGGTGTCCAGAACCCAAAAAATGATCCGTGACGGGCGAGTCGAATCATGGAACACCGTCTGATGAGCGACTCGTATGTCTGTGTAATCGCCCATCGGTCGACCGGTGTTCGGGTTTACGTCGTATTGCGGGTAAGAAGAGCTCGTCACGTCAATACGGAGTCGGTGGCCGACTGCGAAGATGTTGGCGGTGGGGCCGAGCTCGACGTCGAGTTCGTAAACCTCACCAGGCTCGGCGAGCTCCTCAAGCACACGATCGTCCCGGTACCGCATTCTCACGATGCCATCCGAAATCAGCATGTCGTACCCGCGCGGATAGGAATCGGACGGAGGGTAGACATCGATGAGGCGAACGACGAAGTCGGTGTCGGGGCCAGAGGTGGTCACGAACAGTTTCGCTCGCACCGGTCCAGCGATCGTGAGCGGTGACTCAAGGGGTGCTGTTTCGAAGGTCAGCACATCGTCGCGCGCATTGAGCGGCCCGGTCCGGCCACGCGACGCGGCAAAGCCGGCGTCGTGCCACTGGTTCCAAGGCCCAGGCCGCACGAACGCGGGCTCGTTCTGCTCCTGCAAGCTGACACTGCCGATTCCCGGACACGGATCGTGAGGGTCGAAGTCAAACGACGAACTTCGCGCCGAGTCCGCCGACGGTACGTTCGGACCGAGGACGCCGGGAGCGCTGAGGTAGAGGTCCGTCGACGATCCATCGGACGGCGGCCAGCAGTTGCTGGCGCGCCAGTGCCCACCGTGAAACAGGTGGCCGACCTCAGTTTTGTGCCCGCCGCCGCCGCCCATGACGAAATACGAGATGGGCGGCAGATCCACGGCCTCAACTGGCTGGTCGTCAAGCAGGTATGCTGCAAGCCACTTGGGCCAGGTCTCCTTCCACGGACCGAACTTTGCCGCGTCGAACCCGAAGTCAACGTCCCCCGCGACGGTCTCGTCGAGCATCGCCGGCGAGTGGACCCAGGGCCCAATGATCAGGTGGAACGGCCTGCTTCCATCACGACCCAGCTGTTCGAACTTGTCCAGATTCGCCTGCGCGTGATGCGCGTACCACCCCGAAACCGCGAATAGGGCAACTCCTGATGGGTACTCGCTCCATCGCCCCTCTAGCCTGATCAAAGGATTCTGCCAGAACGGACCGTCGTCACCGCTCTCCAGCACCTTGAAGTATGTTTCCTCGTACGCTGGCGGGGAGAGTCCCTCGGGGTGGTGGGATTCGGGGCGGCCGTCTCCGGTCCTGGTCGGGGCGTGTCGGTCCCGGTGAGATGGAGGGCCATCGCGTAGTGGTGAACGAGTTACCTACCACAGTGACTCGACACGAAGGAACCACGCGATGGCCCAGGAGCATTCTGCCTTGCTCGCCCAGCTCGACGCGCTCAAGAGCGCCGATTCTGTCAACGTGTTCGCCGAATTGATCCGCGCCGGCATGCAAGCGCTGATCGAGGCCGAGGTCACCGAGCACCTCGGGGCCGGTCGCTACGAACGCACCGATACGCGCACCACCCACCGCAACGGCTACCGACCCAAAACCGTCGCCACGACCAGCGGCGATATCGAGGTGCAAATCCCGAAACTGCGTGCGGGATCGTTCTTCCCGGCGCTGCTCGAGCGGCGCCGCCGCATCGACAAGGCGCTGCACGCGGTGATCATGGAAGCCTACGTGCACGGCGTGTCGACCCGCAGTGTCGACGACCTGGTCGCCGCTCTCGGAGTCGATTCGGGGATCTCGAAGTCGGAGGTCTCGCGGATCTGCGGCGGCCTGGACGCCGAGATCGCGCGTTTCCGTGACCGTTCCCTGTCGCACACGACGTTTCCGTATGTGTTCCTCGACGCCACCTACTGCAAGGTGCGTGTCGGGGCGCACGTGGTCTCCCAGGCGCTCGTCGTCGCTACCGGGGTCTCGATCGACGGCTCCCGCGAGGTGCTCGGCACCGCGGTGGGTGACAGCGAATCCTATGAGTTCTGGCGTGAATTCCTCGCCGGGCTGCGCAGCCGGGGCCTGTCGGGAGTGCACCTGGTGATCTCCGATGCTCATGCGGGGTTGAAAGCCGCTGTCGCCCAACAGTTCAGCGGCGCCGCCTGGCAGCGATGCCGGGTGCATTTCATGCGGAATATAGGATCGGCGGTCGCGTCCAAACATGTGCCGCCGATCATGGCCGCGATCAAGACCGTTTTCGTCCATACCGAGCCCGATGAGGTCGGGGCGCAATGGGATCAGGTCGCCGACACCCTGTCCGCGTCGTTCCCGAAAGTCGCGGCGATGATGACCGCCGCCAAACACGACGTACTCGCGTTCGCCGCGTTCCCGCGGGCTCATTGGTCGAAAATCTGGTCGAACAATCCGATCGAACGGTTGAACAAGGAAATCAAACGCCGCGCCGATGTCGTGGAGATATTCCCCAACCCGGCCGCGTTCCTGCGGCTGGCCACCGCGGTCGTCATCGAGGCGCACGACGAATGGCAGGTCACCCGCCGCTATGTCTCCGACGTCAGCATGGACGAACTCCGTGCCGTGATCGCCGCCAAACACGCCGCCACCGAATCGTTGCCGACGACGCTCGAAATACGCTAGCATTCAACACGACTCGTTGATCACAACGCGAATTCAGCGGCTGATCCGAAGTCCACCACTCCACGGGACACTATCCGCTGGCGCCAGAGAGAACGGGCGACTGCCACGTTTAAGTGGCAGGTCGTCTATCCAGGTGGCTGCATCCTTACGGAACTCTTCCAAAGCTTTGAGAGCGTCGGGGTCTTTTGACACGGAATAATCCAGCTGGGCTTCGCTCGCAAGCCAGGGAAGGATCACGCCAATGTTGCAGGCACCGTGCTGGCGAAACATGCGCGTGTAGTAGTTGGTGCCGCAGTCTCGAAGCACCTGGACCTTCAGGCCCTCCGGACGCTCAAGAGCCAACGCTTGCTGGTTCGCAGCGCTGAAGGAGCCGCCTACCGTGCCAATGTTTCCGCTGCACCAGTCCTGCGACTTGACCCACTCGAAAGTGTCGATCCCGTCCCAACCCTCATGGTGGGGATTCATCATGAATCTGAAGTGACCGGTTGAGTCGCCACGACCGCGGACGTCTTGCACCATGAATGCCATGCCTCTGTCGCAGACCTTGCCCGCGAAGCCGGTAAAGCGGTCCTGACGGCGCCCATACGGTGTGCGTTCCAGCACTACCGGCACCGCGCTATCAGTTCGGGGCAGGTAAACATCCGCGATAAGCACAGCGCCGTCACGCATCGGAACCGGTACGCCTTCGAGCACCTCCAAAACATTACCTCTCTCGGCACGATCAATGCGGGATATAGTGACACCGTGATATGCCGTCAGTATCCGTAGAAACGCATCCGGCGCAGGTGCCGGACGGCAGTATCGGACGAGCATCGGCCCTGGAGCACATCGCCATTACATCTCATACTTAGACATTAGGGCAGGAGCCCTCTATTTGGTTCTACAAACAGATCACTGAGGTAACGAGTGTACACGCCCTCTCGCATGCTTAACGCTTTACCGTAAGGCCACGCGGAATTTTCGACAGAAACTCTGCGCCGTGTTCTGTCACAATGAATGATTCAGACTCTTCATAGCCCAAGCCGTCGATCGACAGAGTGAGGATCATGTGGAAAGTCATGTTGGGCTCAAGGATCGTGGTGTCGCCGGCGCGTAGACTAATCGTCCGCTCGCTCCAGGTCGGCGGATAGTTCAAACCCATCGAATAACCTATCCGACCCGAACCTCTTCGCCCCGCCCAGTCCGGTCCGCGCGCCGCGAGGGCTTGTCCCCACGCTGCCTCAATCTCTTTACATCGGACGCCGGGCCGCACCGCACCGAGGGCTGCGGCCATCCCTTCTCCGACAATGTCTGCCATTTCGGCATAGCGCGGCGGCGCTTCGCCGAGAAAGATCGTGCGAGACAATGGCGCGTGATATCGCTGGTAACAACCACCCAACTCAAGTGCAGTTGCCTCGCCGACGCCGAACGGCGCATCTGACCAGGTGAAATGCGGGGATGCGGCGGTGGCCCCGGTCGGAAGCAACGGAGGAGGTGCGGTGTAATCGCCGCCTGCGTCCTCCAGGCCTCTGATCTGGGCCGCGTAGATCTCAGCGACCACGTCGCATTGGCGGACCCCAGGTTCGATCATTTCCAGCGCCTTGGACATGACGCGCTCGACGATTCGACCCGCGATACGCATCTTGTCGATCTCGGCGTCTGATTTGACGGCGCGGACCCAATTGACGAGGTACCGCGCATCGACCGGCCTAACATCCGGAAGCCCGGCTACGCGCCTGGTGCGAGCCGACCGTGTAGAAGTAGGACTCGAGCTCTATCGCGAGTGTGCCGGTTGCTCGACCAGTCTCTCGCATGGACTTGGCAAGCCACTCCATCGGGTTGGCATCCACTTGCTGCACGTAGCGTTCCGGACACGGGAGCACCTGCTCCTCCGTCAAGTGCGTCGTCAAGACCGCACTGGCAGCGTCCAACTGGCGCGTGAAAAGCAGGAGGTCTTCGCCCGAGGCAGGGATGAGAAGCGCCTGCGGGTGCTGCATGGTCCAAAGGTTGTACCCGGTCAGATAATTCATATTCGCCGGGTCGGTGACGAGGAGCTGGTCGAAACCTCGCTCCTGCATGAGCGCCTGCGTCTTAGCAAGACGACGGGCGTACTCCTCAGCGGTGAAACTTGGTTCAACAAGATTCATGCGATGAACCCGACTCTCCATTTGGATGCCCTGTGGATTTTAGAGAAGGATTGGCGACTGAGCGATTCGGTGCGCATATTGCTCACTTTTGTGTAATAGCAGTCCTTAAGTAAGATTCGGCTGATGAGGTTGAGTACTTGAATGCTCAATAGATGTCGGCGGGAGGCCGTTGGCAGACGCGCGGTTGCCAATTGCGACTGCAGCCACTACAGCCGAGACGGCGCAGAGACCAGCGAGGTAGTAGCCAGGGGCGGTCGGGTGGCCTCTCCCGACCAGCCAAGTCGCCAAGTACGGAGCGGTCCCGCCGAATAGGGCATAGGCCAATTGGTAGGAAAGCCCGCTCGCTGAGGTCCGGAGGCGTACTGGAAACAACTCGACAATGGCCAGCGCGCTCGTCGCAATTATGCCACCTAGCAGAAAGCCGTACACCCAGCTAACTGCAGCCGCTCCCAGGACAGTAGAGTGCTTGAGTAACATGAATGCCGGGATGGCCCAAGCCCCCAAAGCCAGTGCGGAACCTACCGCTACGCGTTTGCGACCGATGACGTCTATGGCAAGCCCGGCCAGGACGCAACCCAACATGACAGCCACCAGGGCGATCAGTTCTACGACCAGTGATGCGGTGTTGCTAAACTTCGCCGTGGTGGTTAGGTAGGACACGAAGAATGTGGTCAAAAGGTAGCTCCCCACGGCGTTTGTCATCGCCCAGCCAATCATGACAAGCATGGGCTTTTTTGCGGCCTTGAGGGCCTGGATGACTGGAGCGGATTCGATGTTTCCATGGTCGCGCAGGGCGGTAAACGCAGGTGACTCGTCCACTCGCATCCGCAGGTACAGGCCGATCAAAGCAAGGGGCGCTGTCGCTAGGAATGGCACGCGCCATCCCCACGCGGCGAGTTGTTCGGGGGTCGTAGTGGAAGTCATCGCGACTGACACCAGCATGCCAAAAGCGGCCCCGAGGACGGGTGATGTCGCGATGTAGGACGCATATCGGCCGCGCCGACCCGGCGGTGCGTGTTCGATGACGAGGACGGTCGCGCTGGAGGTTTCACCCCCAGCTGAGAATGCCTGGACGAGCCGGCAGAAGAGAAGCAACGCCGGTGCCGCTGCGCCGATCTGGGCGTAGCCGGGAAGCAACCCCAAAGCTAGCGTCCCTGCGCTCATCAACATGACCGAGATGAGCAGCGACGGGCGGCGGCCGACTTTGTCGCCGAGATGACCGAATGCGATGGCCCCCAACGGGCGGATGAGGAAGCTAATCGCAAAGATGGCGAATGTCGATAACAGAGCGGCGGTAGGGCTGGATTTCGGGAAAAACAGGTGCGCGATCGTGGTGGTGAATGCGCCGTACAAGAAGAAGTCGTAGTACTCGACGAAGTTGCCGATCGCGCCGGCCAGCAGCGCCTTCCGTCGCATGGCATCGTTGCCGTTGTTCATCAGATGCTCCTCAAATTGCGCCACTCGACGACCTGACAACGACCGAAGATGGCTTTAGAAGGTCTTGCTCCACAGGCGACGCAGCGACGCTACGACATCCGCGACTGCGCTGGTCCACGACCAATCGCCCTACAAGTACAGCGAAGAAACGACCATGCAGTCAATCAATTGCTGAGATCTTAAACACTGTGCCTAATTCAACACGAGTACAGCCCGCCAACATCGAGCAGATGGCACAGTCCCGAGGCAACGGTAGCGCCTAGTCAAAGTTGGCTGGTGCCGCAATTGATCTTCACGGTGAAGGCGTCGATCCACCTTGGCCGTGAACGTAGCTCGACCACCAGGGTGTTCATGCAGCCGTTGCCGTTGGCCGAGAGGCGGGCATGAATCACGCTGAGCTGGCTCGGGTCGATGCGTTGCTGGACGCGTTTGTCGGTGAGGTGTTTTCGTCGCTGTCGCGCAAGGACCGCGTCGCCACTGCCGGGGTGT
>NZ_JBSGCB010000109.1:0-13602 GCF_053601595.1 Nocardia sp. NPDC004711 | reverse complement strand
CGCATACCCTCGTCCACGATCGGACGCTGGTTGGCGCAGGTGCCCTGGTTCGAACGCTCGAACTTCCGCAGCCGGTAGCTGCGGCGAGTGCCGTCGTCGTGCATCACGGTGATGAAATCGGCCGAAACCTCTTCCACCACACCGGCCTTCTGGTTCACGACCACGTCACCGGCGTCGACGGCGGCGCGCAGCTCCATACCGGTGCCGACCAGCGGCGACTCGGAACGGATCAGCGGCACGGCCTGACGCTGCATGTTCGCGCCCATGAGGGCACGGTTGGCGTCGTCGTGCTCGAGGAACGGGATCATGGCGGTCGCGACCGACACCATCTGGCGCGGCGAGACGTCCATGAAGGTCACCTCGGTCGGCGCGACGAACTCCATCTCCTCGTTGCCGCGGCGCGCGAGCACCTTGTCATCGAGGAAGTTGCCGTCGGCGTCGACCGGAGAGTTGGCCTGCGCGCGAACGTGGCGGTCCTCCTCGTCGGCGGTCAGGTACTTGACCTCATCGGTGACGCGGCCGTTCACGACCTTGCGGTACGGGGTCTCGATGAAACCGAACGGGTTGACCCGCGCGTACACCGACAGCGAGCCGATCAGGCCGATGTTCGGGCCTTCCGGGGTCTCGATCGGGCACATGCGGCCGTAGTGCGACGGGTGGACGTCACGAACTTCCAGGCCGGCGCGCTCACGGGACAGACCACCCGGGCCCAGCGCCGACAGACGGCGCTTGTGGGTCAGACCCGACAGCGGGTTGTTCTGGTCCATGAACTGCGACAGCTGCGAGGTGCCGAAGAACTCCTTGATCGCCGCCACGACCGGGCGGATGTTGATCAGGGTCTGCGGGGTGATCGCCTCGACGTCCTGGGTGGTCATGCGCTCACGCACGACGCGCTCCATGCGGGACAGACCGACGCGGATCTGGTTCTGGATCAGCTCGCCAACCGTCCGCAGACGACGGTTGCCGAAGTGGTCGATGTCGTCGACGTCGACCGGGACCTCGGAGCCGCCGGGGGCGGTCATCAGGCGATCGCCCTGGTGCAGGCGGACCAGGTACTCGATCGTCGCGACGATGTCTTCCTTGGTCAGCGTCGAACCGGTGACCGGCTTGTCCAGGTTCAGGCCGAGCTTCTTGTTGATCTTGTAGCGACCGACGCGAGCCAGGTCGTAGCGCTTCTCCTTGAAGAACAGGTTCTCCAGCAGGGTCTGCGCGGACTCCTTGGTCGGCGGCTCGCCCGGACGCAGCTTGCGGTAGATGTCGAGCAGCGCCTCGTCCTGACCCGGGGTGGAGTCCTTCTCGAGGGTGGACATCATGATCTCGGAGAAGCCGAAGCGCTCGGTGATCTCCTCGGTCGTCATACCCAGCGCCTTGAGCAGCACGGTGACCGGCTGACGACGCTTGCGGTCGATGCGGACGCCGACGGTGTCGCGCTTGTCCACGTCGAACTCCAGCCACGCGCCGCGCGACGGGATGACACGCACGGAGTGCAGCGTCTTCTCGGTGGACTTGTCGATCGACTCGTCGAAGTACACACCCGGGGAACGGACCAGCTGCGACACGACGACGCGCTCGGTGCCGTTGATGATGAACGTGCCCTTGTCGGTCATCATCGGGAAGTCACCCATGAAGACCGTCTGAGACTTGATCTCACCGGTGTTGTTGTTGATGAACTCCGCGGTCACGAACAGCGGCGCCGCGTAGGTCATGTCCTTGTCCTTGCACTCCTCGATGGAGGCCTTGACCTCTTCGAAGCGCGGGTCGGAGAAGGACAGCGACATGGAGCCGGAGAAGTCCTCGATCGGAGACAGCTCCTCGAGCACCTCCTCGAGGCCCCCGACGGGATCGGTGACGTCGCCGCGCGCGATGGCACGCTCACGCCAGTCTGCTGAACCGACCAGCCAGGCGAACGATTCGGTTTGTAGATCGAGAAGTCCGGGAACCTCCAGGGGCTCACGAATCTTCGCGAAAGACACCCGCTTCGGGGCTCCGGGGATACCGGCCTTGGTCTGGGTGGAGACTGCCAAGATGCGTCCTTCCAGCACCTCACGCGCGTCGCGTGGTGGTCCGCGACCGTCGCTTGTCTGCTACGAATTCCGCTGGTTACGACCCGAACGAAACCCGAACAGCAAACAGCGGAAGTAACACCGGAAGGTGGAACTTTCGTGATGCGATCGAGGTATGGACAGGAGGCAGCCAGCGCAACGTCCAAAACTACACCCAAACCTACGGGGGTGTCAAAGTACCACCCGTGGCGATCCGTGGGCGGCAACTTCGCCCCGGTGTGTCCGTGTCGATATCCCGGCGATCAGAACGCCGATATCACCACAGCCGAGTGACGGTCTCCACACGGTTTTCCGGCCGGGCCGCAAGTCCGCTGGCTGCGTTCGCAAGACCCTCGCCGGCGTTCTGTCCCCTGTGACAGCCGCCGCTGTTGTGAATAGCGTGACGGGTCGGACGAAACTCGTCAAGTGGCGGCCCGAGTTGACAAATCGCGAGATCGCCTGTCCCCCTACAAGATCACCTTCCGACGTCGTGCGATGCCGGAAAGACACCGCCATGCGACGGCGGGAGGCGCTTACTTGTCGGTGATCTCGGCGGCCAGCCAGTGACCGCCGACCTTCTGCATGCGCAGCACGATCGGGCCCGAGGCGAGGGGTTCGGGCTTGCCGTCCTTGACCGCGGAGATGTTCAGATTGACCAGGAGCTCGGCACGGTCGCCGGTGAGAAGGGTCACGCCGATCGGATCGGTTTTGACGTCGGTGTCGGTCTGGGTCTGCTTGATGGTCTCGACCGTGGTGTCGACGTACTTGGCGAAGTCCTTCTGCATCTTGTCGGTGAGCACCGAGTTGACCGAGGCCTTCCACTTGTCGATCTCGGCGGCCTTGTAGCCGTAGAGCGTGGTCAGCGCGTGGTCGCCGGCGGCCTTCACCTCGTCGGTGGCCCTGTTGTCGACGTAGGCCAGATTGCCCGAGTCGGAATCGGGCTTGCTCACCCAGTGGTGCACGGCACCGGCGATCGCGAAGGCCAGCAGCAGCGCGGAGAGCGCTGCGCACACCGTGGCGACACCCCAGTTACGCCAAAATCCGCCCTGGCCGGTCGGCTTGGAATACTGTTGCGGGGCACCGTCTTTGGACAGACCCGGACCGCGCGGCGGGGTGGTGCGCGACGCGGTCCGATCCGAACGCTCGGAGGTGGACCGGGCGCTCGTGGTCTTCCGCTCAGTGCTCCCGGCCTGGACGTCGGCGGCGGTGGTGCGCGACGCGGTGCCGCGCTGGGCGGCCGGGCGGCGCGGGGTGACGCGGTTGACGGGTCGTTTCCGGTTGGCCATGGTCACTCCCTCCTAGTTGCCTGGCTTGGGGGTGGGCTGGGTCGAAGTCGGCTGCTGGGGCGCGTCCTGCTGCGGCGCGGCCGAGCCCAGGGGCACCGGCTCGCCGAGGTTCTGCGCCTTCTCGGCCTTCCAGGTGCTGCCGACCTTGACCAGGTCGAGGGTCCACAGCTGGCGGAAGGACGCGGGCTGGCCACCGGGCCAGCTGCGGGTGATCTTCAGGACCGCGAAGGCGGAGGCGTGGTCGAGCTCACTGTTGAGCGCGGTGACCGTGACGCCCTCGACGGCGGCCGCGATGCGGGTCTTGGAGTCCTGGGCGGTCTGCTTGAGCTGATCCTGCCCGTCCTCCTGCTGCTTGAGCAGCTCACCGGTCATGGATGACCGGATGTTCGCCAGCGACCCGTCGATGTCGTCCGGGTTGATGGACATGAGGTTGACGGCGGCCTGGCGGGCGTCGGTCAGGACGGCGTCGCGGGCATCGGCCCGGGAGCTGTCCTTGGCGTCACCGAACCAGACGAATCCGACCACGGCGGCGGCGATCACCGACACCACCAGCAGCGCGGCCGCGCCGACGGTGACGAGCTTCCGCGGGTCCGAGCTGGCGGCGCCGGGTGTCGGCGGCAGCTCGGCGGCCTGCTCAGCGGGCTCGTCCGGCACAGCGGCCGGCGCAGTGGGCTCTTCCGGCGCAGTGGGCTCGTCCGGCACGGTGGCCGGCTCGGCGGTGGATTCGGCCGACTCCGGCACGGCGGTCGACTCGGCCGACTCCGTCTCGGATGCGGCCGGCTCCGGCGCGACGTCCGCCGAGGACGCGTCCGGGGTTGTTTCGGGAACCGGCGAGGTTGCCGGCTTCTCGAGGTTCGCCCCCGATTCGCTGTCCTTGTGCTGACTCACGCCGCCACCATACTTTCCTCTCTTCGCGCCCTGGCTGGGACTGTGTGCCATCTCGCTGCCCGGAGCGTGCCGGGCAGCTCGGTCAGTGCTTGGGCGTGACGCCCATGAGCGTGGCCAGCTGGGTGGCCACCGGGTTCAGGTTGAGCTTGTCCGGGTCGTACTTCGGCTTGTCGTCCCAGGGCTGCCCGACGCTGGGGTCGGCCAGCTCCGCGCGACTGGCGCCGCGGACGTCGGTCTCGCTGCCCTGCGGCACCGCGCACCCGGCCTGGGTATTGAGCGGGAAGTCGTCGCGGGTGTCGTCGAAGTTGGGATTCTGGGCCTTCATCTGGTCCAGAATCCGTTGTGTGCCTTCGTATCCCACCGTGCAGGCGGGCGGGTTGTTGGTCTCCAGCACCAGGCCGAAGTGGGTGGTGCCGTCTCCGGGTGCGGTGGACGAGCCACCCAGCGGCAGCAGCGGCAGCATCTGCAGCACCGGGCCGAGGGCGTAGAACTTCGGCGAGATGGCCAGCAGCAGGGTGCGCAGGTTGGTGAGGTCCTTGGTCAGCGCCGGGCCGCTCTCCTGCAGGAGGTGCTGGATCGCGGAGCCCGCGTCGGTGCCGGTGCCGATGAGGCGGCGGATATCCGGGTCGTTGGACTTCAGCTGCGCGGTGAGCTTGTCGAGGCCGTCGCTGAACTGCAGGATCGCCGGGGACTGCTCGGCCTGGGTGCCCAGCACGGTGCGAGCCGAGCGGATCAGGGCCAGGGTCTGCTGCAGGTTGTCACCGCTGGCGGTGGCGCTGAACTTGTTGAGCGAGTCGACGAGGATCTTGAGGTCGTCGCCCTTGCCGTCGAACGCCTTGCCCAGCTCGGTGATGGTGGTGGACAGCGCCTTCAGGTCGGTGGTGCTCGCGAAGTGGTCCACGCTGGTGAGCAGTTCCTCGACGTGGACGGGCAGCTGCGCGCCGACGATGACCGAGCCGTCCTTCAGGTACGGCCCGCCGGCGCTGGTGGGCTGCAGGTCCACGTACTGCTCACCGATGGCGGAGCGGTCGGCCACCACCGCCTTGGCATTGGCGGGGACCTTGGGCTTGCCGGAGTTCATCTCCAGGGTGATGAGCACGCCGTCGGGGGTGACGTCGAGGTCGCCGACCCGGCCGACGGGGACACCGCGGTAGGTGACCTCCGCGCCCTTGGACAGGTTGCCGGTTTCGGCGGCCTCCACCTTCACCTTGTACAGCCCGAAGCCGAGCATATTGTCCAGCCGCACGTACTTGGCGCCGACGAACACGACGCCGAGCACCGCGATGACCGCGAAGGCGATCAGCTGATTACGCACCAGACGAGTCATCGCGGACCACCCACTCCCAGCTGCTCGAGAATCGATCCCAGCGGATCGGTCGGTCCCGGCTGCCCGATCGGCCGCGCCACGGTGGGCGGCAGCGGCAGCAGCGAGACCGTCGGCCAGCCGCCGCGCGGCCCGTTGCCGTTGTAGTACGGGTTGGTCGGATCCACGTTGACCTGGCGGCCCGCGGGCGGCAGGTACTGCGGATCCTGTTTGCCCACACCGAGATTCGACAGCAGGGTGCCGATCTGCAGGTCCACCGAGAGCCAGGTGTTGACCTGACCGCCGAACGCGGACTTGATGGCCTCGTCCGGGAACGGGTAGGTCGGGATGAGCGGGAACGCGGTCACCAGGTCACCCGCCGACGCGCCCAGCGCCTGCAGCGTGGGCCGTAGCGAGGACAGGTCGGTGATCAGGTTGTCCTTGGACTTGTTCAGCACGTCGAATCCGGCCTGCCCCACCCGATCCAGCTGGCCCAGCAGCTGAATCAGCTGCGGCCGTTGCTCGTTGAGGATCTTGATGCCGCCCGGCAGCTCGTCGAGGATCTTGGAGATCTGGGTGGTCTGCTGCCCCACCCGGCTGGTCAGCGTGTCGAGGCTGTCCAGCGCGCGGGTGATGTTGTCGACCTGGTCGTCGAGGCCCTTGATCAGGGTGTTGGCCTGGCTCAGCAGGTCCCGGACCTTGCCTTCGCGGCCGCCCAGAGTCTTGTTGAGCTCCACCACGATCGGCTGCAGCTGCGCCACGCCGCCGCCGTTGAGCAGCAGCGACAGCGCGCCCAGCACCTGCTCCACCTCGGTGGCGGTGCGGGTGTTCTCGACCGGGATCCTGGCGCCGTCCTTCAGCCGCGCGGAATCGGCATCCTTTGCGGGAGCGGACAGTTCGATGTACTTCTCACCCAGCAGGTTGGTCTGCTTGACCTCGGCGTGGGCATTGGCGGGCAGGTTCACGCTGTCGTCGACGAGCACCTGCACGCTGGCTTCCCAGGCGTTGTCGGGGGCGATGCGAATCTTGTCGACCCGGCCCACCGCGACACCGTCCACCTTCACCGACGACTGCGGGACCAGGTCCAGCACGTCGGAGAAGCGGATGTCGAGGTGCAGCGGGTGCTTGCCGATGTTCGGGCCGCCGGGCAGCGGAATACTGTCCGCGCCGCAGCCGGACGCCATCAGCGTCACCGCGCCCAGCGAGGTGGCCAGGAGGGCGGTGCGCCGGACCCGGCCGCCGCGAATCCGGTTGGCGCTCATCGCTGCCCACCTTCCTGCTGCGACGGCGGCAGCTGGTCGGACGGAGTGCCGGGAACGGTGCCGGGGACCGTGTTGTGCTGCTCGTTCTCGCCGCTGAGAATGCCGAACGGCAGCACCAGCGAGGGTGTCTTCACGCCCGCGGTGAGCTGATCGGTGATCACCTTGCAGTTGTTCAGGATCGGCTGCAGCTGACGCGAGATGGCGTCGAACTTGGGGTCGCCGGGACGCAGCTTGCCCAGGTCCAGCATCTTGCAGATGACGCCGAACGGATCCTGCAGGTCGGTGAAGTTGGGACGCATGTCGAGCGTGCCGGACTCACCGTTGTGCACGTTGATCAGGTTGCTCAGCGCGGTCGGGATGAGCGGCAGCGCCTTGGCCAGATCGTCGCGCTGGTCGGCGAGGGTCTGGGTGAGCTTGGTCAGCGCATCGGCGTTGGACTGCACCAGGTCCCGGTTGTTGTCGATGAACCGGGCCACATCGCCGAGCGCGACCGACAGCAGGTTCAGCGCCTGGCCAAGGGTCTGGCGCTCGTCGGACAGGAACCCGGCCAGCGAGGCCAGCTGGGTGTTGAAGGTCCGCACCTGCGCGTCGTTGTCGGCCAGGGTCTGCACGAAGGTCTGCAGGTTCTTGACCGTGTCGAAAATGTCGGTGCGCGAATCGGAGAGCGCGTGCGCGGCCTTGGACAGCTGGGTGAAGCTGTTGCCCAGCGCGTCGCCATTGCCGGCGAGATTCGCCGCGCCGGTGCGCACCAGCTGGTTCAGCGCGCCTTCACCGGTGGCGCCCTCGGGCTTGTTCGCGCCCTCCGGGCCGAGTGCCTTCGACAGTTCGGTGATGCTGTTGTAGAGCCGGTCCACCTCGACCGGGGTCGCGGTGCGATCCTTCGGAATGGTGGCATTGCGGGCCATCTTCGGTCCGCCCTTGTAGGCGGGCGCGAGCTGGATGTACCGGTCCGACACCACCGAGGGGGTGATCTGGGCGGCCTTGGCGTCGGCGGGGATGTCGTAGCCGCGGTCGACCTTCATGACGACCTTGACCACGTCGCCCTGCGGGTCCACCGAATCCACCCGGCCCACCGGCACGCCGAGGACGCGCACGTCGGAACCCTTGTAGATGCCGATGGACTTGTCGAAGTACGCGGTGATGGTGGTGGTGTTGAGCCGATCGAAGCTCCACCACGCGACACCCCCGAGCACCACCGCCAGGACGGTCACTCCGGCGATGATCTTGCTCTTGGTGCTGGCGCCACGCAGGGCGGACAGCGGATTGCTCGCCACGAGTTAACCTCCCATCTTTCGGATCGGCTGGCGGTCACCCGGGATGTCCGGCAGCGCGGGCGGAATCAGGTTCGTGATGACCGCGTCGAACCAGCGGCCGTTGCCCAGCACGTTGGAGTAGAGCCCGTAAAAGGGCGCGGCCAGCGTGAGGGTCTTGGACAGGTCGGCCTGGTGGTCGTTGAGCAGGTCGATGGTCTTGTTGAGGTTGGTCAGCGCCGGGCCGATCTGGGCCTCGTTGTCCTTGACCAGCGCGGTCAGTTCCGCCGCAACGGTTTTCGCGCCGGTGAGCAGTTGGTGGATGGCCTGCTGGCGCACGTTCAGCTCGGCCAGCAGCTCGCCGCCGTTGGCGATGAGCCGCTCGAACTCCTGGTTGCGGTCGGCCAGCACCTTGGTGGTGGTCTTGGTGGCCGCGAACAGCTTCTTGAGCTGATCGTCACGCTTGGCCAGCGTCTCCGAGAGCCGGGCGACGCCGTCGATGGAGCTGCGCAGTTCCGGCGGGGTGGCCGAGAAGGCGTCCGACAGCACGGTGAAGCTCTTCGCCAGCTGCGCGGTGTCGGTCTGCTCGATGTTCTTGGCGGCGTCGCTGAACGCGTCCACCACGTCGTAGGGCGACACGGTGCGCGAGAGCGGGATCCGGTCCGACGGGTTCAGCACCTTGGTGCCCTTGGGATCCAGTGCCAGGTACTTCTGCCCCAGCAGGGTCTTGATCTGGATCGAGGCGGTGGACTCGTCCCCGACCCAGGCATCCTGGGTGCGGAAGTCCACCAGCACCTTGTTGCCGTCGAGGCGGACATCGGACACCGCGCCGACCTTGACGCCGGCGATGCGCACCTCGTTGCCCTTCTTCAGGCCCGCGGCCTCGGAGAACTCGGCGGTGTACTTGATGCCGGCGCCGATGATCGGCAGTTTGTCCAGGTTGAACGCGGACAGGGTCACCAGCAGCACCAGGATCAGGCCCAGCCCACCCATGAACGCCGGACTGCGCTTGCCCAATACAGCGCGGTCGTCCATCAGCGGCCTCCCTTCCCATGGCAGCGCGGGGCCGGATTCGTGTAGATCGGCTGGTTCACAGTCGGCATGTTCTGCAGTGCGGGCGGGAAGTTCAGCTGCGGCGCGTCCTTGATGCCCGGTCCGGCGACGATGTCGATGCCGCACAGATAGAACTGGAACCAGGAGCCGTAGGACGCCGCGCGACCGAGCTTCTCCATCTTGATGGGCAGGTTGGTCAGGCCCTCGTCGACCTCGTCCTTGCGGTCGTTGAGAGTGCCGGTGAGCTGGTTCAGACCGGCGATGGCGCCCTGCAGGTTCGGCCGCACCGGGACCAGCAGGTCGGCGGTGGCCGAGGCCAGGTTGCCGAGCGAGGTGACCGCCGAGCCGATGGTGCCGCGATCGGCGTTCAGCCCGGTGACCAGCGCCTCGGTATTGACGATCAGCTGGTCGAGCTGGTCGCCGCGCGAATTGATGCTGTCCAGCACGGCATTCAGGTTCTTGATCAGCTCACCGATCACCGCGTCCTTGTCGGCCACCTTGTTGGTGAGCGAGGCGGTGTTGGCCACCAGGTCCGCGATGGTGCCGGATTCGCCCTGGAAGACCTGGATGATCTCGGACGACAGCTTGTTGACGTCCTCGGGGGTGAGGGTCTGGAACAGCGGCCGGAAGCCGTTGAACAGCTCGGTCAGATTGACCGCCGGCTTGGTGCGCTCCAGCGGGATGGTCGAGCCCTTGTTCATCTTGCGGCCCTGCTGCCCGGTGCCCTGTTCCAGCGCGATGTAGCGCTGGCCCACCAGGTTCCGGTACTTGATGGTCGCGGTGGTGGAGGCGGGCAGCCAATCCCGGTCGGTCAGTTCGAATTCCACATTGGCCAGGCGCTTGTCCACGATGGACACATTGGTCACCTTGCCCACCCGGACACCGGCCACGCGCACCTCGTCGCCCTTGTTCAGGGAGGTCACATCGGTGAACCGGGCATTGAACTTGGTACCGCCGCCACCGTAGTTGGCGATGGTCAGCGCCAGCACACCCGTCAGGAAGACCGTGACGAGAATGAAGGCGATCAGTTTGGTCAGCGTCGGCCCGAGGCCGCGCAGCAGATCCTTCACTTGACGCTCACCTCACTGCCGCGGAAGGCCGGGGCGGCGATCTTGGTCACCCAGGTGGGCACCTGTTCGGGCGAAACTCCGTGTGCCGCACCGTAGATCGCACCCAGGGCCTGGGCCTCCTGCGGTGAGTACGCGGTGGTCGGCGCCTGCGGGCCGTACACCTTGTACTGCGGCTCCGGCACGCGGCCGACGTTCTGGTCACCCGGATTACGGCTCGGCGGCTGGTAGGAACCATCATTGGCGGAACCGTCGGTGTACTGGCCCGGGTCGGTGAACGGCGGGTACATCGGAACGCACAGCGGCCCACGCGGGTCGAACCAGCGCGGCTCGTCCTGGTTGGGCACGTAGCGGCCGCGCGGATTCACGATCTGGATGGTCACGCGCGAGCCCGGCAGATTGGTGCCCTTGCCGAAGATCTGGTCGATGCGCGGCTTCAGCTCCGCGAAACCGGCCAGCGCGCAGCTGTAGCTGGGCGAGTACTTGGCCAGCGCCTCCAGCGCGGGCCGCGAGTCCGCCGCCACGTCGATGATGTTGTCGCGGTTGGCCACCAGGAAGTCGGCGGTGGTCGAGGCGCTCGGGGTCAGCGTCGCCAGCAGGGTGTCGACCTGCGAACGCTTCTGCACGATGGTGGCATTGGTGGTGCGCAGGTTGTCCAGCGCGGACACCAGCTCGGGCGCGGCATCGGCGTAGGTGGTCGCCACGTCGGCCAGGCTCTTCAGATCCTGTTGCAGCGCCGGCATTTCACCGTTGACCTGGGTGACGATGTCGTCGAGCCGGTCGATGGTCCGGCCCAGCTCCTCGCCCTGCCCCTGCAGCGCGTTGGACAGCGCGCCCAGCGTGGAGGACAGATACTGCGGGGGAATCGCCTGCAGCAGCGGCAGGATGTGGTCCAGCAGCTGGCTCACCTCGACGGCGTTGCCGCTGGTGTCCTGGCGCAGGGTCACGCCCGCGGTGAGATGGCCCTGCGGGCTCTCCGGCCACACCAGATCGATGTAGCGCTCACCGAACAGCGTCTTGGGCAGCAGGCGGGCGGTCACATTGGACGGAATCTTGTCGGCCTTGCCCGGGTCGATGGCCAGATCCAGCGTGACGTTCTTGCCGTCGTAGGAGCTCGACCGCAGCTCGCCGACGGTGACGCCGCGGACCTTCACATCCGCGTTGCGGGTCAGCGCGTTTCCGACGGTGTCGGTGATCAGGTTGACCCGGACGGTGTCCACGAACTGCTTGTTGTAGATGGCGATGGTGGTCCACAGGAACAGCGCCACCAGCACGAAGAAGAGCACGCCGAGGGTACGGCTGCGCAGTTTCTCGGTGGAACGCCAGAACTGCACACGCTGCGGGTCGCTCATGCTGTCTCCATCCGGGATGAACGGACGGCCTGCCTGGTTACGCAAGCTGCCGCCTCCGGCCGCCGACCGTTCATCCCGCCACCCGCACCGTCGTGGTCGTACCCCAGATCGCCAGGGACAGGAAGAAATCGAGCACGTTGATGAGCACGATGGCGGCACGCACCGCGCGGCCCACGGCCACACCCACGCCCGCGGGACCGCCGCTGGCGTTGTAGCCGTAGTAGCAGTGCACCAGGATGATCACGAACGCGAAGACGAGCACCTTCACGAAGGAATAGAGCACGTCCTCCGGTGGCAGGAACAGACTGAAGTAGTGGTCATAGGAACCACTGGACTGCCCGTTGAAGTAGATGCTGATCATCCGCGAGGCCAGGTAGGTGCCCAGCAGGCCGACCACGTACAGCGGAATCACGGCGAGGAAGCCGGCGATGGCGCGCGTGGTCACCAGGAAGGGCACCGACGGCACCGCCATCACCTCGAGCGCGTCGATCTCCTCGGAGATCCGCATGGCGCCCAGCTGCGCGGTGAAGCCACAGCCGACCGTCGCCGACAGTGCCAGTGCCGCGACCAGCGGCGCGAGCTCGCGGGTATTGATGTACCCGGTCAGGAAGCCGGTGAGGACACCGGAGCCCAGGGCGTCGAGGGCCTTGAAGCCCTGCAGGCCGACGACCACACCGACCGAGGCCGACATGAACACGATGACGCCGATGGTGCCGCCGATGACGGCGAGGGCGCCCGATCCGAAGGTCACCTCGGCCAGCAGCCGCATGACCTCCTTGCGGAAGTGCACGATCGTCTTCGGGATCGCGCCGATCGCCCGGGAGTAGAACGACATCTGATCGCCGGCCTTGTCGACCAGGTCGACCGGCGCCATGAGCGCCGGTCTGACCCGGCGCGCCGACCGGGAGAAGACGGTGGTGCGCTGCGAAACAACCATGGATCACGCGCCCTTTGCGGGGACGACCTGAAGGTAGATCAGGGTGAGGATCAGATTCAGGAAGAACAGAACGAGGAACGTGATCACCACGGATTGGTTCACCGCGTCACCCACTCCTTTCGGTCCCCCCTTCGGATGCAGGCCCTTGTAGGCGGCGATCACGCCCGCCACCACGCCGAAGATCAGGGCCTTGATCTCGCCGATGACCAGGTCGGGGATCTGCGCGAGGGCGGAGAAGGACGCGAGGTACGCGCCCGGGGTGCCGCCCTGCAGCCCGACATTGAAGAAGTAGCCGCCGCAGATGCCGACGACCGAGACCAGGCCGTTGAGCAGGAAGGCCACCAGCATCATGCCCAGCACACGCGGAACCACCAGGCGCTGGATGGGATCGATGCCCAGTACCTCCATGGCGTCGATCTCCTCGCGAATGGTGCGCGAGCCGAGATCGGCGGCCACGGCCGAGCCGGCGGCGCCGGCGATGATCAGCGCGGTGACGACCGGTGCAGCTTGCTGCACGGTGGCCAGCACACTGGTCGCGCCGGTGAAGTTCTCCGCCCCCAGCTGCTTGATGAGCGAGCCGGTCTGCAGGGCCACCACGGCGCCGAACGGGATTGCCACCAGAGCGGCGGGAAGGATCGAGACACTCGCGATGAACCACGACTGTTCGATGAACTCCCGCCACTGGAAGGGCCGGCGGAATGTCTTCCGGAACACGTCCAGGAAGAGTGCGAATATGTTGCCGGCCTGGGCAAGTCCCGACTCGACCGGGGTGCGCAGTCGCGTCAGGGTGGGATTCACGCCGCGTATGTTACCCGTTAGTCAGGTTCTGTCGAACCGTGGCGTCGTAGCCACCCTGATACGCGGGCATCACCTGCGTGTCGGCCTCATCACCGTTCTGCGCCATCGACTCGCGAATGGCTTCCTGGGCGGCCGGCGGCAGCGTATGCATGATCTGGCGGACCCGCTCGCGGCGACGGCCCACCGCGCCACGCACCGGCATGCCCGGCTGCGCCCGCATCTGCGGGATGATGCCCTCGATCTCCTCCGCGCCACCGGCGTGGTGACCAGAGTCGAACATGGCCTGCTCGCGGGCCATCTGGGCTTCGTCCTTCTCCTCCGACATACCGATCGGGCCCTGCATACGGCCGTTGAGGAACTGCTT
>NZ_JBSGCB010000108.1:0-13765 GCF_053601595.1 Nocardia sp. NPDC004711 | reverse complement strand
CGCCAGCGGGCTCACGATCACCGCAGCGCTCGTCGCCAGTGCCGCACTCTGCCTCGCCCTACCCGCCTCACCGAAAGTTGCCGCCGACTGAGACATCGCATGTATTCATGTCTTCTGCACACACCAGAAGGAAAGGGATAGCCGAGACTGCTCACATCCGCCCGGAATCCTACGTCGGCTTCCTCGACCAGCTAACGCCTGACATTTTGAGCCCCACGCTGATATGGGGCGCGCGATTACGCGCTGGTGACGGTGGTGTTGGATGCCGGCCCGCAGGAAGCTGGGCTCGACGACGATGATGTCGAGCCCAGTGCCCGCGGCGGCAGCCGCCGCATCGATGGCCGGGTGGTGCCCTTGGATCCGGGGAGCCGGGCGGTGCTGCTGACTTGGCGTGCGGAGCGGCGGAAGATGTTGGGATCCAAGACTAGTCAGCGGGCGCTCTTCCTGTCCAAGCGCGGGCGCTGGCTGGCGCCGCGGTCTGTGGGTACCTCATTCGGTCGGTAGGCCGGAAGGCGGGCATGGAGATTTCGCCGGGCACACTATGGAAACGGCCAAGCACAGCTGGATGCGGCGCAGGTCCGGGCACTGACACAGTTGAGCCTGGATTTCGAGGCCCGAGGCTGAGGGACGCGGCCCGAATCAGGTGGCTGGAGGGCTGACCGAGGTGTGCAGGACAGTGCCCTCGATGACGGACCGGTCGCGAATTGATCTCTGGGGGTCGGCGCAGGCCTTGCTTCTGTAACTACTAGTATGTATGTTGAAGGCGTGGAATCTGCGGCTGAGCGACTGATCGTCAGTACCCGCGAATTGCTTTGGGAGCGCGGCTATGTCGGCACCAGTCCGCGGCTGATCCTGGAGCGGGCCGGGGTAGGGCAGGGCAGCATGTACCACCATTTCCGAGGCAAGCCCGACCTCGCCCGGGTGGCGATTGCCCGCACGACTACCGCGCAGCGTGGGGAGGTGGAGAAGCTGTTCGCCGCCGAGGGGGCCGCGATCGACCGGATCGCCGCCTATCTCGAACGCGACCGAGATGTATTGAAGGGATGCCCGGTCGGTCGATTGACCCAAGACCCGGAGGTCGTGGCCGAGTCGCGACTCCGAGAGCCCATTGCCGAGACCTTCGACTGGCTGTGCGACCTGCTCGCGCAGGTGCTCATCGAAGGGATCGCGGCCGGTGAGCTGAATCCGGATCTGGACCCACAGGACACCGCCGCGACCCTGGTGGCCACGATGCAGGGCGGTTATGTCCTGGCCAGGGCCGCCCAGGATCCCCAGCGATTCGACCAGGCAGTGCAGGGAGTGCTGAATCTGCTTCGCGCCCAGCGAAAGTCCTGAATCCACGCGAAGTTCTCGGACACGGCGGTCTTCGGCGCCCGTCGACCATCACCCGTGACTCCCGATGATGTTGCACCACAGCGTCTTCCGGTGCCCGAGAGAGCAATCAGGTTGGCAATGACCCATACCAGCGAAGTATCCAACGTATCCCCGAAAATCCCGACCGCGCCACCGCCCGAACTCGACCCTCCCCGCACCGTCCCGCGCACCGGACTTGCCTTCAGCCTCGGTGCCATCGGCTACTTCATGATCACGATCGATCTGACCATCTGCAGTGTCGCGATGTCATCGATCGGGAAAAGCGTCGGATTGTCCCCAACGTTTCTGTCATGGGTGACAACCGCTTTCACCCTGATCTATGCAGGCTTCATGATGTTCGGCGGGCGCGTGGTGGATATCTTCGGCCGCAGGAAGGCGTTCGCGGCCGGATTGAGCTTGTTCACGGTGGCATCGCTGGTCGTAGCGTTGGCGCCGAATCCCGGACTCCTCATCGGGGCTCGTGCCGTGCAGGGTGTCGGTGCCGCGATCGTCACCCCCTGCACGCTGGCATTGATTCTCGATCTCTACCCGGAGGGCGCGGGTCGCCGGCGCGCGATGGGAGTCTTCCAGGCAGTCATCGGTTCCGGCGCCGGTTTCGGTCTGGTGCTCGGCGGCGTACTCACCGATGCCTTCGGCTGGCGCTGGCTATTCCTGATCAACGTCCCGATCGGTGCGATCGTCGCTGCTCTGGCTCCTCGGTATCTGCCGGTAACTGCCCGCGGTGCCGGTCGACGCCGCTTCGATGTGGCCGGAGCCGCCACCATCACCGGGGCCCTGGCCGTTCTCATCTACACCTTGGCCCAGACCGCGACCCGCAGCTGGGCCAGTCCTTGGACTATCCTCGGCCTCGCTGTAACCCTGGTACTGCTCGCCAGCTTCGGTATCGTCGAACATCGCAGTGCCGATCCGCTGCTCCCGCTGCGAATCCCGAAGAATCCGGTGGTCTGGAGCGGGAACGTGCGTGCCGCGCTGGTGTCGGGAACCTTTCTGGCCGCGCTGGTCTTGGTCGCGCTCGACGATGAACAAGTGCTGGGACATTCGCCCACCAGGGCCGGCCTGAGCACGCTGCCCGCCGCGCTGATGATTCTGGTCGCGGGAAGGTTCGGACCTCGTGTCGTCGGCCGGATCGGCATCCGCTACACCGCGCTGACCATGCCATTGGTCCTCGCTGCCGGGTTGTTCTGGTTCGCAGCCGCCTCCGGCGACAACTACCTTACCGACCGGCTACCACCCGACCTGCTGATCGGATTCGGCGCCACCGTAGCCAACCTCGCAAACATGCTGGCCGCTACCAGCGGAGCGCAACCAACCGAACGCGGCGTCGTTTCGGCCCTGCAATACACCGCTCAACAAACCGGTCAATCGGCCACGCTTGCCGCGCTGACCGCGGTCGCCGCCGCACACACGACAGCCGTCCTCACCCACCACTCGATCACCTCTGATATCGAAGCCCTGCACTCGGGATTCCATCTGGCATTTCTGGTGGCCGGGGCCTGCGCGGTGATCTCGGCAGCCCTGGCACTGCCGAAACGGAACTTCACCAATTGACCACTCCCACACCGCCGATCCCACCGTCACGGAAGGAACCGACCTCCGCCAACGCCTCCAAGCGCAAGTCCTCGACCACCACGACAGCCAGTAGCTCAGCAAGCCCCTCCCTGACCAGGGGTTACGCCCTATCCGTTGTTTTTCGGCGATTACTACCCGAACCCCGTATTACGGGCTGGCTGTAGAGCGGATGCGTCGCGAGGGTCGGCGCATCGATGACGAAGTTCTCGCGCACATCTCGCCAGCGCACAGTGAGAACATCAACTTCTTCGGCGCGATCGAGATCGACATCGACGCCGGGCTGGCCCAGCTCGGCCCCACCGGGTATTGCCCGCTACGGGTGTGGCACACCTTGTTCTGACGCCGCCTGGTTGCAGTCGGCGACCTGGGCTCAGGACACTTGCTCGGTCGACGCGAGTGCCGTGAGCTTCTCGGTGTGTCCAGGGATGTGCTCGATGGCGCGAAGCCGGATCAGGTCACTCCACAGCAGCTGCTGATCTGGAAGGGGTCGTCCGTCGCGGCTGACCAGGCGAAGCAGCACCGGCGTGGCGGCGGCGTGGTCAGGGATTGTCCTGATCACAGAACTGAGATCGCGCGCGTTGCGGCGGATCGTATCGACCCGCTGGATGTGGGTGGTCGAGGCGATCAACGCAGTAATGGCGGCATCGTCCATGGCCTTGCGATTGTCGACCGCCGGAAATAGGCCGGTAAGGACATCGCGGGCCGCAGCGGCGAGGACGCGGTCGCTGAGCGCGATGTGGCTGAGCGTCCAATCGATGCCTGATCGCACGTCCGGTGCCAACAAGGTGGTGTCGATGATCGATCCGGCGGCGGCGAGCAGGCCGTCGTACGCGGCGTCGAATTCGGTGGTGTCCACAGGACCTCCTAGAGGTGAACAGTTGTGCGGTATCAGTCGATCGGCGTAGCGGCGGGGGTGCGGTGCCGTAGTCGGGCCAGGGCAAACAACACGACCAGTCAGAGCGCGGCTACGACAACGGCGAAATGCCGCACGGCGGCAATCAGACCGATGGAGGTGGCGAGGAAGACGATCACGTAGAAGCTGGACAGCACCTCGGCGCGGCGGTCGGCAGGGGTGGCGTGGTTGACTGCGGTCAGACCGCCGAGGAAGACCAAACCTTGGCCGATGCCGGCGAGCGCGGTCGCCCTCGGGACAGCCCTTCTGCCTCACCTTTCCACCGGGCGGAGGAGCGTAAGTCTCCCTGGCGCGAAATTCTCAGCGCCCAATGATGTAGCCGTCGAGCGTGCCGACGGCCGTTGCGAATTTCCGCGGCGACCACGCCGTCCACAGCCTTGCCGAGATGGCCAACATCATTTATCAGCTGGAATGAGTATCCGGTGGGCAGCACTTCGCTTCCCTGCACCACATATGATCTGTGGAGATGCTAAGTGTATTCTCTATCTTGTGGGCTATGAGTGGCTGCCATCGGCGATCAGCCGTCTGCAAGGTCTGGGCACCGATGAGGTGATCGCGGCATTGCTGGACGCGCGCCGGCGATGGGTGCAACGAGTCGAGACCAAAAACGGTGCTTGCGGACTAGCGGTCTGGACCCGTACACCAGCGGGGACACCGATCCTGGTCGTTGTGCGCCCGCTGGAGGGTTTCGATCACCAGATCTCCTATGTCGCCGTGATGACCCCGCAGCAGCAAGTCGCTTTCGAGGAGTGGGAGAACAACCAATGAGCGCACAGGACAACGACATTCAGGCTCTGACCGAAGGGGAGCAGCTGGCCGCCGCCGCCGAGGCGGGGGAGCTGGTGCTCGGCGACACCGTCGATGCCGCCGCCGTGCTGCCAGCCGCCGCTGACGTCGATCTCGACGCCAAGGTCGTGACCACGGTCCGGCTCACGCTGCGCCAGAGGCGAAGGGCTGAGGAGGTCGCGCGCAGGCGTGGCATCGACCTGGCCGAACTCATCCGAGGGTGGGTCGACGAGGGCCTGGCCGAGGTCGAAAACGACTACCAGGTATCGGCCGCGGACCTGAAGCGGGCGCTGGCCGGGTTGCGCCGCACCGCGTAGGCGGCCCGTCATGGGTCCAGCGGACGTGCGGCTGTTCGCGTCCTCGGCGTACCCGCCCGCGTCGAGGATCGTCAGCCCGGCCACGGGTTGGCCCGCAGCGAGATGGTCGACTCCTTTCCCCCGCTGCCCGGACCCAGCCGGATACCTCGAGGCCGGGGGCCAATGGGAGCGCAAGGGCGACCGTGCCGCGGCGGTACATGACATCGGTGAAGGTGAACGGGCCCTGGGCGATCCGGTCCGCCTCGAGATCGTCCGGTTGCTGACCGGCGGAAAGCTGCTCAGTACAGGCGAAATCGCCGATACCCTGGGGCTTCCGGCATCGAGGTGTTCCTATCACCTCAGACAGCTGCTGACAACAGGTGTCAACGAGTGCATCGCCGAAGGGACAACACGGTATCCAGTCCTGAGGAAACAGGCGCTTGATGAACGGTTTCCCGGACTGCTCAATGCCCACACGGCCCACACGGCCCCGAGAGCACAGTAATTGATCACCGTGACTGCCATGAGCACCCGCCGCGGCAGCACACCCCGCACGACCGGTGAGCGCGATCACCCGGTTGCGCCTGGGCCAGTCAGGCGTTGGGACTGCGGATGATGCGTCGCGCGATAACGTCCTGGGGCTTGGCCGACGACGCGTTTGAAGGCGCGCGCGAACGCGAATTCGGAGTCGTATCCGACTGTGCGGGCGATCTGGCGCAGTGGGGCTTGTTGCTCGCGCAGTAGGCGGGCGGCTACGGTCATCCGCCACATGCTCAGGTATTGCATGGGGCTGTGGCCGGTGGCCGCGGTGAATTGGCGGCTGAACCGGGCGCGTGGGATGCCGACGGCGTGTGCGAGCGACTGCACGGTCCAGGGTGTGGCGGGGTCGTCGTGGATGAGCGCGAGTGCCGCGCCGGCCACGGGGTCGCGTAGCGCTCGGGTCCACCCGAGGGCCTGGTCGGTTTGGCTGAGCAGCCAGGCCCTGAGGATGTAGGTGAACAGCAGGTCCAGCAGCGAGGCCACCACCGTGGGTGTACCGCGGCCGGCGTGGTCGACCTCGGTGGTGAGCAGATCGACGGCCGCGGCGAGGCTGGTGCCGCGCATCTGGCCTGCGGTGATGTGCACGAGGTCGGGCAGGGACGCGATGAACGGGTGCCGCGGCGCCGGTTCGAGCAGGTACGCACCGCACACCAGGACGGTCTGGGGACCCTCGCCGTCGATGACGAGGTCGGTGCCAGTCAGCTCCGGCAGGGTGGCGCCGAACAGGTCCCGCACGGTGGGCGCTGCCCGGCCGGGGGCGTCGGCGACAACGTGCCCGACACCGGAGGGCAGCAACACGACATCACCCTGGGCGAGGTGGACGGACTCGCCGTTGTCGGGGACGAGCATGTAGGAGCCGGCGATCACGACGTGGATCGTGGCGATCGATCTCGACTCGAACGTGATGGCCCAGGGTGCGCGCAGCAGCGACCTGCCGTAGACAACACCGCCGCGGCGGGTGGCAGCGACGATATCGCCCACGACCTCGGCCACATGGTCCCGCCCACGACCAACCGCGTTCACCGTCACCGCCATACCCGGATCGTTCCGACATGGTGCTGATCGGATATGAATTCGTCGAGAACTGTCATGGCACGCATCGATAGCCCGTTCATAGGGTGATTGTGTTACCGATCGACGTTATCTTCCTGGAGGAACGTGTGCCTACGACGATTCTTGTTCTCGGCTCGACCGGCCGCACCGGCCGGCGTGTGGTGACCATGCTGGCCGAGCAGGGACACACGGTCCGGGCAGCCAGCCGAACCCCGGGAAGCCCCCAGGCTCCGGTGACACCGGTGTACTTCGACTGGACCGACCCGGCGACCTACCGGCCTGCCCTTGACGGTGTGGACGCGATTTACCAGGTACTGCAACCGGCCAGCGCCGATCCCACCGACGAGGTCGCCGCGCTGCTGAAGGATGCGGCAGCGGTGGGAGTTCGCCGGGTGGTTCATGTGTCCAACGCCACGGCGCATCTATCGGGAGAGGATTTTCCGATGCACCGGGTCGAGCGGCTCCTGCAGGCAGGGCCGGTGCCCGCGACCATCCTGCGCCCCAACGTGTTCGACGAGAACTTCTCCGAACACCCCGCGATCGTGGCGGGTGTCCGTGCCGGGGTGGTCGCGGTCCCCGCGGGCCAGGCCCGCGTGGCACCGATCTCCGTCGAGGATATCGCCGCGGTGGCCGCGGTCGCCCTGACCCAGGACGGGCATCAGCACAAGACATACTCGCTGACCGGACCGGATTCGCTGTCGTTTTCGGACATGACCGCCCTCGTGGCCGATGCCGCCAGAAGACCGGTGCGCTATCAGGCGATGGCGCCGGCCGAGTTCCGCGAGGCCATGCTCGGCGGGGGCGCCCCCGGCCATGTCGCCGAGTTCTACGCCACCATGTACGAAGGCATCCGCAACGGCTGGGCCTCCGACGTCAGCGCCGACGTCGAGCAGATCACCGGCCGGTCACCGGTCAGCTTCGGCGACTACGCCCGCGCCACCGCCCCCGTGTGGCACTGATCAACCCGCCGCCGCGCCCTTCGAACCCATCCCGGAGCGGATCGGCGCACTCGTCCGACTCGATCCGCAGCATCGTCGAGTTCCTCGCTCACCGCTGACCGGCTCCGGCACTATGGTCATCGCGGGGCGTCATGGGGGCGGGGCGTGTCGCGGGATGAGTTTCAGCGCGACGATGACTGCCGTGGTGCTTGCGGCGATGGCGAGGATCATCGCGGTCGGTGTTCGGGTGGCCAGGTGGTTGGCGACGACCGCGCCCAGGAGCGCGACGCCGATCAGGCCGCCGGTTTGGCGGGCGGTGTTGAGGGCGCTGGAGGCCATGTTCTTGTGCTCGTCGGGTGTGTGGGTCATGACGGTGAGGGTTTGCGCGGCGCCGGTGATGGCCATTCCGAACGCCAGTAGCAACCAGTCCGGCAGCGATGAGCAGGTATGGGGTGTGTTCGGCTGTGGGGACGAGCAGGACGAGCCCGGCGGCGAAACAGCCCATTCCTGTGAGTACGCCGGTGCGGGGGCCGTGGGCGGCGACGAATCGGCCGGCGATCAGGCTGGATACGGCGATGCCGGTCACCGTCAGGGGCAGCAGTGCCAGCCCGGCTCGTAGGGCGCTGTAGTGGCGCAGGTCCTGCAGGTCGTAGGTGTAGACGATGAGCGTGCCGTAGAGGACGAAGTTGTAGATCGCCCCGACCGCGAGTCCGGCGAGCACCGGCCGGTTGGTGAGCACCGCTGGTGCGAGCAGCACGTCATGGCCTGTGGCGGCGCGGGTGAGTTGGTGGTGGCCGAATCCGGCAAGCACGGCAAGACCGGTGATGCCGGTGATCAGGACCGGTCGTGAGGCCCAGCCCAGCCGAGTCGATTCCACCAGGCTCCACACCAGTGCGGTCAATCCGCAGATCACGAGGATCTGACCGCCTGGATCGACCGCGGCCGCGCGTGTGGGGGCCTCGTCGACGTAGCGCCACACGAGCCAGACGGCCACGGCGACGACGGGCACATTGAGAACGAAGATCGACCGCCAGCCGACCGTGTCGACCAGCAAGCCCGACAGCAGCGGGCCGATGACCATACCCATGCCCGCGGCACTGACCCAGATCCCGATCGCTGTGGCTCGTGCTGTCGCATCGCTGTAGGTGCGGGTGATCAACGTCAGCGGTGCGGGCGCGAGTAGCGCGGCCCCGACTCCTTGGACGGCGCGTGCGGTCACCAGCCATCCCGGCGTCGGGGCCAGCGCGCACCCGATCGACGCCACCCCGAGCACCGCTAAACCTATCTGGTAGGCGCGTCGGGGGCCGATCCGGTCGCCGATCCGGCCGGCGGTGAGCAACAGGGCGGCGAAGGTGAGGGTGTAGGCGTCGATCACCCACAGCCCGATGTCTGCGCCCGCGTGCAACTGGGCTCGGATCGTCGGGACCGCGATGGTGACGATGTTTGCCTCCATCACGATCAGGGCCGTGCCCGCACACAAGCCCGCCAAAGCCAGCGCGTGCCGCCGACGCTGCTGGCCAGTGATCGGTCGGCCCGTGTCGCTGCTGCCGGCGGCCGCGTGTCGATCCGATGCTCGCGGCGGCCGGCTGTGAGAGGGTGGCGGTTCGTGCCGGCCAGCGGAGTGGGGATGGGGATGGTCGGGGCTGTCCAGGCTCACAGCAGTACGGTCTGTCCGGGCGCCAGTGGTAGCAGGCGGTGCTGCTGGCCCTCGCTGGCGAACGCGCCGGTGATCGTGTCGGGGCCCTCGGTGAGATGTGCCCAGCCCTCGGTGTGCGCGACGATCGCGGCACGCACGTCGAGGATCCGCGCTGCCTGGGCGGCCTGGCGGCTGGTCAGATTCAGGTAGGCGTCGAACAGCCCGGTGCGGCCCGCACCGGCGAACAGCACAGCGATCTCGACCGGTCCCAGGTGGTGGGCGATCTGGGCGACCACGTCCAGCGACGAGTTGTCCCCGCTCACATACACTCGCGGCAGTCCGTCGCCGGCGAGGACGAACCCGGTGACCTCTCCCAACGCGTGCTCGGTCCCCTCGGGGCCGTGGTGGGCGGGCACGGCCGTGATCCGCACCTGACGGCCATCGGATCCGCGAAGCTGTGCGTGGCGCCACGGTGACAGGCCGCGGGCGGTCCCTCCCAGGCGGTCCGCCGCGCTCGGTGTCGTGAACACGGCCGGCACTCCGGCCAGGAGCTTGCGTCCGGTGTCGTCGAGGTTGTCGGGGTGCTGATCATGGGACAGCAGCACCGCGTCGATCGAACCGATCTGCTCCGGCGGCACCGCCGGACCCGTGGTCTTGGTCAGCACCCGGGTGCCGGCCGGGTCGATCGGATGCTCGCCGGGCGGATCGAAGGTGGGATCGGTCAACAACCGCACCCCGCCGAACTCGATCATCAACGTCGGGCCGCCCACCAACAACACCCGCACCGTACCGCGATCCGGCGGCGATGCCGTCGTCGTGCTGTCGGTGACCGGAAAATCGGGAGTGGGAGGGGATGGGGGTGGGGGTGGGGTCGCGTTCATACCGGAGATCATCAGTCAGCGGCCGGTCACCGCGTGAGTGGCTGATTAGCCACTCTATGATTGATTCACGCCAACCATGCCGCGTCGGCCACCCCACCAGCAGCAGCCAGCGACGGACGGTCGGTCCGCGCCCGGATTGCCGCGACCTGGCTGAACCCGAGGAGCGCCCGTGCCCCGACGCCGTACCACCGTCGCCGTGCTCGTTTTCGATCAGGCACCGTTGTTCGAGACGTCGGTGCCGATCAGCGTGTTCGGCGTCGACCGCAGCGCCCACGGTGTGCCCCGCTTCGAGCTACTCACCATCGCCGCCGGCACCGCACCGATCGCCACGACCGGGGGGCTGCGACTGCACGCCCCCTACGGTCTCGATGCCCTGGGCCGGGCCGGGGTTGTCATCGTGCCTGGCTGGCCCGACCCCGAGGCCGACCCGCCCGCTTCGGTGCTCGACGCGATCCGGGCTGCACACGCCGATGGCGCTGTGACCGTGAGCCTGTGCATGGGAGCGTTCGTCCTCGCGGCCGCCGGGCTGCTCGACGGTCGCCGAGCAGCGACCCACTGGGTCCACGCACCCACACTCGCTGCCCGCTACCCCAGCATCCGAGTCGACCCCCAAGTGCTTTACATCGACGACGGCGACGTGATCACCAGCGCCGGCACCGCCGCCGGACTCGACGCCTGCCTGCATGTGGTGCGCCGCCTGTGGGGCACCGAGGCTGCCGCCACCATCGCCCGCCGCATGGTCGTGCCACCCCACCGCAGCGGCGGACAAGCCCAATACTTCGACCAGCCCCTCACCGACATCGATCACGACGACGATCTCACCGCCGCGATCACCTACGCCCTCACCCACCTCGACGAACCGATCACCATCGACACCCTCGCCCGCGCAGCCGGGCACTCCCGCCGCAGCTTCGACCGCCACTTCCGCGCCCGCGCCGGCATCTCACCCCTGCAATGGCTGCTACACCAGCGCATCCTGCACGCCCGCCGACTCCTCGAAACCACCGACCTCAGCATCGACACCATCGCCACCCAAGTCGGATTCACCAACGCCATCGCCCTGCGACCACACTTCCGCCGCCTGCTCGACACCACCCCCCAGCACTACCGCAACACCTACCGCGGCACCCACACACCCACCACCGACACCCACACGACAGCACCCACCTGACGGGCCGCCGTGTTGTCGGCAGAAATCGGGCGGATGTGCCTGGCTGTTGATCACATCAGCCATGGTCCTAGCGTGGCCATCCGATCAAACCGCCACCGCCTGCTCACCCCACCGAGACGGACGGTGACCTGCTTGAGGGCCTCGACCACTGATCACATACAGAGGCGTTGGTAGCGTTGACGTAATCTCGGGCTCGTGTCGATGGGCGGCGGCGGTGAAGCCGAGCTCGGTGTAGCTCCACCTGTTCAGTGCTGGTGTGCACCGCGGCTGACGCGATCACACTTCCCCGCTCACGACGGCGGCCGGAAATGCGACGCGTACGCTTCGCCGCGACCACGCCGCGAACATGAGCAGCAGGGTGACCACGCCCGCGGCGGCGCAGACGAACCAGACGGTCGAGTAGCCGGTGACGGTTGGAGACTCGGAGTGCGCCGGGGTGAATGCGCTGAGCAGCGTGGCAGCTGCGGCGCCACCGATGGTGGCTCCAACGCCTCGAACCGTGTTGTAGGTTCCGGAAATGATGCCGACCTGATCGCGGGGGGCGGCCTCGGAGATGTATGCGGGCATGCTCCCCAGCAGCAGTCCGGCGCCGAGCCCGACCGCCATGAAGCTGAGGGTGATCATCCATGCCGCGCCTGCCACCGAGCTTGCGTACGCCAACAAACCCATACTCGCCAGTCCCGCTGTGCCGCAGCTGATTCCGACGAAAATGAGACCGCGGGGCCCGATCTTGCTGGTGAGCAGAGCACACAGGGACGATCCGCACGTCTGCGCCAGAAAGAAGCAGATCAGAACAATCGAGATGGCGGTGGTGGCGAAGCCGAAACCATATCCGACCGATTGCGGTTTCGCGGCCAGGAAGAACAGCAGCGGGTTTTTGGGTATCCACACCATCAGGCCGAACGTCACCGCCGCGACCATCGCCGGCCACATTGCCCTGCTGGTCAGCACGGCAAGGTTCACCAGTGGCGAGGGGGTACGACGCTCCCACGCAACCCACGCGCCCAGGACCACCAGTCCGCACGTCACGCCGGTCAGGGTGCTCGCGGAGGTCCATCCGGTCTTGTTGGCGTTCATCACGCCCAGCAGCAACGACACCAGTCCGACCGACAAGCCCAACACCCCGATCCAGTCGATCGACCGGGCCCTGCGGGTGGTGGATTCAGGAAGCAGAACCATCGATACAACACCGGCAACCGCGCACAGCGCGGCCAGGATGGCCACGGTCACGCGGACACTTCCGAGCAGCGCCAGGGCCGGGCCGGCGATCAAGCTACCGATCAGCTGGCCTGTGGTGACGCCGGTTGCCAGCATGGCAATGCCACGATTAGCGCGAACGCCCGATTCCGTGTCGCGAATCAGCCCGATCAGCATGGCGATCCAGACGCCCTGCGCGCCCCACAAGCACATGCCGACGACGGCCACACCGAATGAGGGGGCCACCGCAAGCAGCACGATGGCCGCCGCGGTCGCCCAGACGGTCAAGGTCAGCAACCTCCGGTGCCCGTGCCGGTCACCAAGCGCTGAGAGGACCAGGACCGCCACCGCCAAAGCGAGGAAGCTGATGCTGCTGAGCCAGGCATATAGGCTGGCGCCAAGGTGCATAGCGTTGCTCCACGCGGGGACAAGCGGGCTCCAGAATCCCATGGAGAAGCCGGCCACGATCTGAATGAAGAACATGGCCCCGACGACGCGGAAATTGTGCCGCGCGTGGGAGATCGGCGGTTCCGCCGCAGATTGCGAACCAGATGGATCGGTCACGGACATTAATCGTGCTCCTCGAACACTATGGCCACAATTGGTCGAATAGCGGTGGGCAGTGACGAGGCGGAAGACTGCGCGAGCGTCTTGAGATCGCACACCGGGCCCACAGCCAGGGTCGCATTCGTATGGGCGGGAATTGTGCAGGAGAGCCCGATCAGGCCCTTGCAGCAAGGACCGCCATCGCCATGTGGTCACCCCGGTGCGGGCCCCTGGCCACCGAATCACGCGACAGTTCCTCTTTCTTGGAGGGGAAGAAGCTGATTGTCCGGTTCCGGGTCCGCGCACACGGCATATACCGTCTTCTCACGGTTCACCTGATATGTCACGCACCCTTGCTCGAGTTCAGCGGCGGACAGCGCTGCTGTCAGCAACCGAGTCGCCCATTTGGCTCGGCGCTGTCCGTCTGCAATCAACAGCGCGATGTCATGGCGCCGGTACGCTTCCGCGGCACAGGCCGAAAACGCGTCGCTGAGCCGCCGCTGGAATTGAGACAGCCGCAATGCCTCTGATGCCTCGACATTGTGTCTCGCTGCGTTGTCGACGACCGACCCAGCGTTGAATCCTGGCAATCACTGCGCGGAAGGCGCCCATGATGCCCTGGATTCGATACCCTGTTGCAGTCGCTCCAGGGTGGAAACCTCTGCCTGCCAGATCTCTTCGCTCGATGGCACGACACCCGCTGTCAGCACACCGCAGGCCAACGTTCGATTGCGTTCGACGCTGGCTACCAGCGGCGCCGGAACGCAGCAGGTCAAGTCCCGGGGCGTGGTGTAACTGGGGTGGTCACCGCATGATCCGGAATGGGGTCAGGCGGTGAGTTCTGCTGGTGCTGGGTCCTCCTGTT
>NZ_JBSGCB010000107.1:0-13946 GCF_053601595.1 Nocardia sp. NPDC004711 | reverse complement strand
ACCACTACGCGATGACCTGCTCATTTCAGGACATCAACACGCCTCATACCGGACCTGTCCGATTCCGAAATCCCACCACTCCAAGGGACTTACCCGATTGACATCCGGCCGTGGCCGTTCCAACCGCGCACTATGCGGCTAGTAAGAGTGCGCTCGGTAGGCGCGCCGATGCGGTGGAATACGCCAATCGGTGACGTCAGTTTTCGCCCATGCCAACAGATCTCGACCGTGCGGCGCGATGTCACAGTTGACCGATGATCGACGTCGAATATAACCAGCACGGCCACTTGCACGCGGAGGCGCTGCGTGGGCTTGAGTTGTAGTTGTCCAGCGGCGTCGGATTACCCGGTCCTCACTAGGTCTCCGGTCACCCGTACATGCTCGGCCAAGAGTCGGTCCAGTTGGCGGGATCAAATGGTGTTTGGCGGAATCATCGAATCGGCTGTCGGCCAATGCGCGCGTGACCTATCGGCCAGGCTCGCGAAGCTGGGTATCCCGCGACCGCGAACATCCGCCCTTACGGCCCGCATTCCTGGGGCTATTGAAACGACCTACTGAAATCGTCCTGGCCAGTGTTGGCCCGCGGATTGGGCCTGTGAGAGCCGCATCACGCCGAAGTCGGTTTCCGCTGAGTGGCGGGCCACTTTCGGCAATGGCTTGGCGTCTCGACTAGCACGATGTAGCCTGCATCACTAGCACGAGTTAGTTGTGCGAGTTTCCGCAGGACCTTCGCAGATGAGGGAGAACATGAACGTACGTAGAACGACCGTGGCGGCGGTGTTGTCGGCCGCGCTGGTCGCCGGTGGCGCGGTGACGGTGGCGACCGCGCCGGCGGCGGTGGCGGACTCGGCCCCGAGCTCTGTGCCGGCCCATGCCGGTGTGCACTACGCCGCTCGGTTGGACGGGGTGTCGGTCGTAGCCACGCTCGACGACGGCGCGGTGTTTACTGCCGATGGCGATGGCGTCACGGTTCGCGACCGTGGTGGCCGTGCTCTGCGGGCTCTGCCGTTGACCTTCACTTTCGACGGTCAGCAGCGGGGGATCGCGCACGAGATCTCCGCCGATGGCGGCACTCTGCGGTTGACTCCGGACACCGCGGGGCTGGTGGCTCGACCCGCTGTGCATGAGGTGGCGTCACCGCTCGAGAACCAGCTGGCCATGAACGATCTCATCAATGCCGCCGGTATCGGCCTCAGTATCGGGAGTCTGATCGGCACCATCATCGGCACCGTGCTCGGGCTGGGCGTCGGCTTCGTGATGGCGGGCGCGTCCTGCCTGGTGCTGAGCCTTGCCTGCATCGTCACCGCGCTACCCACTATGGCCATGCTCGCGGGTGTCGGCGGCATCATCGGCCTGGACGTCGGCGGTGCGAGTGTGATTCCGGCGGTGATGAACTACGTGAACACGCTGAACGCCCCCGATGGAACCAGCATCTACGCCAGCCAGATTCCAGCGTTCAAGAACAATGATCCGCAACCCGCACCGGCATCCTGACTGGAAAGCAGCTGATTCCATGAGCATTCGCAGATGGACCGCCACCGCGATGATCGCGGCAGCAGCCGTCACGGTTTCGGCCGGTGTCGCAACTGCCGCGCCGGGCGACCCGGATCCCGCGGTTGTTTCCGCCGACGCGAGCCCGGTGCAGCATCACACCACGTTGTACGACGACTCGGTTGTTACTGTGCTCGACAATGGTGTCTTCGCTCTCGACGCGGACGGGGCGTCGATCAGCGCTCGTGACCTCAGCGGGCGAGTGGTGGGATCGATCCCGCTGCGGTTCGAGCTTGCCGGGCAGACGCATCGCATCGACGGGCAGATCTCGCCCGATGGGCGTTCCGTGCGGCTGGTCCCCGACGTCGTGGCCGCCACGCTGCAGCCCGTTGCGTCGCCACTGGAAAACCAAATGGCAGCAAACGATTTGGGCGGCAAGCTCGGTCAGGCGGCCATGTTCGGTCCGATCGGTGGTTCGGCAGTTGGGGCGATCGTCGGTCTCGTGGTGGCCGTCGCGTCCTGTGCGGTGCTGACCATCGGCTGTCTGGTAGCCGGGTTGCCGATCGTCGGCGCGTTCGCTGCGGCCGGTGGTGTGCTGGGAACGATCGTGCTCACGGGCGGAACGTTCCTCACGGTCGGCGTGAAATACCTGCAGACTCTGATGGCGCAGCCCGGAGAGAGTGATTACGCCAACCAGGGGCTGAACGGCGCCGGGGTGCCGGATTCGAACTTCCGCTTCCCGAAGCTCGCCCTCGGATCGGGCTCTGGCAGTGGCAGTGGCAGTGGAAGCGGATCGAGCAGCGGAAGCGGTGGATAGCTCGTCCTTCAGGTCGGCTATCGCCTGTGCCCCTCCGGAAGGAGTTGGGCACAGGCGATTCGGCATGCCGTGCAGGCTGAGCAATGGCCTTCGATCCGGGTCCGTTCCGAGATTCAAACGTGTGAATCTCGGCGTGGTACCACGGCATTTGCTTCCTTCAAGTTTTCAGTTGACCGCGAGGGCATCCGCCATATTCGGGGTCTGACCGTTGGATCAGAGGTCTATTGCATTGGCGGCATGGCCGAACCGCTTGCCGCGCAGCGACTCTCACGTCTCTGATCGGCACTTGCACGGCATGTCGCGCTCTTCCTGTCGATCTTGAATCCGCCCGCAAGTCTCGGGCACCAGCCCTTTTCAAGTGCGTGTGGACGCCGCACGGCGACGGCCGTATCGGGCATCCCGTCCGGTGGAAAAATGCGATTTGAGGGCGGCGTGATCGATGTAGTGTCCCGTGTCACATACGGACAAGGACTATTTCGCGTGTGTTTTCTGTCGCCAGCACTCAATGATGAGGTTTTCCATGGTATTTTCAGTCAGCAATGATCGGCAGTCATATGCGCATCGCGCATCAGTGATTTTCGCAGGTATCGCCGGGGCCGCAATTCTCTTGGTTGGTAGTTCTACCGTGCACGCAGACCCTACGTCCGTCGTGCCGACACCCGGCGCTACGGCCGATCGGCCGAGTCCGTCTCCGCATCGAAACGACACACTCCAGCAGCTCGCGCAACGTTATGACAAGTACTTCGGGACGGCGGTGGTCGCTGAGGCACTCGCTGGTGATGCCCCATACAGCCGTCTGGCCGGCGATCAATTCGGCGCGGTCACCCCGGCGAATGAAATGAAATGGGCGAATGTCGAACCGGTCCAGGGCCAGTACAACTGGGGTCCCGCGGACAAGGTCGTCGAATTCGCCGAAGCGCACCACCAACGCATCCGTGGACACAATCTCCTGTGGTGGGAGACGCAGCCGGATTGGGTGACCAACGGAACCTGGACTGCGGATCAACTCAAGGACGTGCTCAAACAGCACATCATGACCGAAGTGGGCCGGTACCGCGGCAAGATTTACGCGTGGGATGTGATCAACGAGCCGTTCAACATCCAGGACGGAAGCTGGCGGGACAACATCTACTACAAGACGCTCGGGCCGGAGTACGTCGCCGACGCGATTCGATGGGCGCACGAGGCTGACCCGCACGCGAAGCTCTACATCAACGAGTACGGCATCGAGGGTCCCGGACCGAAGTCGGATGCCATGTACGACCTCGCGAAATCATTGAAGGCGCAGGGTGTTCCGCTCGATGGAATCGGCTTCGAAAGCCACTTCCTCGAGAGCGTGTTCGAGCCGGACGGGCAAGCCTCGAACTTCGAGCGCTTCACCGACCTCGATCTCGACGTGGCTGTCACCGAGCTCGACGACAGCCTGAATCAGCCTCCGTCGCAGCAGGATCTGGTGCAACAGGGCAAGGACTACACGAACTCTGTCTTCGCATGCCTGCAGGTACGGCGCTGCGTCGGAATCACCGTTTGGGGATTCAGCGACAAGCAGCCCTTGATGTCCGGAATCCCCGGCTTCGGAACACCGGACATGTACGACGAGAACTACCAGCCCAAACCTGCCTTGGATGCGGTGAAGGATGCCCTCGCCGATCACCACGATCGCTGAACAGGGTTGGAATGCAGATGGTTTCACGTTCCAGCCACTTCGGCGGTGTGAGCGTTGCCGCGGCCGTGGCTGTCAGTGTGGCGCTGGTGACCGGTACGACACCGAGCGCTTCGGCCGATCCCGCAGATTGGCACCGCTATGTCGAAGGATCACAGTCGGACAAGGTCACGCCGCAGGCGATAGTCTCCACGAGCGGTGATGTGAAGAATGGTCAAGGTCTGATTCGTGGCGGTGACGTCACATTGACCAAGTCGGCGGACGGGCCGGACCCGGTGGTCGTACTCGACTACGGGATCGACGTAGCCGGAGTGCCCTACTTCGATGTCAGCGCCGCAACCGGTACACCGACACTCAGTGCGTCCTACAGCGAGGGGCAGCAGTTCATCGGCCCCGATGGCGACGAGCAGTCGACCACCTTCTTCCCCCGGCCGGGCGTCGACCCGAAGCGGGTCGACAACTATCAGGTCGCCGGGAAAGGGATGATCGACAACAACACTGTGCAGGGCGGTGAACGTTACGAGTGTCTGAGGCTGACCACGCCGGGAAGCGTCACATTGCGAGCGGTCGGGATCCGGTCTACCGGATTCCGGGCCGACAAGGACGCATACCAGGGCTGGTTCTTGTCCAGTGACGAGCAGCTCAACAAGATTTGGTACGCGGGCGCCTACACCGCCCAGCTCAACATGCTCCCGGTGGGCGCGCCGGACGCGGGTCCGCAACCGGTGCTCCTCGACGGCGCCAAACGCGACCGGTTGCTGTGGCTGGGCGACCTGGCTCAGACCGCACCGACGGTCGCGGTTTCGCTGGGACGCAACGGGGCCGACTACATCAAGCAGACACTGGCGATGTTCGGCAACAACCAGATCACCACGCAACCGTCGGCCCAGCCGGCGGCCGCGGCCAAGACCCAGAACTCGACAGATGCGGCCGCCGCACCGCCCTCGGTCGTCGGCGCGGTGCCCGGTTTTGCCACGCCGACGGGATACACGAGTTTCTACTCGGTGTCCTACTCGATGTACTACGTACTGTGCCTGGCCACCTACCTTCGGTACACCGGTGACAACGAATTCGCCTCCGACCAATACGCGGTGGTGCAGAAAGAACTGGAGTTCAACAAATCTCTCGTTGACTCCTCGACGGGATTGCTCACGCTGCCAGATCAGGTGGGCCATGACTGGGATCCCACCGATGGGTCCAAGACCGGAGCGGTCACGGAGTTCAACGCGATCTACTACGAAGCGCTGCTGGACGCCGCGTTTCTTGCGGAGGCGACCGGACACGCCAGTGACGCTTCGGGATATCGGCAACAGGCCGCTCAACTGCGTGACTCCATCAACACGCACCTGTTCAACGCGAGCACTGGCGTCTACGACATCAGTGACACCAAACGCGGCTCAATCGCCCAGGACGCCAACGCGATCGCGTTGCTCTTCGGCGTTGCACCCGATGACAAGGTCGACGGCGTACTCCAGGCTCTGCGCAGCAAGCTGTGGACAAGCCATGGCGCACTGGCATTTTCGCCTGATTCGGGCTACGGGGCGATAATCAGCCCGTTCGTAGGCGGATTCGAAGCACAGGCCAGATTCGCGGTCGGCAATGCATCGGATGCATTGTCGCTGATACGAACTGAATGGGGCCAAATGGTGATGCCTGGGCCTGGGTACACCGGTGCGGTCTGGGAGAACCTGCAAGCCGACGGCACCGTCGGTGGAGGCGGGGTCAGCCTGGCACACGGATGGTCCTCCGGACCGACATCGGCCCTGACCAACTATGTACTCGGTGTCCGGCCTATCGGATCCGGCTTCTCGACCTGGCGTATCGAACCGCACACCGGGGATGTGGAGTGGGCCCGAGGCGAGGTCCCAACGCCCCACGGCCCCATCAAGATTCAGTGGAAGCACGAAGGGGCCCGTTTCATCTTGGAGATCACGGCTCCGGCCGGAACTTCCGGCACCGTCGCACTTCCCGGGCTCGGCGCCGCTCCCATACAAGTGGATGGAAAGGCCGCGAACGCATCGAAGGCGCAAGATCGCACAGTGCCCGAGATCGCCGATATTGGCGCGGGCACGCACACAATCGTTGTGGGATGAACCCAGCCTGTGGCGCACCGGTCTCGCGTCCGGTGCGCCACAGAACCCCGAGGCGCCGCGACCTGAATCCTGGAATTCGACACCGCGTATCGGACGCGAATTCCCGGTTCTCGAAGCTCGCCATAGGGTTCGGCTCGCCCAGTCGCCACGGAAGTGGCTCGGGCAGCGGTAGCCAGGGCTAATCGGCTCTACGTTCGGTCATCGCCTGTGTCTCCTCCGGAAGGAGTTCGGGCACAGGCGATTCGGCTCTTCTTCGGCGTATGCCATTCGGTTACGTGGTCGAGAGTGGAGCGCCTGCGCCGGCACATGCCATCGATGCCCGGGCGATCCGGCCGAACCGTCCGTCATCGGACCTCTCCAAGTGCTTCGGCGGAGTGCGCTTCGGCTCGGAGCATCGCGTCGGAGATAGCCCGGGCCGCGCGCTGGACCAGTGGTGCGACGCGATGCAGGACTGTCTGCTCGGTGGCGGCGACCGAGATCGCGCCGAGCGGCCCCGTCGTGGGGTGGAACGAGGCCGCCACGCAGCCGAGCGCCGAGATGTATTCGCCGAATTCGTAGGCGGGAGAGTCGGTGTTCCGGTTGTGGACGAGTTCCCGATGCAGCTCGGCGAGGCTTCCGACGCTCTTCGAGGTGCAGCGCATGACACCGGACGAGTACGCGAGATCGATGTACTCCGGACTCAAGCGGGACAGCATGGCCTTGCCGGCCGCGGTGCAATGCGCGGGCGCCCGCCCGCCGACCCGAGACGGCACGCGGGCGGCGTTCGGACCGCCGACCTTGTCCAGGTAGTGGACACTGGTGCCATTCAGGACGGTCAGGTGTACGACCAATTTCGTGTGGGTCGCGAGATTGTGCAGCACTGGCGCAGCGGCAGCGCGCAGGGCGTTGTGGCCGAGCTCGCGTCCACCGATGCCCAGGGACCGATACCCGAGCCGGAATCCCCGACCGGCGCGCTCGAGCCAGTTGAGCCTTGTCAGGTGCTCCAGGATCCGGTAGGTCGTCGACCGTGGCAGGCCCGTCAGCTGGGTGACCTGCTCGCGGGTGTGAATGGTGTCCGGCCGCTCGAACAGGTCCATGATGAGCGTGAATCGGTCGAGCATCGAAGGAGGCGACTCCTTCTGATCGGCCAGAGCGTGCCTGTGTACACCGCTTACTGGGGGCATGCCACCACCTTCGATCGTCGATCCGAGTTACGGCTCGACGCTAGGCGGTGAAACCTCCTCGGCCGCTGGACGATTCCGGCCAATGGGAGATCGAAGCGGGTTCCGCGTCCACGTAGCCGGCGGAACCTGCCCCGGTTCTAACATCCGGCGCGGTGCGCAATGGGCGCGACGGCCGGTCCGATCGACCAGTCGCCAGTTACCGGCCGATTCGGCCCGGATGCGGAGAGGCGGCCCGTCCATGCGTGTGAGCTTGGGGAACGGGCCGCTCCGGACACCCGAAGGGGTACGGATACCGGTTACTCCGGACACAGTTCTAGCATCGACGACTGAGCCGCCGAGGCGGCCATTCCATTGGGCGGAACACGCGAAGTGAACATGACGACGGCACTACATCCGCTGGAATGGCTTCGGCCGAGGTGGATTTCGGCGTCATGGTCGGCGCGATCCTCAACACGGTGGCACCTGAATGCGAGGACCGAAGTTCGATCCGGCCGGACAACGACTCAGGTGTCGCGCTGGTGGCGGCGAGGGAGTGCGGGGCGCGTCGGATTCGCGGATGGCGGGATGTCCGTGCCGGAATCTGCCACGCTGTCGAGGGGTTTCGGGAGGGGTTCGATCACGGGCACCGACCAGCTAGTGGGGAACGGATCATGAGCTGCTCGTGGGTCTTCGGTCAGCAGGGCGGCGGGGATCAGGACGACCGCGCGGATCCCGCTGAAATCCGATTCGCCCAGGCGTACCGAAATATCGTGGCGTGATGCGAGTTTCGCGATGGCGAACATGCCCAGGCGGAGTCCGTCGCTGCGGTCGGCGAAGCTGAAATCCGGTGCGTTGCGCAGAAGTTCGTTTCGATCGGCAAGCTCGTCGGCAGTCATGCCGAGGCCGTGGTCGGTGATCTCGAGGGCGACGCCGCGGCCCACCGCGCGGCCGGTGACATCGACGTGAGTCTGTGGCGGGGAGAACGCGGTGGCATTGTCCATCAGCTCGGCCAGCAGGTGGATGAGGTCGGCCACCACGGTGCCCGCGACGCGGACACTCGGTAGTCGAGCGGCGCGAATCCTGGTGTACTCCAGCGTTTCCGCGACCGCACCGCGAACGACGTCGATAAGCGGAACAGGGGTCCGCCATTGGCGCCCCGGCTTCCCGCCGCCGAGGATGATGAGGTTCTCCGCGTGCCGACGGGCACGAGTGGCCAGGTGATCGAGCTGGAACAAGGTGTCGAGATGGCTGGGGTCCTCGGCGTCGTGTTCGGCGCGGTCGAGAAGTTCGAGTTGGCGATGTGCGACCACCTGGCTCCGGTGGGCGATATTGAGGAAGACAGCGTTGATTCCGGTGCGGGTGCGCGCCTCCGCGATCGCGGCCGCAACCGCTGCCTGTTGTGCCTGATTGAAAGCCTTTGCCACCTCGCCGATCTCGTCGTCACCGTGGTCGAGTCGGAGAGTGCTCGCGTCGAAATCGACAAGGGTCCCGTCGCGGAGACCCGTGACGATCTCAGGCAGGCGCTCATCGGCGAGGACCAGCGTTTCGCGACGCAGACGAGTCAGTCGGACGATGAACCGATTGGCCAGCACCACGGCCGCGGCGGCCGCGGTCAGAGCCAGCAGCAGCGCCGCCGCGCCGCCGAGCAACGAGCCGGTCGCGATTCGTTCGCCGGCGTCGGTGGCGGCTTGCTGGGCTGAATCGTTTTGGGCTCTCCACAATTCGAGCAGCCCCGTGGCCACCTCACCGCTGGCGGCCTGCCAGGACGAGGCTGTGATCGGTAGCGCGCTCGCTCTGTCGGGATGTTGTACCCCTCGGGCGCTGATCGCTTCCTCCATGGAAATGGATTGCTGCCAGGCTGGTGTGGAGGTCAGTGCCGTCAATCTAGCCTGCTCGGCCGGGGCGAGGTGCGCCGCCGACTCGGCGAGCGCCGTGCGGAAGTAGCCGATCTCGTGGTTGTAGGCCGTCAGCTCGTCCTGAGTCAGCCCCCCGGCATTCAGCGCGATGACGGCGAGTGCATGAGCACGAGACATGGCCTCGATGGCGCGGAACAAGCTCGCGGCGTCGGCGAGTGCGATCGAGGTGGCGGCATCGGGAGCGACCTCCGCGGCAATGATCGAGCCGGCTCCCACGGCGTCGATGGTCTGGTTGTAGTACGCGTACGCGTCCGCTGTCGACAACTCGCTGGAATCGACTTTGGCGCGAATGTCCGGCAGTTGCGCCAGCAGCTTGTTGACGGTGGCGACGGTGTGACCGGTCGCGTCGGGATCTAGTGCGGACATGGCGCTTCCGACCGGGACCAGGGAGCGCAGTGCGTTGTCGACGCGGGTTCTGGTGGCCGCGAGCGCGGTGACGGCCGCGCTGTTGCCGGTCAGCAGTTCGAAGGTCTGTAGCCGCTCGTGTTCGAACGAATCGACCATCGCGACGGTCGGCGTCGTGCCCTCGTGCAATTGTGCTGCCCAATCACGGGCATGCCTCCCGGCATCCACGAAGTACCCCGCAACGGCGATTCCGGTGACGAGCATGGTGACGCTCGGGACGAGCGCGATGGCCAGAATGCGAGCACGCACTCCGAGGGTGGGTTTCCGGACGCTGAACACGCGCAACACGCTAGGTTCGCGGAAATCGTTGCGATGGGCGGATTTCCATTGGGCGGAAAGGAGGATTCCGACGTTGATGAGCCCGGCAGCCTTTGATGGCCGCCGGGCTCACTCGAGTCTCGACCCACTCGGTCGGATCACATGTGCGAGCCGCCGTCGACGCGGACCTCCGTGCCGGTGACGAAGTACGCGTCGGGCGACCCGAGCATGGCCACGACCGCGGCCACCGCGTCGGGCTTGGCGAAGATCGCGCCGTTGTCCAGAGGCAGCATCGGGGCGGTCTTGCCGAAGAGACTGAAGTCGGTGTCGGCTGGCAGGCCGGGGCCGACACTCTGCTTGGCCTCGCCGGTGCCGTCGGTCATGCCGGACGAGATCGAGCCGGGCTGAACGGAATTGAACCGGATGCCGGCCTTGCTGAACTCCATGGCCAGGGCGTGGGTCATGGCCTGGATGCCGCCCTTGGACGCCGCGTAGGCGGACATGTACGGATGCGCGAACGCGGCGGAGGTGGAGCTGAAGTTGACCACGGCCGGGCCGTTGCCCGTGCGTAGTGCGGGAATCGACTCGCGAATGACGAGGAAGGTGCCGATCAGGTTGATTCGGATCACTTGCTCGAAATCGGCCAGGGTGGTCTGCTCGAAATTCGCCGACCGCAGGATACCCGCGGCGTTCACCAGCGTGTCGAGACCGCCGAGGACCTGGACTGCTTCGGCCACACCGGATTTGACGGACTCCTCGGCGGCGATGTCGATCACGATGGGAGACAGCCGGTCGGCGTGGGCGCCGGCCTTGTCGGCGGTGTCCTTCAGCCCGGTCTCGCTGATGTCCGCGGCTACGACGCGGCCGCCTTCCTCGAGAATCCGCAGGACGGTCGCTTGGCCGATACCCGATCCCGCTCCGGTGACGAGCACTCGGCGGTCGGCGTAGCGCTGTAGAACTGACATGGGCGTGAAGCTCCTTTGCTTGTTGGTTCGAGTTGTGCGGATGCTCTCGTGAGCATGACCGGGGAGCGCGTCGATTCAGGACGGGATTCCGCTGAGCGGAAGCGTTATGACGTTTCGGTGGGTTTCCGCAGCCATTCGGTGATGGTGTCGATGGAGCGGTCGAACGTGTCCTTGTCGGGACTGTTGAGATGACCGTGACGAGTGCCGGGCTCGTAGAGTGCCTGCACCGGCCGATCATGGGCGCGCAATTCGTCGGCGAACAATTCACCGGAGGCTCTCAGCGTGTCTCGCTCGGAGTTGACGATCAGCGTCGGCGGAAAATCTGTGAGGTCGGCCCCGCCGGGAAACGCCTGCGGCAGGCGTTCCAGGTGGTCGCGGCCCACGTAGTTGTGGGCGATCCAGCGTTTCATGGATCGGGTGAACGTGCCGATGCGACGCCAGCCACGCAGTGCATGCCGCAATTCGGGGCTGAACGGAGGTATTTCCGGGTGCAGTCCCGGATACGCGAGTACAGCGCCCGAAGGCGTGGCTGTTCCACCGCGCTGGCGCAGGCACAGTGAGGCGGCCAGCACGCCTCCCGCACTCGCGCCGCCGACGTAGAGGCCTCGAGCGCCGAGTTGCTCGGCGTTGGCGACCAGGTAGCGCCAACCCAGCTCACAGTCGTCGAGCGGCAAGGGGAAGCGCACGTCGTCCTCGCGTGGTGATCGCCACGGCGCGTATCCAGGTGCCAGACGATAATCGACACTCACGCAGCGGATTCCGCGATTGGTCAATGCCTTGCATACGGCGTCACCCTCGGGCATGTCGATGGAACCGCCGATGAATGCTCCGCCGTGCATCCACAGCAGGGCTGGCCCCGGGTCGGTGGTCTCCGGCTCGTACACCCGCAGGCGCACGCCATATGGCGCATCGGGCGGGACGACATCATGGATCTTCACGCGGCTCGCGCTCCTTTGTTCGGCACTGAATCATCACGGCTTCGCCCGATCGATCCCGATCCGGCGGATTTCGCGAAAGCCCTATTCAAGGAGACTAGCACGAGCTAGTATCCGTGCACCGGCTGGCAGTTCGCGTTGTACGGACCCCGTTCCGCCGGACTGCCGCGGCCAGGAACGCACACATTCCTCAGGGCCACGGCAGGCAGCCGGGTGTCCGCGAGCGGCCGCCCGAGCACGATTCATCGAAAGGCAAGTCCGTGACCACTACCGCAACGGAGCGACAGGACAGTAGTGGCGCCGGTATCGGCGCTCGTTATGCCCTGCTGCTCATCTCCCTGATCTGGCCGGCCCAGCTGCTGTCCATGATCGGCCTGCTCGCCGGAAACGCGCAGGCGCAGATCGCCATTCACTTCCAGACCACGCAGATCGCCTGGTTCAACCTGAGCGCCGCACTCGTCGGCACCTTCGTCACCCCGTTTGTGATCAAGGCGGCCGACCTGTTCGGCAAGCGGCGGGTCATGATTATCGTCACCGCCATCGGCCTGGTCGGAGATCTGATCGCTGCGGTCGCCCCAAGTTTCACCGTTCTGTTGATCGGTAAGGGCATCAGCGGCTTCTACATGGCGATCGCCGCGCTGGTGTACGCCTTGGCGCGAGATGTGTTCCCGCGCAACCTGGTCGGGCCCGCGAGCGGTGCGATCGGCGGTGCCGTGGGGCTGGTGGCCCTCGGTGGTCCGTTCCTGTCGGGCTGGCTAATCGATCACCACGGGTTCCGCGGTGTGCTGTGGTTCCTGGTTATCGCGACGGCGGTCAGCTCGGCACTGCTGGTGCTGTTCGTGCCCGAAAGTCCGGTACGTAACGAGAACCGGTCCTTCGACTGGCTGGGTGGTGTCCTGCTTGGCAGTGGCCTCACCGCGATCATCTATGGGGTCGGCAAGGGATCGGCGTGGGGCTGGACCGCCATGTCCACGCTGGCGTTCATCGTCGGCGGTGTGATCGCTCTGATCGCGTTCCTCGGCGTGGAAGCCGTTGTGCCGGAGCCGATGTTTCAGCTCGGTCTGCTCGCGCGCCGGGAAGTCTGGACGGTCCTCTCCGTCACCGCTCTGCTGGCCGGCACCGCTCTTACCGCGGGCACCATCAGCCAGCTGCTCGCGCTGATGCCCCCGATTCCGACGATCTCCGACGGGCTCGGCTACAGCGCGACCAAACTCGCCCTCATCGGTGCCCCGGCCAGCGTGCTCCTCCTGCTGACCGCGGTGGGGACCGGGATCCTTGCCCGCAAGGTCGATACCAGACTGCTGCTGGTTGCCAGCGCGGTGTTCACCGCGGGCGGCTACGCGATGATGGCGCACTACCATTACACGCCCAAACAATTGGCGGTCACCGGGATCATCGCGGGTCTCGGCATCGGCATCATCGCCGCCCTTGTTCCGATCATGGTCATCGAAGCGGTGCGGGCACACGAGCAGGCGCTCGCCAACGGCATGCAGGCGATGCTCCAGGGAATCGTCACCACCGTGGTCACCCAGCTCGTGTACGTGATGATGACGCACGGCGGCATGGTCATGCAGGGCACCCAGTTCTACCGTGACACCGGCTTCAAACAGGCCTACTACCTTGTGGTCGGGTTCGCCATCGTCGCGCTCGTGCTGACCCCCCTCATTCCGCGGATCAAGCGCCTCTCCGAGGCCGAGGTTGGCGAGGCCGCGATTTCGTGAATTTCGGACTCAGCTCGAAACTCACAATGGCCCTGGGCATCACGGCAGCTGTGCTGGCCGCGTCGCTCGGGGCCTTCGGCTGCCGGGCGGCCGGTGCCGCACCTGAACCGGACAGCATCGCCGTCATAGCGGCAGGGATCGTCTCGGCCGACGCCTCGCGGATCGCCCGCGTCAAACGAGCCGACAACCGTCATCTCGCACGGCGTCGGTCTCGGCGGCGAAGGGCCGGGGTCTCCCGATCCTGGTGCAGCGGCCCGCCGAGGCATCCCGGGCCCATCCTCACCGCCGGAATGGGCCTATAGCCGACCGTGATGGCAGCAATCGTGGCACTATCCGCCGATAGAAACTAGCACGAGATAGTATCGAATTGCCGAGGCTCCTTCGCGTTCTACTAATCTCCAGGGGGAGTGTTCGACGACCTGCTCTCATCGCAGGTGGCTGACTCTTCGGGGGCCGGCTGTTCATCAGGTAGTGGCGGGGGGGGGGGGGGTTGGGGGGGGCGCGAGCCCCCCCGCCGGCGGAAAAACACGCGGAGGGGTC
>NZ_JBSGCB010000106.1:0-14191 GCF_053601595.1 Nocardia sp. NPDC004711 | reverse complement strand
CCGCTCGCCGGGCCCTCGCCCCCCCCCGCCCCGCCCCCCCCCCCCGCCCCCCACGACCCCCACACCCCGACAGTCCACAACCCCGATCCAGCCGTGAACTCCTCAGCCGGGTCGCGGGCCAACCCACCTCGACCCCGCACAGCCGATGCGGCCCCCACGGTGAGCCACCGTGACCGCCGCCTACGACGATCGGGGCTGGACCTCGGCAGACTCGATGTCTGAACTGTCACGGGTTTGGGGCCGCTGCGGCTGGATAGGCAGTGGACGGTCATGGTCGCCCGTGTCGGCACCCATGCTTGTCACGACAACCCCGACACCGTATGCCGGTTGCGGCTGAAGGGAATCCACCGCTGGACGCCGCTACTTGGGGTTCAGTGTGACGGTAGTGCGCTGAGGACCATGCGGGTCAGGGTGGCGAAGGACGTTTCGATGTCTTCGGTGAGTTGGAAGCCGCCCTGTGATTCCAGGGTGGCGAAGCCGTGGCCGGCGGCGCGGATGCAGCGGGTGAGGTGTACTGCGTCGGTGCCGGTGATGCCGCAGCCGGTCAGAACGGCGAGGATGCTGTCCATCAGGCGGCGGCTGGCGGTGTCCCAGGCTGGTGTCTCACGCATGCTCTGGGGCATCATCGCGTACCGGTACGGGTGTTGGACGGCGTAGTCGCGGTAGGCGCGCAGCAGGGCACCGACCGCTTCGGGGCCGCCGAGCCCGATCACCGAGGTGGTCGCTCGTTCGGTGAGTTCCTCGAGGACGCGCAGCCCGACCAGGTCCACCAGTTCGTCGAGGTTCTTGACGTGTTTGTAGAGCGAGGGGGTGGCCACATCGGCGCGGGTGGCCACCGCGGCGAGGGTCAGGGCGCGGGGTCCACCCTCGTCGACGACGGCGACGGCGATGTCCACCACCGCGATGGTGGAGAGTCCGGCGCGTGGCATCACGGCTTCTTCACGCGGTTGGCCAAGGCGGTGGGGGAGTGTCGCGTGTGTGGCATCACAGCTCTTTCAGGAATGTCACGATGGCGTGCGCGGTGAATTCCGGGTTGTCGGCGTGGGGGTAGTGCCCCGATCCGTCCGACATCGTGACTCGGGACGGCCCGGCAACCTGGTCGGCGATTCGGCGTGCCTCGGCGGCGGGGTCGGGGAGGTCGCCGTCGTTGGTTCCCATGATGACCAGGGTCGGGGCGGTGATGTCCGACAGTTGCAGGGCCGGGTCGGTGGGCAGTGAAGCGGTCAGGGCGCTCAGGGCCGCGAGGTGTCCTTTGCGGCGCAGTTTCGTCTTGTTCTCGGCCAGGTATTGGGTGAAGTCGGCGGGTTTGGTGCCGGGGTAGAGCGACTTGAGGAACATCGTCCACAGCCAGGCGTTGCTGGTGACCAGTGTGGTGGCCAGCCCCATGAGCAAGCCGGGCTTGTCGTGGCGTACCGCGGCACCCACGAGCACCAGGCCGCGGACCAGTTCGGGTTCGCGCACGGCGACTTGTCCGGCGGACTTCGCCGCGAAGGAGTGGCCGATGATCACGGCCGGCCCGCCGAGGTGAGCGATGAGGGCGGTGATGTCGTGGCCGATGGCGGTGGGGTGGTAGTGCGGCCAGTCGGCGCTGGAGTCGCCGTGGCCGCGGATGTCCATGACGGCCACCCGGTTTCCGGCGTCGGCGAGTGCCGGGGCCAGGAACCGGAAGTCGGCGCGGTTGACGCCGATACCGGGGACACACACCACGAGCGGTCCATCGCAGCCGCCGATGAGTTCGTAGGCGATGGTGCCGTCGGGAAGCGAGAGGTGCTGGGTGGCCATGACGATCTCCTAGGCTATTTATGATAGCTTAAAAGGTAACATGCATAGCTTTCGTGGTCTAGCGACGCGACGCACGTCACACTCCGCGCGGGGTCAGGGCGGCCGATGGACCGAGTCGATCTCGTGTCTACTCAGGTAGGCAACGCCCTCTGCGCGGTCGAGCGTCACGATGGTTCGCGGCTGGTCCGGCGCCGCCGCACCTACTCGGTGTGAAACGCGCGGCCCGGCGCGATCTCCACGCACCGCCCCGGCTCGGTGGTGTTGTCGCGGATTCTGATCTTCGCCGCGGGGTTGGGACCGGCGGGGTCGGCGATCGGTTCGACTCTCGCCGTCGCGGCCGGGGGCTGTCGCGCTGATCCTGCGTGTCCGCGAGGCCACAGGGTTCGTGTCGGTCGTGCGGGCTGATCGTGGCGGGTGGCGGCGGCTCGGCGCGGTGCGCGTGCGACTACTGCGTGCCGATGGCGTCGACGAGTCGTGCCTGGTGATGCTGGATATCGAGGGCAACGAGTGAGTAGTCGAAAACATGGCACCTTCACGCGGATCCAGCAGCGAACGGCGCGAACATCGGCTCTCGCGGTATAGCGCTCGGTTCGAAACGGACACAGCTGGATGCCGGGCAGGACCGTGACCGTCGGGTATCGGAACAGTGTGTCGCGCATTCGTAGGGGCCGACCGGCTACCGGCCGCTGCGGGTGCGGGACACCCTCTTGCGGCTGCAGGCGTGGCCGCCGGTTGCTCACCGAACTCCGCTGTTCGCGCCGCTCGGGACGGCTGGCACTGGATTAGAGTGTTACGGATGCCCGACCCCCTGCATTTCGATAGCCATGCTGAGGTCTACGAGCGGGCCAGGCCGCCGTATCCGGCTGTGCTGTGGGCCGAGTTGCACGATCTCGGAGTGCTGCGGCCGGGAATCCGGGCTATCGATCTCGGTGCCGGTAGTGGACTGGCCACCGGTCGGCTCCTCGGGGCGGGCGCGTCGGTCGACGCGGTCGAACCGGGCCCGGCCCTGGCGGATCGTTTGCGTCGGCGCTGGCCGGGCGCGGTTGTGCACGTCGGCACGGCCGAGCAGGTGGAGCTGGCGACCGGATTCTATGATCTCGCGGTCGCGGCCACCGCGGTGCATTGGTTCGATCTCGAGGTGGTCGTGCCGAAAGTGCATCGCGTGCTGCGAGGGGGCGGCCATTTCGCCGTGTGGCGCAACGCCTTCGGCGACCCGGCTGTCCCGGTTACGCCGTTTCGCGAGCGAGTCACCCAGATCGTGGCCCGTCGGACAGCGGTGGAACCACCGCGCATGCCTGGTGAACTCGACACCGACGCGTGGGCGGCTCGCCTGACCGCCAGCGGGCATTTCGTCACCACGCGTATTCGCCGGTTCCCGTGGTCGATCGACATGCGGACCGACCAGATCCGCGACCTGTTCACCACGTTCAGCAACTGGAGCCCTGCCGAGGTGGACGAGGCAGCTCGAGCTGTGGACGAACTCGGCGGGCGGGTGACCGAGCACTATGTCACACCACTGATCGTGCTGCGACGCAACGAATCCGCCAACGCCTGAACACACACGGAAACTCCTTGCCCCAGATAACGGCCTGTAATCCGACCTCTGGCATCGAATTCGGGCCGCGTCGATCTCACTGCGGCGCATACACGAAGCGGCCCAGTTACCCGGGGCAAGCCCGGAAGACGGTGACGATGGCGGGCACCGTGACCCGGATCCGGACGGTGCCGCCCCGCACGGTCCGGTCGACGGCCGAGGCGTTGCTGGACACCATCGGCTCGGCGAACACCCGCCGCGCCTGCACCGTCGTGATCGTCAAGACCGCCGACCGACTCGACGGCCGCGACCCGGACGGGGCTGCGCGCGGACAGCCAGGCCCTGGCGGCGGTGACCGACACCGAGATCGGTGCCGCGCTGGAAGCCTTGTGGCGCGAGGCTGTGGGGAACACCTGGAACGCACGCCAGGCCGCGGTCGGCAAGTGGCTGAGCTGGTGCCGCGAACAAGGCTGGGACCCACCGGCGGTCCCGGCATTGGCGGGCCGGTCCACCCCACCGGACTCCGACACCCTCGTCCGCTCCCGTACCGCGATCGACCAGCTGATCGGCCGCCGCGACATCCACGTGCGGGAGGAGACGTTGTGGCCGATGCTGTACGAAACCTGCGCCCGCGCAGAGGAACTGCTGTAGAGGTCAACATCGAAGACCTCGACCTCGCCGCCTGCTCGTGCCCCGCGAAGTCCAAAGGCGCCCGCCCGCGCGCCCGCTGCCGCCCACGCCGAACACGTCCTCGAAACGGTGTACTGGGACGCCGGCACCGCCCGCCTGATCCGCGACCGCACCGCCGGACCGCTGTTCGTCACCCACCCGGCGCCCCGGGCGCGGCAAGTACCTCGCCGACCGCGACGTGTGCCCAGACACCGGCCCGGCGCGGCTGTCCTACGACCAAGCCCGCGACCTGCTCGACGCCGCCACCGCAAGCGATGAGAAGTCCCCCTCCGGACACGGAGAACCGGCCCCGTGGCAGGTGAGGCCAACGATCAGCGTACCGGTAGCGATCAAGTCGATTCCGGGGCGAGAAGTCCTCGCCTACTGGACAATTTGCGCGATCAGAACGAAAGGGTCAGCTGACTAGATCGGTGACGGTCACCGGCTGTCAAGTTAACGTCACTGTGACGTAAGCACGTTCGGTCCGTGCAGGGTGCGATACGGCGGGTTGTTAGCGATGAGCGCCCGCGCCGAGGCCCGCTCGTGGGCGCGGTCCCGCGACCACTGCACCGCGTTCATCTGGTCGCCGAAGAGCGGCGCATCACCGACCACGTCGGCCGGGGGATACCACTGCACTTGACATCTCCTTCCGGCGGGAGGCCTCCCAGGATCCGGACCGTGATCTCCAGCCCGGCCTTCGCGTGCGTGTCAGTGGTGCGGCGCGGCAGCGTGGACCTTGGCTGGCCATCTGCCCACGCGACGAAATCCTCTGCCTCCTTTGGTCTTCGGCCGGGCTGCGGCGCACATAGTCCGCGGGGCGCGCAGTTCCGCGGCGCCGACCTCGCCGGACTCGAGGCTTTTGAGGGTGCGCTCGCGTTCAGTGTCGCGCTGGGCCCTTGCCTGCCGGTGGGCGCGTTCCCGCAGTGGCAGCGTGACCGGGTTGGCCGCGGCGTAGATGATGCGCCCGATCATCTCCGCCACTTCCGCACTGCGGTTGGTGAGGGCGGCCGAAATCTCTTCGGGCGTCAGGTTTCCCGGCCAGTCGGGAAACAGAACGCGGAGCGGTCCACGGTCGGGCCGCGGCTGGTGGGTCCAGTTGCATTCGAGCGGACAGGCGAAAACCACAGTGCCCGTGTCCATCTGCAGCGCGGGGGTGTGCAGAACCCGCATGAGGTGAGGCATGTCACTCATGGATTCCATCCTCATGTCGATGCTCTGGGGAGGGGTATGTCCGTTGTCAGCTCCAAAGCCGCTGCGCGGCAGTAGTTTTCGCAAACACACTACCGACCGGTATTCAACTGTCGCGGGCGCTGTCAATATGATCTTGTTGAATTGTGGGTGACGACGACGGCGTGACCAGCGACGATCGGTTCAGGCGTGGAAACACGTGGCTCGGGGTCGCCGCGGCCGGCCGGACCGGGATGGGCCGGTATCTGTTCCGCTGTCCGGCGGTGTGGTGTGAGTGGACCCATGATCAGGTCCAGGACACGATGGGGCGGTGGCGTCAGGAGGTCGATGACGCGGTCGGTGCGCATATGGTGGCAAAGCATTCGCAGTGGCAGCGGTGGGTGGGCGGCCATGGTCGGCTCCAGTATTGGGGGGGTGTGCGGGGCGGCGCGCTGGATGGGGTAGAACGCGGTGGTCAAGGAACCAGTGAACCGCGCCACCACCATTGCGGGTTCCCCAGGAAACGCGACTGCCGTCGCGATCAGCACGACCGGGTTGATGGCGGGCGCGGACAGCATGAACGCCAGCGCGACCGATCCCGGCGCGCCCTGCTCGGACAGCCGCAGCGCGACGGGGACAACGCCGCATTCGCACCCGGGTAATGCCATGCCCGCGATCCCGGCAACGCCGATGGCGGCCGTCTCGTTGCGTGGCAACATTTTTCGCAGCAGCGCCGGGGACACGAACGCCGCGATCGCCCCGCTGACCGTGACCCCCAGCGCGAGGAATGGCACCGCCTGAACGAAGACACCGGCAAAGATCGTCACCGCGGTCTGCAAACGCGCCGACGAACCCACCGCGCGCGCCAGCGGTCCATGGCAGGCGACGCTGAGGACCACCAGCGCGGCAAGGACATAGGTCGAGGAAACCCGCACGCGGACCGAGTTGACAGTGTTCTGCGCCAGCACTCCGACATCCTGGCAGCCGATGTCGCCGATCTCCAGCGAGGCATGTCGCGGTTCATGGCGCTCGGGCCTACTCTTACTGAAAACGCTTCTCATTAATGGGTTGGTTATGGCTATCGACGCTACCCATCTGGGCGAAGTCCAGGAGACGCTACTGATTCCGCTCTACGGCCGTGCCGTCGAAACCGGCAAGGCTCGCCCGATCCTGCGCGATCCGAAGGCCGTGGAGATGATCGGGGCCATCGACTACGACTTCGGTCGATTCGACGGCGGCCGCAGCTTGTTCGGAACGGTGTTGTGGACCAGCATTTTCGACGCGTGGGTGTCTGGCTTCCTCGCTGTGCATCCCGGGGGCACGGTGGTCGAGATCGGGGCGGGGCTGAACACGCGGTTCGAGCGGGTCGACAACGGCCGGGTGCGCTGGGTCGATCCGGATCTGCCAGATGCGATGGAGGTGCGGTCGAGGTTCTTCGTCGAGACCGATCAGCGACGGATGATCGCGGCGTCGGTGCTGGATGCCGGCTGGGTGGAGGTGGTGAAAGCCCTTCAGGGGCCGTATTTCTTCGTCTCGGAGGGCTTTCTGGTCTAATTGGAGGAGTCCGAGGTTCAGCGCGCCGTCTCGCTCATCGCGCGGCACTTCCCGGGTGCCGATCTCGCGATGGACACCACCGACCGCTGGATGATCGAGCACCAGGACCGTTACGACGCCATGCGTGTGGTGTCCGCGCGCATGCGCTGGGCCTGTGATGATCCCGCCGATGTCGAGCGGTGGGGCCTTGGACTGCCGGGCCGCGGCGGCGGCCGGGGCGGTGAGCAGCCCGAGGACGACAACGGAACCGACCAGCGGGGTGGCCTCGGCGACAGTTGTGCCGACGACAGCCAGGAAAACAGCGCCCAGCAGGCGCGTGGGCACACCTGCTGCCCGGGCGCCGGCGGGATCGATGGTGGCGAACAACAGTATCTAGATGTCCTAGTGCCTCCCGCCGACAAGGAAGCTATTGTAAAAGCGGGTGCCACCGTAGGTTATATCGTTGAGATTAAGGACAAGGAGTACGCAGACTTCATGACAGCGCGCGAGAAGCCGTGGGAATTTATCAGCCACGACTCTAGGGATAAGGACGACTTCGTTAGGCCACTGGCCCGCAAGCTACAATCGATGCTATGCCCCGTGTGGTATGACGAATACTCTTTGAATGTCGGTGATAGGGCGCGAGTCCATCGATCGAGGACTCGCAGAAGCGCCGAAGTGCATCGTCGTTCTGTCCCCGAACTTCTTGAGTAATCCAGGCTGGGCTAAGGGAGAGTTCAATGCAGCGATGAATAATCATTTCAGAGCTGGCGGGGGCGTAGTATTACCAATTTGGCACAACGTAGCTAGTGCTGATGTTGCAACCTACAGTTCGTTGGTATCCGACATTAGCGCACTCAGGTCTGATATTGGCCTCGATGTTCTGGCTGACAAGCTTTTCACGGCCTTGAAACCGCTTGCCTGAGACAAAAAGAGGGCAGCTCGGCAGTGCACGCTGGCTAAGACGCAGATAGGAAGAGTGTCGTGTCGATCGAACTGCATCCGTTCTTGCCTGAAATTTGCGGCATACCCGCATTTGACAATCTCGCCCATCCGCAGATCGTCGTAGTAGCCGCGAAGGTTTTCATTGGTGATCTGTCGCCGCAACTATCAGGATGGCATGAGCGCCAGCTATTTCTCAATCTCGTTCGCCTGTCAGATCGCGCTATCGTTGATTTCAGCCTTGCTCGGGAAGCGTTGCTCGACTACATAGCCCACCGATACGAGGGTCGAATCAGTACTCACTTCTCCGCGATCTCGCACATGGAAGCGGGAATTACGGCACTCGCTCGCTGCATCGACTTCGCCAATGCACTGGCACGCTCACCAGCGTCTCCTCCCATTGATAAGGATGAGCTTCCGCGCAAGGCAGTTCAGGACTCAATCCGAAAAGTGCGTAACGCAATTGAGCATACGGACAGCGCTCTCAAGAAGGGAACCATTTCAAGCGGCATGGCGATGCTCCACGTCCTCGACGACCGGATAGAGCTGGAGGGGATTGCGCTCGGGTGGTCAGAACTCGATGTCGCTATGCGGAAGATTCACGCGCTCGTAGAGAGCCTGATCGAACTTCCAGGGCCGACATCGAGCTCAAAGTAACTGGCAGGCTGCGCCGTTCGCCGTTCCGTTAGGTCCTTGCGTTGCCCAGCCGGTTCGCTACCGCTCCTGTCCATGCGCATCCCGCATCGGCACCCCACGCTCCTTAAGTCGTCGCCACACCGTTCCGTGATCAACCCCGAGCTTCTCGCCAATCCGCGCCAGCGACCATCCGGCACCGTACAGTTGCTCGGCTTCGTTGATCTGCTCAGGACTCAAGCCCTGGTTGCGCATCGCCACCCCCGCATCGCGAAGCACTTTGAGTAGGCTGCCCTTGCTGAGGCCGAACGCCGACATGAGGGCAGTCGAGGGCTCGCCAGCCTCATACCGAGCGACGATCTGCCGGATAGTTTCCTGGCCCAGCCGTTGTGACAGCTTGAACGGCTCCGCGGCCGAAGCTGGCTGCGGCCGGTGAGATGGTGACCGGAAGCCTCCGTTTCCGTCCGTGACCAGGCAGTCTCTGAGTTTCTTGACTTGTTTCTGGAATGAGTCAAGTTTCGAGTAACCCCCCGCTAGGTCCACCGGATGTCCCTTACTCAACCGCGTGACCGCGAAGATCCGGGTGAGTGAGGGATTTTCGTTTTCTCGGCTGATTTGCTCTCCTTCCTTCTTGAGCACCTTTGCTCACCCCATGCGTGTGCCCAATGCTGTTGACGCGGGGAGATACATCGGGAGTCGACCATTGCCGTCGTCAGGTCGGGCGCGGGAAGCGGGAGAAGGTTCATGGCGCAGAACCGATTTCGTGCCGCCTTCGCGCCCACGGCCATCGCCGAGCTGGTTGCGGTTCCGATTCATATTCTCGGCGTCGAGGCGGCGGTGAGGTTCGATTGCGCGCGGTCGGTGGCGGTCGCCGAGGCGACCATGCACTATGTGGTCGGACCCCACAGCGGCAATCCCGCTTTCGACCTCAGACAGCGGGTGGACCACTGGCGGTTGGACGGGATGCCGATTGCCGCCGATCTGGTCCGGTCCTACCCTCTCGGCGGCGATTCGTACAGCACGATGCGGGTGCTCGGGGTGGCGCAGGCGGCCGGCTCGGTCCATTCGCTGGGCGCGCGGTACCACCTTGATGCACCCGCGGCGGAGCCGGGCGGTGTGCGTCCCGCAGAACTCACCTGGCTGCCGGATACCGCGCTGCGCTGGATATTCGGGATGTCCGATCTGAACGCCGGCCGCTACCTGGAAGCGTGATTTCCAGCGAATCTGTTGTTCGACCAGTTCCCGCTGCGGCTGCGGGTGCGCATCACTGGCGCGCGCGCCGCGCACGTCATGATCTCGAACGGCGCGGTCGCGGCGACCGCGCCGAACCACTGGTCGGTAAACTTCCCCGCCCATTTCAGTGTGCTGTCACCACTTGTCGAGATACATCCGGCCAACTCGGTTCGGACGTCGGCACGGGTGGTGACGCTGCCGCTGTCCCGGACCGAGGTGGTGGTGCGGGCGTGGAAGCCCGCCACGCTACCGATCGACCTTGCCTCACAAACGATCCGGATCGGTGCACTGCTCGCACGCAACGAGCGCGACTACGGTCCCTTCGCGGCCCGCCGTTTCGTGGCGATTTTCCATGGCGGGCGCGGTGGCATGGAGTACAACCAGGCCTGCACGACCTCGCTGGCCGCGCTGCCACACGAGGTCCTGCATTCCTGGTTCGCCCGCGGTGTCACCCCGGCTGGGCAGGCCGACGGATGGTGGGATGAGGGATTCGCGAGATTCCACGACGATGGCGCCCAGCCCGAGCCATTCGACTTCCGCCGTGCGCCGGTGCGGCTGTGCTCGCGCCGGCCGTTCGATCGGCGTACCCCGATCAACGCGTATGTCGACGGCAGCCGGGTGTTCCGCGGGGCGGCGACGCTGATCGGCGTCGACGGTCTGCGCGCCGCGATGGCCGCCCTGTTCCGGACCCGTTGCGGCACCCCGACGTCCACGACCGACCTGGAGGCGCACCTGGTGGCCACCACGGGGGCGGTTGAGTTGGTGGACGCTTTCCATCGGTTCGTCTACGGGTTCGAGGAGCCCTCGCCCGTGCCGCAACCGTCGCTGTGGTCGGTCCGCCCCGACCGACCGGATATCTGGATCCGGCACCACGACGACGACGGAATCGACGACCAGCCACCGCGGCCGGGCCGGGACAACTGGATCTATGCCCGGGTCTCGAACCCCGGCGCCGGGCACTGTGCGCACCTGCTGGTGGTCTTCGCCATCCACGGCTCGTCCCGAAGCGAACCCCGGTACCCCGACGACTTCCTCCCCGGCTTCGCGGCCGCTGCCGGATTCGATCTCGAGCCAGGCGATTCGGTGGTGGTGTCGGCACGCTGGCCCGGCGAACTCGTGCCGGAGACGGCCTCCACATTGCTGGTATCGGTGCACGGCCGGTGCTGCCATCCGGCCCCGCAGACCCGTGTTTGGGAGCAGCGCACTACCGCAATGCGCGCCGTGCTCCCGTTCGACCCGGTGGGATCAGGGCCGACGCCACCGGAACAGCACCCACCAACGCACACAGCTGTGGTGACGGACGCAATCCGAGTTCGTCTCGCAACAGATTCGCGAATTGCTCGAACTGGCGGCATGCCTCGGCCGTATTGCCTTCCCGCAGATGCGCCTGAATGAGTGCCCGTTGCGCCGACTCTCGCAATGGCTCCGCGGCCACCACCGCTAGCATCAGATCGATCGCCTCGGGGTGGTGGCCTTGCTCGCTCAGCCTGCGCGCGGCCGCCTCCATAGCGTGCAATCGCAACTGCCGCAGTTGTTCCCGGGCCAGGACCAGCCATGCCTCGTCCCAGCCGGGTAGCAATTCCGCGGTGCGCGACAACAGAGCCACCTGCTCGAACGAGCACTCCGTGCGGGCCGCGAGCACGTTCTCCGCATGCCGGCGCAACTGGTGTACATCCACCACCACGTCGTCGGTGAGACCGATCCGATCGCCCGCGCCGCCCAGCACTTCCGGAGCGGCACGGCGAATCCGCCACAGCGCTGTGCGCAGACTGGCCCGGGATCGTTCGGCCGAGGTACCCGGCCACAATCGTTCGGACAGCACACCGCGATCGCAGTCGGGCGCGGCGAACTTCTCCACCGAGAGGTAGGCCAGCACCCGCCGGGAATGCATCGGGAGCGGCACCGTGGCACCGTCGATGTGCAGCGAGAATCCGCCCAGCAGAGACAATTTCGCGCGAATTCGCGGCTGTGCTTGTGCGGCGATCATCGGGCGTCCCCCCTCGGTGGTCCGATGGTATCGATTGTGTCCCACGGTATGCGGCTACCGCCGCCGCTCCGTCAACACTGCGTCAACATTCGCTGCCGCCATTGACGCAGCCCGGCACGGCTCGCTGTCAGACTGCGCCGGTGACGAACGACGACAGCCTCGTGTTGGTGCTTCGGGTCTGGCGCGATGGGGACCGGCTGCTCATTCGCGTGCTCGGCGCTGCCGAGCAGTCCCGGGTCTTCCCCGACGCCGGCGAGGCCTGCGATTATCTGGCCGCGGTACTAAGGCGATTCGATTCGTCGGAGACCGACTGTGAGATGAACCGTTGACGGCACCGCATATTCACCGCCGCCACACTGAGTTCCGGAGCAATCGATGTGGCAGAGGTGAGCCTGGTGCGAAGCGATGCGTATGCGGAGTCCCGCGGTGACGAGACCTATGAATCCCCGTTTGCCGCGATGACCCCGACCGCCGAATACGAGACCTTGGCACAGGAGGAGCTCGGCGCGGATGAATTCGAGGATTCGCCGTTCGAGAGCTTCTCTGCCGCTGAATCACCGTTCGGCGGTGAATCCCCGACCGAAGCCGAAGAGGCGTCGGAGGCGTTGCGCGACTTCATGGAAGCGCTGCGCGACGAGGAATTCGAGGACGCCCTCGAGCAATTGCTCAACGAGGGCGCGGCGCTGACGCTGGCCGGCGAGCAGGAGGCCGGCGCGCCGCTGTCCGAGGCCGAGACCCGGGATGCGCTGGAGCAGTGGCTCACTCCGCTGGCCGAGGCGTGGACCCGTACCGTGGACGGCCTCGCGGCGGGCCTGGAGAACGCCGAGGTACTCGGCATGGGCGAGAGCGAATTCGAACAGCTCCTCGAATCGCTGGAGACTCCGGTCGGGTTCACCTCGGAGGGCTTCGAGAACTTCTTCGGCAAGCTGGTCCGCAAGGCGAAGAGCGCACTCAAGAGCGCTGTGCGATTCGCCAAGAACCCGATCGGGGGCGTCGTCGATATCGCCAAGCGCGGTATCGGCGTCATCAAGAGCGGGGTTTCGGCGATCGGCAAACATCTGCTCGGCCCGCTGCTGCGCAAGCTGAAGCGGGTGGGCCTGGCACTCCTGAAGGGCGTGGTGCAGAAGCTGATCAGACCGTTGACACGGCTGCTGCCCGCCTCGGTCCGGCCGCTGGTACCGATCTTGATGAAGCGGCTTGGTGTCGCCGAGGCCGAAACCGGTCCGTACAGCGAGGACAATCTATGGGAGGCAGGCTCTTAGTACTGCAACGACACTCAGGTGAGTGGGTGGCCGCGGCGTCGGTAGTGGGACAGCCGGGCTTGGTGTTGTCGGCGGCGTCGCCATCGCGACCAGGCCCAGGTGTGGTCGGCGGGGTGGTGGCGGGTGAGCACGAAGGCGATGAGCAGGCGGCGGATCTCCGGTAGCGTGAGGGCAATCATGCCTTCGTCGGTGTCGGCGAGTCCCCCTTTGCGGCAACGGTTTTCGATCCGGCCAACCAGGCCAGGGCGAGCATGGACAAGGTGATGTGGGCGTACCAGGCTCGCCAGGTGCGGACCTGGTAGTGATCGAGCCCGGCCTCACCTTTGGCCTGCTGGAACGCTTCTTCCACGTGCCAGCGCGACCCCGCGGTCCAGGCCAGATCGACCAACCGTGCGGTGGCCGGACCGTAGCAGAGGTAGTAGGCGATCTCGGTGGGGGTGGCGATGCTGCGCCGGGCCAGCAGCCAGTGCCCGCGTCCGGTATTCCAGGTGCCCTCGATCTGTCGGCGCGCCCAGTCGTATTCGCGGGGACCGTGCGAGCCGGCACCGACCGACAGCCGCTGCCAGGTGTGGTCGGCGAACTCGGCGACCAGCTCGTCGGCGCGGGCGGCGCGGTCGGCGCGGGTGCTCACCTGCTGGTCACAGCGGGTGGCCAGCACGTAGAACACATCGTGGTCTTCGCACCAGTCCCGCAGGTAACCGGCTTGTCCGTAGGCTTCGTCGGCGGTGAACCACCGAAACGGCACCCGCGCGGCCACCGCGCGTTCGAGCATGGCGATCATCTGCCGCGGTTTGGTCGCGAACTCGGTCTCGTCCGGAATTCCGGCGTCGCGGCAGCGGTCGCGATCGCTGGTCCACGACTGCGGGAGATAGAGTTCCCGGTCGATCAGAGCGTGTCCGTGCTTGGATGCATACGCCAGGAACACCCCGATCTGGCAGTTCTCGGTACGCCCGGCCGTACCGGAGTACTGGCGTTGCACCCCAGCGGATTTCACGCCCTTCTTCAGGAAGCCGGTCTCGTCACCGGCCAGCACGGCCTCGGGGTCACCCAGGTGCTCGACGACATAGTCACGCACATCGTCACGGACCGCGTCGACGTCCCAATCGGCCGCTCGTAACAGCCGCTGCATCCCCTGCGGGCCTGCCTCACCGGCCCGCTCGGCCAACGTCCACCCGTTCTTGCGTTCCAGACCCGCCAACAGTCCCGATACGTACTCCCGCGCCCGAACCCGCGGCTCCGACCGCGCGAACCGACCCCCGATCCGCGACATCAACGAATCTAACTCGGCCACAACACGATCCAACACCACACAACAGATCTACCAGCACTGACTCACATAGGTGTCGTTGCAGTATTAGAACTCCTAACAAAGTGGGAGTTTGGTCAGTCGGCGCCAGCAGATGATGCTGCAGGCCAGGCTGAGGAAGGCCTCGTGGATGTCGTCGCGGA
>NZ_JBSGCB010000105.1:0-14421 GCF_053601595.1 Nocardia sp. NPDC004711 | reverse complement strand
CCGGAGTCCTCGCCCGCACCAGGATCCGCTCGCCCTCATCGACAACATCCTCGACCACCAGTGGCCATATCCCTGAAAAGCCCACGGCTGCAGGCACATTCACCTCACGCACCCGAACATCGTGCCGTCACCGACGCGCAGTCACCACCGCAAGAGGGACAGAGCCGTTGTTTCCAGTGTCAGCATCATTAGGTCGGCCGGGTTGCTCTGCCGTTGAGTTCCCGCCTTCGTGGCTGTTGTAAATACTGCGCCCGGCCGACACCGGGGACCGGCCGCCATGCCTTAGAGCTCCTAACAGGTTCGGTAGGTTGGCGTTGTGTTCTGTTGCAGTGCAGGATGTTTCGGTGTGGCAGCGCCTTGGATCGTGGATGACGAGTTGTGGGCGGCAATTCGAACCGCTACTGCCGGTGAAACCGGCCGGGACACCGGGACCGCCGCAGATGGACAACCGGCTCGTGTTGCAAGGAATTCTGTTCGTGCTGATCACCGGGATCGGATGGGAAGACCTGCCCCAGCAACTGGGGTTCGGGTCCGGGATGACCTGTTGGCGCAGGTTGCGGGACTGGCAGGCCGCCGGTGTGTTCGATCAGATACATCAAGTGGTGCTGGCCCGCTGCCACGCCGCCAGGTTGATCGACGTCGACCCCCGGTCATGGTCGACGGCTCGCATGTGCGGGCGAAAAAGACATCCCAGGGCCTGGGTTGTCAAGTAGCAGCGGCCGGGTCGCCGGTGTGTGGAGACCAGGCGGTGGTTTCGTTGTAGGAGGTGCGGGTCTTGAGGCAGCCGTGGAGGATGCCCACGAGCCGGTTGGCGAGCTGGCGTAGCGCGGCGCGGTGTTCCAGGCCGCGGGCGCGATGCCGGTCGTAGTAGGCGCGGGCGCCGGGTGAGGCGGTCAGGGCGCAGAACGCCTGCTGGGCCAGGGAATCGATGAGCCGGTCGTTGTGCACGAATCGGGCGGCGACGATCTTCTTCTTGCCGGAAGCGCGGGTGATCGGGCTGGTGCCGGCGTAGTTCTTGCGGGCCTTGGCCGAGGCGTAGCGGCCGCGGGCGTCTCCGAATTCGGCGAGCACCCGGGCACCGAGAATGATGCCCATCCCGGGCTGGGACAGGACGATCTCAGCGTCCGGGTGTCGGCCAAAATGCGCCTCCACCTGCCCTGCCAGCTCGGTGATCTGCTCGCGGAGGGCGATCAGGATGTGGATCGAGGCCCGTGTGGTGGCCGCGTAGGCGGCATCGATCACCGCATCGCGGCGCAGATGCTCGGCCCGCAATGCTGCCTGGATTCTGGCGGCTTTGGTATCGACGTCACGGCGACGGGCCCGGGTGAGTGCGGCCCGGATCTGCTTGAGCGACAGCCGCGCTGCCGCAACGGGTTCGGGCGCTTTGGCCAGCAGTTCCAGCGCATCGGATGCGGTGAGGTCGTCGAAGGCCTCCAGCGCCGCAGGGAAGTACTCGCGCAACGAGTGCCGCAGCCGCTGGGTGGTGCGGGTGCGTTCCCAGATCAGCGTCTTGTGCGCTCGGGCAACGACTTTCACCGCCTCAGCCTGCGGGCTGTCCGCAGCCACTCGTCGCAACTGATGCGAGTCGGTGCGCACCATGTCGGCCAGCACGTGCGCATCGGCTGGATCGCTCTTGGCGCCGGAGACCGCGTGCCGATCGCGATAACGGGCAGCCTGCGACGGGTTGACCGCGAACACCGAGTAACCGGCGGCGACCAGGGCCGCGACCCAGGGACCTCGATCGGTCTCGATGCCGATCACCACCGAATCAGCCTCGGAGCCGGTGTCGAGATGTTCGCCGATCAGGGCGTGTAATCGGGTGATTCCCTCGACACCCTCGGGCAGCCGGGCTCTGGCCAGCTTCTTGCCTGCCGGGCTCATCAACTCCACATCGTGATGGTTTTCGGCCCAGTCGTCTCCTACGAACAGCAACAGCGATCCTCCTGCCTACCAACCTCTTTCGATATCGGTAGCGTTCAGGAGAACACCCGGCGACCTAATGAAAAGTGCTCACGCCCGAGGCGGGCACGACATCCCAGCAGCGATCCGTTCTCCCGGTCGACCGGCGGGGGCACGATCTTTTTTCAGGATTCGAAGTCCCGGGGGCGAAGAGTGCTCACCCGCCAGCCGCTACCGGTAGCGAGTCTGCCGTACTGGTGGACCCGCTACATATCATTAGGGGGCGCCGCAACAGGTCCGAGCCCGGTCGACCGCGCCAAGACCGGTTCCAAGCACCACATCCTGACCTGCAGCAACGGGTTCCCGCTCGCGGTGGCGTTGTCGGGCGCCGATGTCAACGACCATCTGCTGTTGCCCACGCTGCTCGACCGGGTCCGACCCCTGCGTGGGCGTGCGGGCCGGCCCAGACATCGGATAACCACCTTGATCGCGGACAAGGGCTACGACTACCCCAGTGTGTATTCCCCAACTGCGGCAACGACGTATCACCGGCTACATCGCGCGCCGCGGCACCCGCGACAGGGTCACCACCGGCCGCTGGATCGTCGAACAATCCTTCGCCCTGTACCGGGTACCGGCGGCTGGCCATCCGATGGGAACGACGCACCGACATCCACCACGGGTTCCTCGACCTCGCTGCAGCCCTGATCTGCTGGCGACGACTCAGCAACCGAACCCGATTAGGAGCTCTTAGCGGTTCACCTGGGTGAGTTTGATCGCGGCGGCTTCGATGGTGTCTTCGGTCAGCAGTACTTCGAGGGCGGCGTCGCCGAGCGGAATGAAGCTGTCCTCGCTGGCAACGCGGGCCATCGGCCCGGTGAAACCTTCGTCGACCAGTGCGGCGAGCACGCCTTCGGCGACTCCACCGGAGCGCCGGGTCTCGTCGACGACGAGGACGCGCCCGGTGGCGCGGGCTTCCCGGAGGATGTCGGCCCGGGGCAGTGGGGCGAGCCAGCGCAGGTCGACCACCCGGATACCGACGTTGGCGCGTTCGAGGCGGCGGGCGACGCGTAGGCTCATGTGCAGGCCGTTGGCGTAGGTGACGACGGTCAGGTCGGTGCCGTCACCGTAGGTGCGGGCACGGCCGATCGGCACCCGATTCGCGGACCACTTCGCAGGGTTCGGATACGGTGCCAGCCACTGTTTGTCGCCGTCCTCGTGCAGGTCTCTGGTGTGATAGAGCGCGATCGGTTCGAGGTATACGCACAGTGCACCTGCGGAACGTGCGGCGGCGGCACAGGTGTGCAGCATCGCGGCTGCGTCGTCCGGACGCGCCGGCGAGGCGATGACAACGCCGGGGATGTCGCGCAGCGCGGCGATCGCGTTGTCGTTGTGGAAGTGCCCGCCGAAGCCCTTCTGGTAGCCGTAACCGGCAATACGGACGATCATTGGGTTGCGGTACTGGCGGTCGGAGAAGAACTGGAGGGTCGCGCCCTCGCCACGGATCTGGTCGGCGGCATTGTGCAGGTAGGCCAGGTACTGGATTTCCGCGATCGGGAGCAGTCCGGAGATTCCACCGCCGAGAGCGAGACCGAGGATGGCCTGTTCGTCGAGGAGCGTATCGATGACCCGGGCCGAGCCTACCTTCTTCCTCAACCCGCGGGTGACACCATACACCCCGCCCTTGCGAGCGACGTCCTCGCCGAAGACCATCGCCTCAGGGTAATCGGTGAGGACGTCGAGCAGGGCCCGGTTGATCGCAAGAGCCAGGGTGAGCGGGCCCTCGTGCTCGGGTAGTGGTGTCCCGACGATCTGGGCGCGGCGGTCCGGACACAGGTTGCGGGGTTCGGCGGCGACCGCCTCAGTGAGGGTGTCGGCGAGGGGGCGCATCACCGCGCGGGCGCTGCCGAGTTGCGGCAGCTCGCCGACGTCCTTGGCGAGCCTGAGCACCTCGGCGCGTTTGTTCTCGTAGTGGTCGAGGACCTCAGTGGGACTTAGGTGCCCCTCGTTGATGAGCAGTGCCGCGGTGCACAGCACGGGATCGCGGTCGTAGTCTGCGGTGATCTCTACGGGGGTGCGGTAGGCGGCCTCGTAGTCCGAACCGGCGTGTCCCATCAGCCGCACGGTGCTCAGATGCAGAAAGGCGGGACGACGGTGGGTGCGAACGTAGTCGGCGGCATGGCGTGCGGCGGTAAAGGTCTGGCTGATGTCGGTGCCGTCGGCGACGACGTACTCGAGTCCGTCGCGGTGGGCGAAGTTCCGGTTGATCCACCCGGTCGGTGTCGTGGTGCTGATGCCGATGCCGTTGTCCTCGCACACGAACAGCACTGGCATAGGGACACCTTGGTAGGCGGTGTGCAGGGCGGTGTTGATTGCGCCGACGGCGGTGGAGTGGTTGGCGGAGGCGTCGCCGAAACTGCACACCGTGATTGCGTCGTCCGGCCACGGTGACCGTACGCCGAGCTTGGCAGCGCGGGCGATGGAGAATGCTACTCCGACCGCGCGCGGCAGGTGAGACGCGATGGTGGACGTCTGCGGGATGATGTTCAGGTCTCGGCGGCCGAAGACCTTGTGGCGGCCCCCGGAAATGGGGTCGTCGGTGGCGGCGACGATCCCGAGCAACACGTCCCGCAGCGGGTCACTGGCCGGCACCTGCCGGGCACGTTCGACGAAGAATCCACCCGAACGATAATGCAGCAGAGCCGGATCGGTGGGGCGCAGGGCCGCGGCGACGGCGGCGTTCGCTTCGTGTCCGGACGAGCCGATCGTGTAGAAACTCTTTCCCTGTTCACGCAGGTAGCGGGCGGCGAGGTCGAGGTGCCGACTACCGATCTGGGAGTCGAACAGGTCCAGTACTTCGCGGACGGACAGGTCAGCGCCAGCCGTGACGGGCCGCTCGCGGTCCCGCGCGCCAGGACGGGTGCGATCGGCCATCGCGCTGACCGTGGCGGTGAAATGGGTGTCGATCGGTTCAGCCATGTTTCCGGCTCCTGGTCGGCAGAGTATCAAGGCTCAAGCCCCGGTAGTGGTACAGCGAGAAGATTGAGATATGCCCGCCGTGCGATCGACGCGCACTGACATCGCGTCGCCCCACTGCGAGCTCTGGTTTGGTGGCCAAGAGCGGGGGTTTCAGGCTATGGCCCGAGAAATAATGGATGCAATAGAGGCCGAGCGCCATGGTCGTCTCATCGGTTTGGAGCGGCTCGTCGCCGATCCCACACTCCTCCAAAGATGACCGAGCAGAGTCCATTCCCGTGTGCTTATTGCCGCTCCTCCGGACGAGGGTCAATCCATCGTGGTCAAGCGATGCGATGCCTTCGGCGTATTCGATCGGATGGTCGCGTCGGAGCCAGTAGGTTTTTCTTCCGCGGTCGCCAACAACACTCAGTCGGCGTGTGTAAGGTCATGCTGCTCGTGCAGCCAACCCGGTGCCCGTGTCCTGTCGATATTCGCGCCACACAACACAGTGCCTACTGAACGGCCTGCCCATCGTGCTGGCTCGGCCAAGATTGCGGCGATACCGGCGACGCCAGCCGGCTCCACTACCAGCCCAAAGTGTTTGTGCACCAAATGCATTGCTGCGATGAGGTTGTCATCATCAACATCCGCAACCGCGTCAACAGTGCCATCCATCGTGTCGAGCGCATACGGAACCGGGACCCGCACCGCAATCCCATCAGCGATGGTATCTGCAGTCGCCGTTTCGATGACCTTCCGCTCTCGCCATGACAGGGCCATCGACGGTGCCCCTTTCGCACCGACCGCGACGACATCAGTTTTCGGAGAAGCGTGTTTGACCCACGCCCCGACGCCAGTCGCCAGCGCACCATTACCCAGAGACACGATCACGGAATCGAGAAGTCCACCCGTCCACTGCTGCAGCATCTCCAGTCCGATAGTGCCAGCGCCCTCTGCAATCGCCGGCTCGTTTCCATCGATAACCAGGTATGCGTCGGTCTCTGCGGCGAACGCAACCGCCGCCAACTTCGCCGCGTCAAAATCACCCCCCTCGAGGACCACGGTCGCCCCGAGCCGACGCATGGCATCCACCTTGTCCGGGTTCGCGGTCGTGGCCGCGTACACCGTCAATTTGCGTCCGGCTGCCGTCGCCGCGTACGCGAGTCCCTGGCCGAAGTTGCCCGCCGACGCGGTTACGAGCGTGTCAACGTCGTCTGCCAATGCCGTCCGAATAAAGAAGCTTGTTCCCCGGCCCTTGAACGAGCGGATCGGATTTAGCGTCTCGACCTTGGCCGCCAATCGGCACCCCAATATGTCGTTCAAGACCTCATTCGATACGAGCGGCGAGTTCAGAAAGATCGGATCAATGACGCGCATAGCTGCTTCCACGCGTTCCCAAGATGGACGTGGACGAGTGTCTGAGAGCATGGACACAACCATAACATCCATGCACGGGATAATTTCACGTATGAACCTACTTCACGCGAATATTCTTGCGTGCCGAGCGAGAGTCTCGCAAATCAATCTTGCCGATGATCATGTCGCTGCGACTAAACACTTTGCATGGGACTGCCAACTCGCCCACGCACACGCGGTGCGTCTCCGTTCTCTGGCAGGCAACACTGTGCGTACGACCGGTTCTGCGCCCTCAGGCACTCCTGCGGCTGTCCTGCACTGGCAAGCTGACGGAGCCAGGGACGTGCGGAACGTTCTGGCCTCTGACTCCATTACTGCGGCCCGTCGTATCCGCTGCTGGTGGCCCGTCGGGGAAGGTTGATGTTGTACCCGCCCTCCGGCCTCCGGGGTGGCGGTTTCTTCATCACCGCCGCCGGTGGCGGTGCGGCCAGTGGCAGTGCGGCCGGCACCCCGGTCCGGATGTGTTCGTTAGGCAGGTGACGCCCGAGGACAGCTGCGAGCTGGCTCAGATCGCGCAGTGCAGCAAGCAGCCGATCCGGGTCTGGAGAGCGTGGCGGTGATGGCGTCGAGGCAGCACCAGCCGGTCGCGATGATCGCGAAGTTGATATGGGTCGACAAGCTACTCAAGCGGCCCCTGTAACAGATTTGGCATGGGTTGTGCGCGGATCTTTCTGAGCACCAGCTGGCATGTCTGTGGCCAGACGATCCGCCGAACCTTTGTTACAACTGGTCGATCTTCGGTGGTGCCGTGCGCTGACACGCAACAGCGAACCAGGCACCCGATGCGTCGACGCCGACACAAGGTCGAGGAGTGCGGAATTCCGGTCTCATCGTCTAAATGGACCCGAGGTGGTCGAACTATGGTGTCGAACGATGCGATTTAGAGAAAGGGCGGGCTCCGACCTGAGTTGCATAAGTTTAGTGACCCACTTCGCCCCGCCGATGTCAGGGGTCGGGGACGTGCAGGGCGGTGAGGATGTCGGGGGCCTCTCGGTGGATCGGTTCGGCCGCGAGGTGGGGGCGTACCCGGCGATCAAGACGGTGATCTACTGTAGTGGCCGCAGGGGCCAAATGAGCCGTTGAATGCTGACACCGGTGGTTTCTTGGAGGTACTAGGCGGCGGCGAGGGCAGTGAACACGATCGTCAGGTAGGTGTGCCTCGATCGCGTCGCGGGTGGGGTGGCGTGTGGTGCAACGGATCAGTGGCGTTGGCGAGGTGTTGCGGTGCGCCGGTGGTGTAGGCGATGAGCCGCCGACGCGGGCGGTGTCAGAAATCGATGTCGGCCTCACCTGGCGGAATCTCGGTTTCGGTGTCATCGCCGACGAGGCGTTCTTCCAGCTGGTACTGGCACGACTGCCGACGGTGATCGCCTCGATCAGCCAGCGCGCATGTTTGCCGGTGATCCGCGCCGACCCGGGGTCGACGCCGCCGATGCCCAGGTCCAGCATCTGCTGGCCGGCCAGCAGTTTGGCGCGGGCGGTCTCGACCAACGCGGCGTCGGTATAAGCGGACCCCACGTGTTCGATGATCTTGTTGTGGCGCCCGTCTTTCTCCGCGATCTGCACCGCCGCCGCCCTGAACGTGGTCCTCACCTTGCGAATGAACGCCACGACCGGCGGTCCTACCGACCCGTTAGTGACCCACATCAACAAGCGGTACCCCCGTGACCTGCAACGATCACCCACCGATCACTCATAATCCGATTCAGTTGTGCAACTCAAGTCGGGGAATTGTCGTCCCGAACGAACGCACCTTCTTGACCATCCGGGCACGGCCACCGCCCGCCCGCACACCCTACAGCGCCTGACCCACACCGATCCCTGCGTACGGATCGATTAATCTCCGCGTCCGCACCTCTCCGTCGACCGCTGCAGCAGGCGTGCGCTCACAACGGGCTGCCAGAGTCAGATGAATCTGCTCCACGGGCTCAAGGGCAACACGCCAGGGCGCCGAGCAGGCCCAGTCCATAACGACTTTCAGTGATGACTTGGCGGAAGTGCGGATCACAGGGTCGACGGGACACATGTCGTGAAGTCGCACCGCCCGATGCCGACGGGCTGCCGACATGAGCTTCCTCGGCGCTCGCCACCTTGTTCGGAGGGAACAGCGTGGCATCCCGCCCGCCCGGCGGTCGAAGGCGGCCTCGAGACGCCCGGTACACCATTGGCAACGTGGTCGGTAGTGACCCACACAGGAATAGCCGTCGCGTAAACTGCTCGATAAACGCGATGAAATACTCGAATTAGGTAGAATTTGGCAACGAAATCCCGAGTTAGTGCGTTACGCTCGATGCGTGCAAGATTCGACCACGCCCATACCCCCGACGCCCGGAAAGCGGTTGACTTACTGCTGGCGGGCGTCGGGGGTATGGTACCGAGATCGGATGCACCGAGTGGGTCGGCGGCGCTCCGCTCGACGGCAGCATTCAGGCCCAGTCTGGTAAGTCAACAGGGCTGACCCAACAAGCCTATAAGGATTCGATCGGCGGGACCCGTGTGCTATTGCGGCACCGTAGCAACAATGCTGCACAAACGGTGCAGCCACGGGAGGCAGAGGCCCAGCTCCTCATGATCTGACCGCCGCCCGAAATTGACGACTCAGGACACTAAGAGATCAAAATTGTCCGGTCCTGCTTTAACAAGGAGCACAGCATGAAAGACGGCAATGGCGCTGCATCGGGAAGGGTACTTCTAGCTGGCGCAATCGGAAACTTCGTCGAGTGGTTCGATTTCTCGCTGTACGGCTACCTCGCGACTACGATTGCTGTTCTATTCTTCCCGAAGGAAGACCCTACTGCAGCTCTGCTGGCCACCTTTGCAATTTTTGGTGCTGGCCTTATTGTCCGCCCGTTGGGAGGCATCGCATTCGGTTATCTGGGTGACCGAATCGGCCGGCGCCCGACACTTGTCCTTTCGGTGACGTTGATGAGTGCAGCGACAGTAGCAGTGGGTCTACTGCCTGGTTACGCTCAGATCGGCATTGCGGCACCGGTATTGCTGTTCCTGTGCCGGTTGGTACAGGGTTTTTCCGCAGGTGGTGAGTTCTCCGGCGCGACTATCTTTCTTGTCGAGCATGCACGCCCGGGCCATCGTGGTCGATACGCATCGTACTCCTCGATACCAGCAGCCATCGGGCCGATGTGCGCCGCGCTGGTGGTGGTGGCTACGAATGCGATGATGAGTCGGGAACAGTTGGAATCATGGGGGTGGCGGGTGCCATTCCTTTTGGCGGCGCCACTCGCGTTGATCGGGCTGTATTTGCGGCTGCGAGTAGAAGAGTCGCCGGTATTCTCCGCTATCCGGACCGAGGGACGCGTCGAATCCGCACCAATCATGCGGGCGCTGAAGGCCGCAAAGAAACCAATGCTAATCATGGTTGGCTATGCCATGGCCAACGCAGTCGCGTCTTATCTCTTGTTTGGGTTTCTTGTGTCCTTCCTAACCTCGACCGAAAAGTTTAGCAACAGCAAAGCGTTGGCCGTGGGGATGGTAGTCTATTCTATTGTGGCAGTGGGCGCGTTCGTAGCCGGACGGATCATTGATGCAGTGGGACACAAACGCACTGCAGTTGCCTCCGCACTCTGCGTGGGTGCTTGGGCTGTCCCGGCATTCGTTCTAGTTGGGCACAGCTCGTTGCTGGGAGTTTTCCTCATCTTCGGGCTGTTCGGCGTCCTGTTCGGCGGCATGAGCGTGTCGACAACCCTGGCTCTCGTGGTGTTGTTCCCAGCACGCATCCGGACCACAGCAAGCGGGATTTCGTATCAGATCGCCTACGCCGTGTTTGGCGGGAGTGCACCGTACCTGGCGACCTGGCTCGTTGCACGGGGCCACCTTGCCGCCCCCGGTTATTACCTCGCCAGTCTGTGCGCCGTCTCGATGGTGGTGGCCGCCCTCGGTTTCAGCAACCGTTCACAAGTCGACCCCGGGTACGACGCGACGGACACTCTCGGCGAGACTGCTGCACCGGACCGGACTGAGGTTTCTCACCGCCCCTAGGTTCTGTGTCGAAGTGAGTTGAGGGGTGGCGCCGCTGCGTGGTGCCACCCCTCAACTCGTTTGATGAAACCTGTTGTCTGCGTTGGTGTATGGGTGAGGTCTCGGGTAGGTGGTTTAACGACCAAGAAAAGCCGGAGTTCTACCGGAGACCTCGTGACCAGCGTAGCGGTGGCGGGGCGAGCGGACCTGACCGATGCCCAATAGGCGGGGCTGGAACCGCTGCTGCCCCGCAACAAGAAGGCGGGACGCCCGCCGCAGTCGAGCAAACGGCAGCTCATCGACGGGATCCGGTTGCGGACCCGGGTCGGGTGTCCCTGGCGTGATATCCCGCCGCAATACGGGTCGTGGTCAGCGGTCTATGGGTCGTATCGCCGCTGGCAGCGTGACGGTAGCTGGCTGATGATCGTGAAGTTGTTGCAGGCGTTCGCCGATTGCGGCGGCCGGATCCGAGGGCAGGTGAGCGTGGACTCGACGATCATGCGTGCCCACCCGCACGCTGCCGGCGCTCGCCGCGACGGTGGCGGGCAGGCCGAACCACCCGGCGGCTGCGGTGACCCCGAGCCCGCCGACCATGGTTTGGGCTGGTCGCGGCGCGGCTGGAGCACGAAGTTGCATCTGGCATGCGAGCAGGGCTGCCGGGTGCTGGCGATGCTCGTCACCGCTGGTCAGGCTGGCGACAGCCCTCACTTTGCGGCAGTGCTCGATGCGATCGATGTCGCCAAGACCACCGGTGGCCGATCACGGGTCCGGCCCGACCGCGTGTTGGCCGACAAGGCGTATTCCAGCCGCGCCAACCGAGACTGGCTGCGCCGCAGCCACATCAAGGCCACGATCCCGGTCCCGGCCGATCAGGCCGCGCACCGCCGAAACCGTGGCCGCGGTGGCGGTCGTCCACCAGCGTTCGATCCGGTGCTCTACCGCGACCGCAAACGCGGTCGAACGGGGCATCAACCAGCTCAAACAGAATCGGGCCGTCGCCACCAGGTACGACAAGCTCGCCGTCCGCTACCTGGCTACGATCCATATCGCCGCAATCAACCAATGGATACGACACGGGTGGGGGCGGCCCGAACGGGCCGCCCCCACCCACTTCGCCACAGAACCTAGTGTTCCGCGCCTGAAATTCGTTGCAGATATCGTGCGAGGGAGTCGAGGATCTCCTCGGCTGTCTTGCGCCAGACGAATGGGCGAGGGTTGGTGTTCCACTGATCGACCCAGTTGCGGACGTCTTTCTCCAGTGCCGCAACGCTTTTGTGGACGCCGCGGCGCAGGAGTTGTTGGGTGAGGAAGGCGAACCAGCGTTCGACCTGGTTGAGCCACGACGATCCGGTCGGGGTGAAGTGCACGTGGAAACGCGGGTGGCTGGCGAGCCATTGCTGGACCTGCGGGGTCTTGTGGGTGGCGTAGTTGTCGCACACCACGTGCACATCCAGTTCGGCGGGCACGGCCTTGTCGATGCTGGTCAGGAATTTCTTGAACTCGGTCGCGCGGTGGCGGCGGTGCAGTTCGCCGATCACGGTGCCGTCGGCGATGTTGAACGCGGCGAACAGGCTGGTGGTGCCGTGGCGGGCGTAGTCGTGGGTGCGGCGCTCGGGCATGCCCGGCATCATCGGCAGCACCGGCTGCGACCGGTCCAGAGCTTGAATCTGGGACTTCTCGTCCACACACAGCACGACCGCTCGTTCGGGCGGATTATGGTACAGGCCAACAACATCCACGACCTTCTCCACGAACAACGGGTCGGTGGAGATCTTGAACCCGTCACTGAGATGTGGTTTCAGCTCGAACCGCCGCCAGATCCGCCCCACCGTCGATTTCGACAGCCCTGTCCGCTCGGCCATCGACGACCGCGACCAATGTGTGGCATCGGAGGGGACCTGTTCCAGGGTCATCTCCACCACTTGCTGCACCTGATCCAGCAGGATCGACGGCGGCCGACCGGGTCTGGGTTCATCGGCCAGGCCCGTCAACCCGTACTCGATGAAACGGCCCCGCCACTTACGCACCGTCATCGCCGACACGCCCACCTCGCCCGCCACGTGCGTGTTGAACGCGCCCGGCTCGGCGCAGGCCAGCACGATCCGGCACCCCAACGCATACGCCTGCGTCGAGGTCGCCGCCCGCGCACCCCGCACCAACTCCCGACGCTGCGCCTCGCTCACCACCAAATCCGGACCCGACCTCGGCCTCCCAGTCCTCACCACCGCCGAATCCTACAATTAGCCAACGGATTTCAGGCGCGGAACACTAGTGGGTGCGCCCGTTAGTTCGTCGGGGGTTGCCAGGCGGTGGGGTCGTTGAGGTAGAGGCCGCAGGCGCAGTCGAGGGTTTCGGCTGGTGTGCCGGAGGGGCGGCCGTTGGGCAGGATGGCGTCTTCGTAGCCTTCTCGGCTGGCGAGGTAGATGGCGAATCCCCAGGTTGTGGCGTATCCGGTGTAGCGCAGCCGCATCAGCGGCAGCCTGGTGCCGTCGGCGAGTTCCCCGGCGACGTAGGCGAAGGCGCCATGGTAGCGGACGTGGACTGCGGTCAGTTGCGGCCAGCGTTGCGCGGCATGGGCGGCCAGTCGTTGCCGCAGTGAGGTCTTGGTTGATTCCGGCGGTGCGGCCATGGACCTCACCCTGCCACGGTGGGCCTGCGGCGTGGCTACTCGGCTCGGCGTGACCAGCCCGGCACAGTGTCGGGGGTATGTAATCATGTTGAGAGACAAGGGAATATCGTTGTGCCGCCGCGCAGCCCGTATGTTGTCGTTGTGACCGCTGCGCAGCGGTCGGTATTGGAAGCGATCACCCGCCGGTCCTCGGCGCAGTATCGAAGGGTGCTGCGGGCACGGATCGTGCTCGCAGCCGCGGATGGGGAATCGAACACTGATATCGCCTGTGCCCTCGGCATCAACGCCGACACCGCCAGAAAATGGCGGAAACGATTCTGCAGCAAAGGAATCGATGGATTGACCGATCTACCTCGCAGTGGCCGGCCACGAACATTCACCGCCGAGCAGGTCGCCGAGGTCAAAGCCCTGGCTTGCGAAATACCGGCCCGGACCGGGCTGCCACTGACCCGGTGGAGCTGCCCTGAGCTGGCCCGGGAGATAACCGCACGCGGGGTCACCGATCAGATCTCGGCATCGACTGTGCGGCGGATCCTGTCCACCGATGCGATCAAACCCTGGCAACACCGCTCATGGATCTTCCCCCGCGACCCGTACTTCGCGCTCGAGGCCGTCCGGGCACTGGACTTGTATTCCCGCGCCTGGGAGGACGAACCACTCGGCGACGACGACTACGTGCTCAGCGCTGATGAGAAACCCGGTGTCCAGGCACGTCGCCGCGTCCGCCGCAGCCTCCATCCCGCTGCCCGGCGGCCGATGCGGGTCGAGTCCGAATACCAGCGTGGCGGCACTCTGGCCTATTTCGCCGCCTATGACGTGCACCGCGCCCACGTCATCGGCCGCTGCGAGCCGACCACCGGTATCGAACCCTTCGGTCGGCTCACCGCGCAGGTCATGACCACCGAACCCTACGCCAGCGCACGGCGCGTGTTCTGGATCGTCGACAACGGCGCCTCCCACCGCAACCGGGCCGCGGCGAAACGACTCAACCACGCCTACCCCAACGCGCACATGGTGCACCTACCGGTGCACGCCTCCTGGCTGAACCAAGTCGAGGTCTACTTCTCTGTCGTGCAACGAAAAGCGCTGTGTCCCGACGATTTCGCCGACCTCGACGCCGTCACCAACCGGCTACTCGCCTTCCCCGACCACTACAACGCCACCGCCCGACCATTCGACTCGACCTTCACCCGCGACGACCTCAACGACCTGCTACACCGGCCCGGCCGCCACGACCTGGCCACTCTCGCACTGGCCGGCCTACAACCGGGCTGACCAGCGCCAACCCGACCCAACAAGCAGCGAAAGAATCATTCACCGGGCCCGTGGAACCCGGCAGCCACCCGCTGAACGGGCCACCCGAGTTCGCCCACACGCTGCCGATCAGCAGCGAAAACTCAATCCGAAACCGATCACGCCCGGCCGACGGCCAGGCGAAAGATCGAGGCTAAACATCTGTAGGAGCATCAAAGACCACCCGACGGCTCGCTTCGCATCGTCGGGGGCTTCGCAGTGGCTGGTCACCACTGATTCGGTCCAGCCCG
>NZ_JBSGCB010000104.1:0-14993 GCF_053601595.1 Nocardia sp. NPDC004711 | reverse complement strand
CCGTCACCGCGCCATCCACTACGACGTCGGCAAAACCGTCAAACGACTCACAACCCTCTACCAACGCAACCGAGCCGGAGGTTAAAGACCAAGCTTAGTGCCTGGTGACAAAGGGTTAAGCGGCGGCCAGGACCGGCCCGTAGAGGGCTGGTCCGATCTTTCTGATGTGGCCCTGATGCGACCACTGCGACAGCCGGACCCGGAAACTGTTGACGTTGTCGATCCCGAGAACTGTGGCCAGTTCGGCGCCTTTCCATGCCCGCCACGGCTGCGCGGTGATCAGCTCGACCACCTTCCCGCGTGTGTCGGGACTGGTCAGCTCCGGCAGCGGCGGCGGGTCGCCCCACCGGCGGGCCGGTGGTTCCCCGGCCTGTTCCCGGGTCAGTCGCCGGGTCATGTGATGCACTGTGGCCCACCAGATCATCGCGTCGTGATGGGCGGGGTCACGCTCGTAGACCCGCACCAGCCTCCGGTACCGGGTCAGCCACGCGAAGGACCGCTCGACCACCCACCGGCGCGGCAACACCACGAACCCTCGTGCGTCGTCGGAGCGTTTCACTATCGACACCGACAGTGCCAGAACCGATTCCGCCCACACCACCAGACGGCCGGCGTAGCCGCCGTCGGCCCACACCAGCGTGATGGTGGAGAACTTCTCCCGCAGCCGCGCCAGCAGACCGTGGGCGCCATCACGGTCCTGCACCGAGGCGGCGGTGACGACCACCGTCAGCAGCAGCCCGAGGGTGTCGACCGCGATATGCCGTTTCTGGCCCTTGGTCTTCTTGCCCGCGTCGTAGCCGCACGCCCCGGCCGCGACGGTCTCGGCCGCGCGGACGGTCTGGGAATCGATGCTGCCGGCGGTAGGCAACTCGCCACGCCCGAGGGTGACGCGTATCCGGCCGCGGAGCCGTCCGGCCAGCCGTTCGGGCAGGCCACGCGCCGACCAGCGCAGGAAGAACGCGTACACCGCCGCCTGAGGAGGGAAATCGACCGGCAGGGCCCGCCACTCGATGCCATAGCGGGCAACATAGCCGATCGCGTTGAGCGTCGCGCGTAGGTCGTGGACCATCGGCCGGCCCGACACGGTGACGAGTTCGGTCATCACCGCCCGCGCCTCGCGTTCGAGGACCCGCCATTCGGCATCGGTGAGATCGGAGGGGTAGCAGAGCGTGCGGTCGTGACATCGGCAGCCCGGTGAGGCGCAACCACTGGCGCTCTCGGCCGCGGGCGTGTAGACAGACAGGCGGGCTCCTGGTTGCCGAGTTGCGTAGACAACACCTCGATTACCAGGAGCCCGCCACGTACGTGGGCTGATCGCCCGGATTCTCTGAACATGTTCCCGCTCAACGCATCACACCGTGCCGGCTATCACCGACCAAACCCTTTGTCACCAGGCTCTTAAACGCTACCTCGCCCGCGAGGTGGTGGTCGAGCATCATGGCTACCGAGAGCCGGGTCCCCTGCGAGCGCGGAGCGCACGTCCTGGTAGTAGCTTCGGGGGCAAGTTGACGTAGTGGTCGAGCTCAACGCAGCCTCTGCAGCAGATCGCGCTCCAGCGCACCCGGCGGCACCGACGGATCGCCGATCGGACCCAGCAGGATCGCGTCGTGACCACGGACTCCATGTAGTGCCGAGTCGGACGGGCTCTCGTCCGTCCGACGGTATCGCGCCGCGCCGAGGGTCATATTCGATCTTCTCCGCACCTGGAAGCGCCGCATCGAGCACACGCACGTACTGCCTTCGCGGTCACTTCGATGGCAATGCCGTCACCGGGAATCACACCAAGTTCTGCCATCATCCGTTCTCAAACACTGGGACAGTTTGTCTGCGATAGGGACATGAATCTCGCCGACGGCGTTCTCGCCTCGGTCGGGCCGCTCAACTCCGCCGGCTTGATGAGACACCGCACGAAAATCTGACAGTGACACCGATCACGGCATCGACGTCGCTCGCATTCCGGGAACCGGACCAGTTTGCCGCCAATGTTGTGTTGACAAGGCCGCGAGGAGTCGCAACGGACCTCCGGGTGAGGCTTTGTGCGACCTCCGGTGATCATCGCAGCCCGGCGGACGCAGTTTTCACTGTAAGAGCGACACAAGTAGCGTGGTGAACCGAATCATGGGTAGCGGCAGCATCCGACCAGCCATGGTTTGCACCTGGGCTTGACGGTTTCGGACCACAGCGCCACCGAGTTTGATGTAGGCGATGCCTTCCTCGGGGGTGGGGTCGCCGACCACGCCGATGACTGCGACCCCGCCGCCTTGGCGTACGAACTCGTAATTGGAGGTGTGTCCATCGCACCACAGCACCGGGCGGTAGGTGGTGTTCTCGATCTGCATGCCGACGTCGATCAAGCTGCGGATCGTGGTCCCCTCGGCTGGGGGCATGGCGAGAGGATATTTGCATAACTCAGCCAGCCCAACGTGTTCACGCTCCGCGAGTTCGTGCCCTAACGGAACAATCGCGTACATGGCCACAACCGCGGCGCCTTCTACGCGTACGCCATGCTGTGGCCTCGTGGTGGTGGCGACGGCGACATCGGCGGCACCGTCGAGAACGCGGCGCGTCGCCTCCTCGTTGCCGACGATGTCGAGCTGGAATGCCACATCTGGTTCGTCGCGCCTGAAGGTGGCGATCGCGCGGGGGAGGAGCTGGCGCCCGAATGCCTCCGAACTGGCCACGGTAATTGTGCGGGTATGCAGGCCGCGGCCGGCCCTCAGGTCATCGACGAGTGTGGTCGATTCGGCCTCGCTCCGCAGGACGTGGGCGAGCAGACGAGTTCCGGCGTCGGTCAGGGTCATTCCCCTTGGATGCCGTTCGAACAGCGGTACCCCGATAGTGGACTCGAGCTTGGCGATCTGGCGGCTGATCGCTGACTGTGCAACGGTCAGCGTGGTGGCCGCCTCGGACATTGATCCGGCGCGGGCGACTTCGCGGAAGTAGACGAGCCCGGTGGGCAGGATTTGCATTCGACCTCCGCGATCGTGACGACGGTATGCCTTGATTAGATCGCAAGTCTCCTCAAACGGCAACGGTCGCTTTGCTTAGCCGCTGTACGATTAGTCCCGATACCGGCTTCGGTAGCTTAGAAGGAACAGTTGTGCAGCCGGTGATTGGGCTGAATTCAGTGCAGAGGAATGCTGCGGCCGTATTGCCAACACGTGGTCGCTGGTGAAGGGGCGGTTTTCGACGTACCTCCGTTTGATGTCCGACGCTGGAATCGGCACTTTGCTGGCTATTTCGCATGGCAATCCAATCCGAGTCACCAACAGCGAACGCGAAGTCGCTGTCCAGCGTTTCCGCGGGTACTGTTCGAGTGGCCGGTATAACCGAAGTGAGGAGTAATATGAGTAATATTGGGGTGCAAGGCGTGGGTACTGATTTGTTTGAGGAGATGCGGGGCTGGCGGCGGCATCTTCATGCGCATCCTGAACTGGGCTGGGAGGAGCACGAGACAACTGCGTTCATTCGGTCGCTGCTCGATGAGTGGGGGCTGCCCTATGATGCTCCGCTTTCCACGGCGACGGTCGCGCGCGTGCGGGGGGAGGTGCCCGGCCCCGTGCTGATGCTCAGGGCAGACATCGATGCGCTGCCGATTCAGGAGGAGAATGAGGTTAACTACGCCTCCACCCGGCCGGGCGTGATGCACGCCTGCGGCCACGATGGCAACACCGCGATGCTGCTGGGACTTGCGAAGTGGCTATCTCGCCGTCGAGATACGTTGCGTGGAGAGATCAGACTGTTGTTCCAGCCTGCCGAGGAATCCGCGGAATGTGGTGCCCCGAAGATCATCGATGCCGGTGTATTGGACGGTGCGACTGCCGTGGTGGCATTGCACGTCTTTAGCAAGGTGGAGTTCGGGGTGATTGGGCTGACCGAGGGTCCATTCCTGGCCAGTGATGATCGGTTCGACATCACTATCACAGGCTCAGGCGGTCACGCCGGTCGTCCCCATCAGACAACGGACGCGTTGACGATTGCTGCGGGGTTGGTGTCGCAGTTGCAGACGCTGGTGAGTCGGCGAGTAGATCCGATGTCGCCTGCAGTGGTGACCGTCGGTTCGTTGCATGCCGGAGATGTGCAAAACGCCATTCCGGGCGAGGCGCGGTTGGGTGGCACCGTGCGGGCATTTGCGCCGGAGACCCGCGATCTGCTCGAAACCGAACTCGTCGGACTCGCCACCGCGTTTGCGGCCGCCCACCATGCGAAGGCCGAGGTTACATACCAACGCGTGAATCCGCCGCTGATCAACCACAGTAGTGTCGTCGAGTTCGTTCGCCCGGCCGCTGAAGCGATTGTCGGAGCCGACTCGGTGAGGTCACTGCCGCCGTTGATGGGAGGGGAGGATTTCGCTTTCTACAGCGAGCGCTTGCCCTCCGCCTTCGCCATCGTAGGTGCCGGAAACGAGACGAGCGCTCCTCACCATAGTTCACGATTCAACTTCAACGAGGAGGCATTGGCCATCGGGCTCGGCGTCTTTCAGCGCATCGTTGACCGATGGGTCGACCCAGACACGCCGGTCCCCGACCTGCAGCCCTCTCGCTGAGGAACGGCGATGGTGCGGAATGACCACGGCGGCTGCTGGCCGCCAGCCGGGACACGTAGCTCCTTCGCGGACGTCAGACCTTCGTTTGCCGCCGAAGAGGGAAGTTATGTGGATGTCAGTTCCGTTTCTTTGCACGAGTCGGTTTGCGCGAGGGCTTTCAGCAGGAGGGCATCGACCGACCAGAATCCATTCATTAAGGAGTTAACACACATGTCGATCAGCAAGGCTCCGCAGGCCTTCCCGCGAATCGAGTACTTGCGCCGTCTGGCCGCGGTGAAAGCAGAAATGGCGCGACGTGACATCGATGCCCTCGTCGTAACCAGCTCGTCAAATATCACCTATCTCACTGGAAACTTCGCGCGGATCTACTCGCTGCATGGCCTTGTGGTGACGGCCGATAAGGAGGAGCCCACGATCATCGTGCGCGCCATCGATGTTTCGGCCCTTATCCACCTCACATTCCTGGAGCCCAAAAATGTCATCGGCTACTCCGACGATTACGTCGGCAAGCCCGACAAGAATGGCTATGATGCCGTGATCGATTTTCTTCATCAAACGGGTTTCGCGAACCGCAGGGTCGGCATAGAATTCGATGGCAGCGGCGGGATGGTCTGGGGGATGATGACGCAACAATCGGCGGAGAAGTTCAAGACGAGGCTGCCGAAAGCCGTAGATTGCACAAAGTTGGTTGACGGAGTTCGGATCTTCAAGTCCGACCTCGAGATCGAAGTCATGCGGGATGCTGCCGCGATCGCCGATGCCGCGATCATGCGCGCTGCAGAAGTAATCCGGCCCGGCGTCCGGGAAGCTGACCTGGGTGCAGAGATCTTGGCGGCGCAGGCGCGCGGCCCGCAGGGCGGCAAGCCCGCGACCGGTGTGTTCGCGCCCCTGATCTGTACGTCCCCGCGCACGGGAACGGCCCACATCGTGTGGAGCGAAGACGAGTTGCGTAAGGGTTCGCAGGTCAATATCGAGCTCAGCGGCAATCGCTACAATTACATGGCCGCGATTATGCGCACTTTCACCATCGGCCCGGCGCCGGAGCGTCTGCGCCGACTGCATGATGCGGAAGTCGCCGGTCTCGAGGCCGCGCTGGATGTGGCACGCCCCGGCAACACATGTAGCGACGTCGCGAGCGCCTTTTATCGCACGATCGAGAAGATGGGCTTCAGGAAGGAGTCGCGCTGCGGGTATGCCATTGGCATCGACTGGCCGGAACCCGTGAGTCTGCAGGTTGGCGACATGACGGAGCTGAAACCGAACATGACCTTTCATCTGATGCTGGGCAACTGGCTGGAGGAAGACTTCGGCTACGTCATCAGCGAGACGTTCCGCACCACCCAGTCGGGTGCCGAGGTGCTGACGAAGGCGCCACGAAAACTGTTCGAGCTCTGAGCGGAACGCCCACGTCGTCGAAGGCAGGTCAGGTGGCAGCCGGCTCCGGCATCGATCCGATGCGGGGCGACCTCGCGGAAGTAGACGAGCCCAGTGCGCAGGAGTTGCATTCAGCCTTCGCGATCGTGATGATGGTATGCCTTGATTAGATCGCCAGCCTCCAAAAACGGCAAAGGCCGCTTTGCGTAGCCGCTATACACTTAGTTCCGATTTAGGTTTCAGCATCTTGGGAGGAATGGTTGTGCATCCGGCGAAGATGTGGCGCTGATGCAGGAGCCGGGTTTCTATGTGCGTCTGGTCGCGGATCTGCTCGGGCGAGTGCATCTCGTCGCTATTGGGCCATGGCGGAGATTGTAAAAATTCCATCCGCGGTGATTACTGGTTCGCCCCGGCGGTCAACGTGCACCTTAGGAGAATTCCATGAACGACGTTCGCCGCGGGTGGTGAGTACGCCGGGGAGAGTATCTTCACTCTCGAACATGCGCCCTTGGGCTGTCGCGGTCGGCGCGTTGGTTTGCGCGGCGATGACGTCCATGGCAAGCCCGGAAGAACTGACGTCGTGGGGATTGCGAGCGCCATTCATCTCGGCAACGCCACTCGCATCGATCGGCCTGCATCTACGGTGGGGAGTAGAGGATTCGCCGGTGTTCGCCGCCTTACGCGCTGAAGGGCACATCGAGTCCACGGCACTCGTGCAGGCTTTCCGGGTAGTGAAGAAGCCCATGCTGATCCTGATCGGTTGGACGATGGCCCCCAGCAGTGGCGGGCTGCCTCCTAATGTGGTTGTTGGTGTCGTACATGAGCACGGCGGCGAAGTTAGCACGTCAACGGGTCCGATGAAAGTGATTCAGAATGATTGAAAAAACGCTGGGTGTATTGCAACTCGAAAACAAGTCGGTCGAAATGCCGGGAACTTTTGCCTCCCCGGAGACGTTTCAGTTCCCGGTCAAGCGTTTGACTGTCCCCGGCGCATGGGCCCGAAACGTCGTCGATGGCGACAAATCGGTCGAGAACGCTTACATCAGCTGCGCTCGCCAATTGGAAAGTGAAGGGGTTGCGGCAATTACCGCGAATTGCGGCTTTACGGCTTTGTTTCAAGCCGCGGTGTCCGCTGCCGTCTCGATCCCAGTTGCCCTCTCAAGTCTTATGCTGGTGCCCATTGTGGCCAGTACCCTGCCGGCTGGGCGAAAAGTTGGCATCATCACCTATGAAACCGAGAAACTTACGGAGCACCATTTCGCGGGCGCTGGATGGTCATCAAGCGATATCCCTGTTTCCGTTGCGGGAATTGAAGACTCGGAGACGTGGCGTCGGCTCGCCGAACCCGCTCCTACTATCACAGCAGACCTGCTCATCAACGATGTGATGGCAGCAGTAACGTCCCTGTTGAAGGCCGACGCTGCTGTGGGAGCCCTGGTGTTCGAGTGCGCAGGCTTTCCGGTCGCAGCGGAAGCAGTGCGACGTGAAACCGGCTTGCTTGTAGCCGACTCTGTCAGCCTGGCAAAAATGCTCTTCGAGACGAGCCCTCCAGCTACTGTGGTTCGCCCCATCGAATGAGTCCACTAGGCATCAGGGTTCCCTGGGACGAACCGAAATCAACCCGGCAATGGCGGCCGGATTTCCCACAGTGCCACTGTATCGGGCTGCCGACCATGAGTAGCGCCAGACCTTTGATTACCGAAAAGCCTTACAAAGCAAGAGGAGTGATTCACATTTCATCCCGAACGATCGAGACGCCGGCGCAAAATCCGCGTCAACGCCGTCGCACCTGGCCTGACACGTACCCCCTTGTATCGGGCCTGGCTCAACAGGCAGGCTGATCGCGAGCAAGCAGATCGCAATGCCGCCGCTAGGATCGCTCTCGGGCGCCTCTCCGCCCCTCGAAGTCGCGCCTGTGGTGAGTCCGCTGGCTTCGGACCGGAGGGCCCGGCCTATCCAACGCGTGTGCATCCCGGTCGACAGCGGCTACACCGCACGCTGTCTGGTGGCGGTACAACCACATCGCCGGGCGCCTCTGCAAACCACGCCGGACATACCAACAGGCGGCATAGATCCGAATATCTCTCGATACAACGGTCCCCCACCGTCGGTCACCATCCCATCCTGTGTCCAGCTCATCGCGGTTCGGAATAAGAATTATTGCATCAATTATCTTTCAAAATTGGTGGGGAATTCCGAGAATGTAACACGAACCGGCTAATGAAAGAGGCGCTTCGTCGTGACCAGCGCGGCCGACAGTGACGACCATCCCTCCACCCCATCGATAACTCACACTCCGCCACAGGGTCCGTTTTGCCGCGCCGGGCTTCCGGAACTTCTGGCTGTTCCTGCCCGGCCCGACAGTGTCGACCACCGGGCTGGGGATGCAGCGCATCGCCCAGAACGGTCTGGTGCTCAGCCCCGCGAGCAAGGCTACCGTCGTCGGAATCACAATCCTATTGTCGAAGCCGTACTTGTGGCCCGTGCGTCGCGCATGCGACGTTGTGGCCAGGCTGCGCGACGGGCGTGGGGCGACCTCTGGGACCGGTTCAGTGCCTCCGATCCCGGCTTGATTCGTCTGTCCAGCACCTTCACCACCGTCGGCGGCGTCCTCTTCACCCTGCTTATCCTTGGTCTGGTCGGCACATCGGTAGGGATGATGGTGGTTGGTGCCTTGATCGCCATGGTTGCGGGCTACGCGGTCAGCGATCCCTTCCCGCGCGGTCAGGCGATCACTCTCGCCTGGGCGCTGCCGGTCGGTATCCTCGCCGTGACCCTGGGCACGCTGCTGGCGCCGCACCGCGTTGTTGCGGACACCGTCTTCTTGCTGCTGATCCTGGTCGGCGTGTACGTCCGGCGGTACGGGCCGCGCGGCAACGGCCTGGGCGAGTTCACCTTCCAACTTTTCTTCGTCGCGCTCTTCGCTCGTGCCACGGTCGAACAGTTGCCCAGCATGTGTGGCTTAGTGATCCTCGCACTTGTGTGCTCCGGCCTCGTCCGGTTAGGTCTGGTCCGTGTCACACCCGCGCGCACCGTACGCCGACTGCGGCGCGCCTTCCGGGCCCGGCTCGGGGCAGTCGTGGACGCCACGATCGACGTGGCGCGCGTGCAGGTCGGCACCCCCGCCGCCGACCGCGCAGCGGCCGCGCTTCACCGTCGCTGCGCTCGGCTGCACCAGTGTGCCTTGATGATCCAGTCCCGGCTCGAGACGGGCATCGAGGACCCGGGCACCGCAAGCCTGGTGCAGCGGCGCGTCGCCGAGGCGGAGATCGCCGCCGAGCGCCTGGCCATCGCGTGGCTGCGGGTGCTGCGCCCGCAATCGGACAACGCCGTCACCTTGGCGCTGCATCTGCCGACCGTACTGCGCAGCGCCCCAACGCCCGGGAACGACGCCGACTGGGTCCGCCCCACCGACCCGGCCGCGGCACGGCTGACCCAGGAATTGCGTAACCTACGCCTGCTGGTGGCCCATTCGGTAGTCGCCGGGCGCGATACCCGCCTTACCACGGTCCGTGACCGCCTCCTCGGCTACCGCAACGACCAGTGCCTCCCCGAGAGCGCCACCGGCACCGTGCGAGAGGTCTATCGCGCCATGGGAGAGCTCACCCGGGGACTTCTAGGCCTGCAGCTCGTCCTGTCCTCCCAGGGCGATTGTGACCAGAGCCCCGAGACCGCGCGCTCCCGCGAAGAACTCGAGGCCGAGGACCACTCGCTGCAGACCGATGAGGCCGCCACCGCGGAGCCGACCGGCTTGGCGCGGCCCAGCACCCGAGCAGCACTCCAGGTCACCGTCGGTTCGGCGATAGCCATCGTCGGCGGCGAGCTGCTCTCCCCCGAGCACTGGTACTGGGCGCTGCTCACCTGCTGGGTGGTCTTCATCAACACCTCATCGGTCGGCGACATTCTCATCAAGGGCTACCGCCGGCTGGCAGGGACCATGGCCGGGGTGATCCCCGGCATCGGCCTGGCGGCGCTGGTCGCCGGCCACATGTGGGCGGCCTTCGCTCTAACGATGCTCTGTCTCTTCGGGACCTTTTTCACCGCGTCGGTCTCGTATGTGTTGATGTCGTCGTTCGTCACCGCGATGATCGGCCTGCTCTACAGTCTGCTGGGTTCCTACAGCGATGCCGTGCTGGTACTGCGGATCGAACTAACCGCGCTCGGTGCGGCGAGCGGGCTGATCGCGGCGCTGCTGGTGTTGCCAGCGCGCAGCGGGTACCGGACGGACCAGCAGCTCGCCCAGGTGCTCCATCAGATGCGGAACGTGATCGCCCAGGCGCTGGCCCAGCTCACCGGCGGACCGCACACTCACCCGCTCGACGCCGCGCGGGAGCTGGACACCGCCCTCGATGCGTTCCGCACCACGACGCAACCGTTCACCCACCCAGCCAGCCCACTCCGAGACCGGCGTAGCCGCGCTCTCTACCTCCTGGGCATGCTCGAGACCTGCGCCTTCCACGCACGCAGCCTAGCCGCTACCGCGGAGCTGGTGCCCGATGCCCCACACACCCTCCCCGACCCTCGGTTGATCGAGGCGGGACAACGACTGGACGACAACCTGGCCACACTGACCGACTTCGTGCGAACCGGTGGCGACGCACAACAGGAACTACGCAGTGGTCCTCCCCTGACTGCCCTCATTTGCGACCTCCCCAGCCGCACGGCCCCGGACTCCGCGGTCACCGCCCAGATCCTGCGACACCTGCAGCGGCTCGACGAAAGCGTGCTCGACCTGGCCCACCCACTCGGACTTCGACACCCCGCACCGGCTCAAGGACATTCTTGACCGTCCTGCTGCTATCAAGCGACGCTTGACGTCTCGACCTGGTGATGGTGTGTCGGGCGTTGTCGGTGTCGAGCGGACGGTGGTTCGTGGATCAGCAGGCGTTGGCGGAGTATCGGTATCGCGCGGTGTGAGGTGTTGGGTGGCAGCCCGATCGGGGAGGTCGCTGCTCGGTATGGCACCTCGTGGCAGTCGGTGGATACCTGGCGTCGGCGGTTCAAGCAGGAAGGAATGGTCGGCCTGGCCGATCGTTCCCGGCGGCCAGCATCAAGCCCGACTCAGCTGTCGGCAGAGGTGAAGGCGTTGATCTGCCAGCTCCGGCCTGAACATACCCGGTGGGGTGCGCGCCGAATAAGCCACGAACTCGCCCGTCGCAGCATTGTTCTGGCCGATGTCGCCGCGACGGTAGACCGTGTTCTGGTCCGTAACGGGCTGGTTAACGCCCAGATTCAGCAACACAAACGGTAAATGCCGGCGTTGGCAGCGTGAGGCTCCGATGTACCTGTGGCAGCCCGGAACCTGGCCACAGCGGATTGCCACTGCGCCGACACGGCCGGTGCCGGAAGGGCGGGGTATTCTCTTGTTGGGTTTGAGCGGCGTATTGCGAGTGGCCGATGACGGATTCTGATCTCTTCAAGACGCAGCGTGACCTTGGTGTTGATGTGGTCACGGAGTTGCGTGCTGCCGGGCTGGCGAACGCCGAGGAGATCGGGCGGGGTGGGTTCGGGGTGGTGTACCGCTGTGACCAGCATGGGCTGGACCGCATGGTGGCGATGAAAGTTCTGACTTGCGAGCTGGAGGAGAATCGGGAGCGGTTCTATCGCGAGCAGCGGGCGATGGGCCGGTTGACCGGTCATCCGAATATTGTCGGGGTGCTCGAGGTCGGGGAAACCGAGTCTGGTCAGCCCTACCTGGTGATGCCTTATCATCCAAAGGTTCGCTGGAGGCGCGGATCCGCCGGGATGGCCCGCTGTCGGTGGAGGACGTGCTGCGGTTGGGGGTGAAGCTGGCGGGTGCGTTGGAAGCAGCGCATCGCGCCGAGATCCTGCATCGCGATGTCAAGCCGGGCAACATTCTGCTCACCGACTACGGTGAGCCGGCGTTGGCCGATTTCGGTATCGCCCATCTGGCTGGAGGGTTCCGGACGGCGACTGGTACGGTCACCGGCTCGCCGGCGTTCACGGCTCCGGAAATCCTCGAGGGGGATCCCCCCACCCGCGCTTCGGATGTGTACGGTTTGGGCGCCACCCTGTTCTGCGCGCTCACCGGTCACGCGGCGTTCGAGCGCCGCAGCGGTGAGCAGGTGGTGGCGCAGTTTCTGCGGATCACCAGCCAGCCGGTTCCGGACCTGCGTGAGCGTGGGGTCCCCGAAGATGTGTGCGCGCTCATCGAGGCGGCGATGTCCCGCGACATGCGAAACCGGCCCACGGCCGCGGTGCTCGGCGAGCAACTGCAGCAGGTGCAGCTCGCGCACGGGTTCGCCGTCGACCAGATGGCGCTGCGGACCGAACCGGGCGGCGAGTGGGTACTGGCCGCGCCCGTGGCGCAGACCAGCATTGTCGGCCACAGCGGTGTCGGGCTGGGTGGGGCTGTGGGGAACCTGCCGCTGGAGTTGACCAGTTTTGTGGACAGGCGCACTCAGGTCGCCGAGGCCAAAAACCTGTTGTCGAGTTCGTGCCTGGCGACGCTGACCGGAATCGGCGGGGTCGGTAAGTCACGGCTCGCGCTGCGGGTCGCCCATAAGCTGCAGCGCGATTTCGGCGGCGGTGTCTGGCTGGTCGAGCTGGTCGAGCTGCGCGATCCGTCGCTGGTTGTCGATGTCGTGGCCGCCACCCTCGGTGTGCGGCCACAGGTCGGTCGGCCGCTGCTCGAGGTGCTGGTGGAGTTCCTGTCGACTCGTGAGGTGCTGGTGGTGCTGGACAATTGCGAGCAGGTGATCGAGGCGGTCGCGAAAGTGGTCGAGTCGTTGCTGCGGGCGTGCCCACGGGTGCGGATTCTGGCGACCAGCCGCGAGGCCCTGGGCATCGGCGGGGAATCGGTGCTGGCCGTGCCACCGCTGCGGTTCCCGGACGTGAGTACTGAGTCATCTGTGCGGGGTGCGGGCGGCTATGACGCGGTGACGTTGTTCGCCGAACGCGCCGCCGCGGCGGTGCAGGGCTTCCATGTGGACGAAGACAACCGCAGCAGCGTGGCCGGGATCTGTGCCCGATTGGATGGGTTGCCGTTGGCGATCGAACTGGCCGCCGCACGGCTGCGCACCATGTCGACTGAGCAGATCCTGGCGCGGTTGACGGATCGGTTCACCCTGCTGACCCGCGGTAGCCGGGATTCGCCGACACGGCAGCAAACACTGGCGTGGTGCATCGGTTGGAGCTATGACCTGTGCACACCGGCCGAGCAGCGGTTGTGGGAGCGGCTGTCGGTCTTCGCCGGAAGTTTCGAACTCGACGCCGCTGAAGACGTCTGCGGTACCGACCTGACCGGGCCGCAGTTCCTGGACGCGTTGTCCGCACTGGTCGACAAGTCCATCCTGATCCGCGAGGAAGCCGAACGCGGAGTCCGCTTCCGATTCCTGGAGACCGTACAGGAGTACGGCATACAGAAGCTCACCGAGGCTGGCGAGGACGCGCAACTGCGACGGCGTCACCGGGACTGGTACGAGCGGCTGGCGCTGCAGGCGGAAGCGGACTGGGTCAGCCCGCGCCAGCTCGACTGGATCGCCCGAATCACCCGCGAACTCCCGAACCTGCGCAAGACACTGGAATTCAGCATTTCGGAGCTGGACCCAGCCGGGCTACGGACCGCCGGCGCTCTCTACAGTTTCTGGATTGCGAGTGGGCGGCTCAGCGAGGGGCGCCGCTGGTGTGACCGCCTGCTTGCCAATGCATCCGACACGGCTGCGGCGGACCGAGCCGCGGCTCTCTCCGCAAGCATTGTGTTCGCTGCGTTTCTGGGTGACCTTCCCGCCGCAACTGGGCGTCTGGCCGAGTTTCGCGCCCTTGCCGAGCAGTCGGCCGACCGCACGATTGGTGCCCGGCTCGCTCACGCTGACGCGTACACCGCTTTCTGCAGTGGCGATCTCGCTCGCGCGGCCGATCGTTTCAACGATGCCATCGAGGCGTTCAGCGCCCCCAGTGAGGTCATATTCCGGTTGAGGGCACTGGTCACACTCGGCTGGGTCTACCTATTGCGGGAGGATATGCCGAGCGCTATTGCTTGCCTTGAGGAAGTGCTGACTGTGGCGGATTCTCACGGTGAGACGGTGTTCCGGTCGGCGGCACTGCGGCCGATGGCGTTCGCGGTCTGGCGGCAGGGTGATGGTGAGCGGGCGCAGCGGCTGTTGGCGGAAGCGCTCCGGTTGGCACGGCGGGTAGTCGATCCGCTCGTCGCGGCGGTCGGTTTGGAGGTCCTGGCCTGGATCACGGCCGAGAAGCACGACGCCCGGCGCGCGGCCGTGTTGCTGGGCGCCGCGCACGCGCTCTTTCACACCGGCGGCGGATCCGGCCTCCTGCGGTATTTCCTGCTTACCTACCATGAGGAATGTGAGCGCCGCACCCGCGACATACTCGGCAGCCGAGGATACGAATCGGCCCACCGTGAGGGTGCCGCGATGAGTTTCGAGGCGGCGGTTGGCTTCGCGCTGGGTGAGCAGCAGAAAGCCGTCGCGCCAGGAGATGGTGAATCGGCGAGTCTGACCAAACGTGAGCGTGAAGTGGTCGACCTGATCGCCGAGGGATTGACCAACAAGGCGATCGCTACCCGGCTGGTGATTTCGTTGCGCACGGCGCAGGGACATGTGGAGCACATCCTCACCAAACTGGGATTCACCTCCCGGGCCCAGATCGCGGCCTGGGCCACAGAGCACTCCCACGACAAGCTCGCATGAGCATTCGAGAGCTGCCTGCCATAACTTGTCACCCACGCACCACCTGCAGCGAGGATGCGACCTGACGACTGTGTGGTCGAGCACCTCGGGGACCTCGAGGCCGTCTCGTCCCCCGCCAGGACTCCGTCCGGGCACGCCAAGGACTCGATGACATACGACCGCGGGTGATCGTCGTCGGCGTCCCATCGGGACCAATTCAGGAGATGCTACAACCCGTCCGGCTCCACCACACCCGCAGCATCCGACAGCTGCCAGGAGTTCTTCCGCTCCACGGGCGCCAGAAACCCCATCAGATTACGCCCGCGTCTACACTGTCAACCAGGTGCTGGCCGTCGCCGCGCTTCGAGCTGGAATCGCTGTACACGGGCTCGATCAAACCGGGCTGAGCCAAAAGGCCGGGCCAG
>NZ_JBSGCB010000103.1:0-15382 GCF_053601595.1 Nocardia sp. NPDC004711 | reverse complement strand
ACACGCGCTATCGCAGCTCGACCGAAATCATCACCGCCATAACACAATCCAACATCCACACCACCGAATCGCCATGTTGATTCCTTACAGCTCCAATGGGTGCGGCAATGCTGCCAGGACGCCGGGCAGGGTCGCGCCGATCGCGGCCACCAGTCCTGCGTGTGCATCGCTGGTGACGAGTGCGACTCTACTCAAACCGCGAGCGATTAGGTCGCGGAAGAATGCCAGCCATCCGGCACCGTCCTCTCCGGAAGTGACTTCGAGACCGAGGATTTCACGGTATGCCGCCACACGGCCATGGTGAGTGCCTTGGACACCAGCGCGGTCGTTTTCGTGGCGGCGGTGGTCCAGCCGACGATGGCACGGGAGTAGGTGTCGAACACGAACGCCACATAGGCCCATCCGGTCCAGGCCGACACGTAGGTGAAATCGGCGACCCACACGCGGTTCGGCGCGATGGCGGTGAAGTCGCGGTTGAGCTTGTCGCCGGCGCGTATCCCGTCCTTGGCGGGGATCGTGGTGCGCAGCTTGCGGCCTCGGACGATGCCGTTCATCCGCCCGCCCTGGAGCCCTGAGCGAGCGCCTTCTTCATCCATACTCGCAACGTCTCGTAATGCACGTCCACCAGCGGGCCGATCGCCTTCGCGGCGGCATACGGGGACTCGAACTCATCGAGTCGTTCCAAGACCAGCCGAACGGCCTTCTCGCGAACCTCGGGCGGGTAACGCTTCGACATGATGGAGACCATCTTCCTCAAGAGCGGAAGCGGCCCGAACTCGGGACGATTCAAGATCCGCTGCAGGGGAGTCGACCAGCACGTTGTAGCGAAGCCAGCTGTCAACGCCAAAGTTCGGTTCTCGCTGTCGTCGTCCGTTGGCAAACTGAGCGACGTTCGCACACCTGATTCTGGACAAATTGTTGGTCGCGGATCGAGTGCAACCGAAGAAATGATGGTGCTCATCACATTTTGGCACTGGCGCCAACCGCCATCAACGGCGTGTGAAGTTTGAGAGGTCCGAATGAGCCGCACTTGGATGCAACCCACATGGCGTTTACCGATGCGAGTAATTGCGGGCCCAGCGCCCACTGCGGCAACAGCAAACAAATGGTCAACTACGATCCGGCGCTTATAGGTTCGTTCACCCCGCCGCCGAACCAGTGGGCGGAATGGTCGGGTCTGACTACTGCGACCGACCGCAGCGGAAGACTTGGCTTTCCAGGGCGAGTAAAGGGCTTGTCTCGCGTCTTCCAGAGTCGGAAACGAGGCAATCTATTCGCCATCTTTTCCCAGTCATACTCGACGAGTGGGCTCCGGGCATCGGACTCCTCTTCTTCTATCAATTCGAACGGGCGGGTCGGTCCAGAAATGCCGACACTCGCAAATGAGAAAATTCATTTGCGTACGCCAACGCACACTTTGTAACGAACTCATCCATGATTACCCGAGTAGTTCAGCGACCACGAGGCGCTTAAGGAGAATATGATGAACAACGGCAACGGCAACGACGCCTTGCGACGACGAATACTGTTGGCCGGCGCCATCGGCAACTTTGTGGAATGGTACGACTTCGTCTTGTACGGCTATTTCGCAACCACGATCGCTCACCTGTTTTTCCCGAAACAAGACCCCACTGCCGCCCTGTTATCCACCTTTGCGATTTTCGCGGTCGGCTTCGTTGCCCGCCCCCTGGGTGGTATCGCATTTGGTCATCTGGGTGACCGACTCGGTCGGCGTATGTCACTCATCGTGTCGGTGGTGTTGATGAGCTCAGCGACAGTCCTGATGGGCCTACTGCCCGGTTATGCCCAGATCGGCGTCGCGGCGCCGGTTTTGCTTCTCCTGTGTCGGCTCGTGCAGGGTTTCTCCGCAGGCGGCGAGATGACCGGCGCGTCGATCTTCCTGGGCGAACACGCACCGGCAGGCAAGCGCGCCCGATATGCATCGATCAGCTCGGCATCAGTTTGGTTCGGTATAGCATTCGCTGTCTTCGTTTCGGTATCGATGGCTTCCATGACGACCGAACAACAGCTGTCGTCGTGGGGATGGCGGGTGCCGTTCCTGTTGGCTGCGCCACTCGCCGCGATCGGCCTCTACCTGCGTCTGCGCACCGCGGATTCACCGGTGTTCGCAGCTCTGCAAGACAAAGGACAAGTCGAATCAGCACCACTGGCGCAGGCTTTCAGGATTGCAAAAAAGCCCATGTTGGTTCTGGTCGGCTGGTTGATGGCCCACGCAGTGAGCACCTATCTCGGTGTTACCTTTCTTGTGTCGTATCTGACCACGAACCAGAATTTCAGCCGCACTCAATCACTGACAGTGCAACTTGTATTCGCACTCGCTGCCGCGGCGTTTAACATCCTGGCTGGGGTGGTCATCGACCGGGTAGGCCGAAAACGCACCATCGCGGTGACTGTCATGTTCTGCATGGGGGCGTGGGCTATCCCGGCATTTGCATTATTTCAGCACAGTTCCATGGCGGGTGCCTGCCTCATCGTCGCCGTGTTCGCACTTCTTTTGGGCTTCACTGGTTCGATCACCCAGCTGGTGGTCGTCGATTTGTTCCCAGCACGTGTGCGATCCTCGGCCAGCGGGCTGTCCTACAACATCGGCCAAACCCTGTTCGGGGGGACTGCACCCTACGTAGCGACCTGGCTCGTCGGAGATGGATATCTCCTCGGCCCGGGCTTCTACCTTGCTGGCCTGTGCGTCATCGCGGCCCTGGCAGCCGCCCTCGGAATCGACAACCGTGCACAGGTTCCCGTTGGGCACGACGTGAGCCATGCACCCGCTGAGGACCCCGACCCGCAAGGAGCCAACGCGTGAGCAGGCCGAAGAATTGGATTTCGGTATCCAGGGTAGCTCAGTCCTCGAAAGAGAAGGCCTTGCGCACGCTCGACATTCGTCGAGCCTCGCGGTACTCGTCGACGATATCCCCTGGCACGACGGCGATGCTGGCCTCTACCGTCCGCTACGACTCCGAGCGACCTGGTGAGGTAATTCCTGATGAGACTCAACGCGGACCGCAACCGACGCGTCAGTCGGGGCCTGAGCGCACTATTCGCCCCGAGCCTCTTCGACCAGGACGCGAATGGCAGAGATCTTTTTCACTGTGCCCTTCTGGAGCGTTGTCGCTGCCTGACAGTGACGGGGGACTAGTGGCATGCCGACATACCGGTATCACCCTGACTATCAGCCAGCGTCCTCAGGCACTGTTCGATACCGGCACGACCAAGAAGTTGAAAAGGAGCTGACGAACATGCGTATCGAAGTTGACGAGGAAAAATGCGTGGGCGGCGGTCAATGTGTGCTGGCCGCGGCGGACGTGTTCGACCAGCGCGAGGAAGACGGCGTCGTCGTGCTGCTCGACGAAGCGCCGCATGCCGGGTCACATGAGGGCGTACGAGCAGCGGCGATGCTGTGCCCCGCGGCCGCGATCCGGGTCATCGAATGACTGGCCGTCTCGACCGGGTTGTGGTCGTCGGTGCCTCCTCAGCAGGCTTGACGGCGGTGGAGACGCTGCGTCGCCTTGGTTTTGACGGGGCAATCAGTCTGGTCGGTGACGAGAGTTACCTCCCATATGACCGGCCACCGTTGTCCAAACAGATCCTCACGGGGGCCTGGAACATCAGTCGTCTCACGTTCCGCGACGCCGCCACTCTCGACCGGCTGCGGGTTGACCTTCGGCTCGGTATCCGCGCGACTGCGCTCGACCTGAACAATCGCACCGTTGAGCTTCGCAGTGGTGAATATCTGCCTTTCGACGGGCTCATCATCGCGACAGGTATTGCGCCGCGTCGTCTGGCGGCGGGACACGACTTGGCCGGAGTGCACGTGCTACGCACGGTCGATGACGCTCTCGCTCTGCGCGCAGACCTACACCCAGGTCGGCGTCTGGTAGTGATCGGCGCCGGATTTCTCGGTTGTGAGGTTGCGGCCGCCGCCTGCAAGGCTGGTCTCGAGGTCTGCATCGTTGATCCGCTCCTGGTGCCGATGGCGAGGCAGCTCGGTGACGAAATCGGCGGGCACGTGGCCGCCCTGCACCGTGAGCACGGCGTGGACATGCGCTGTGGTACCGCCGTCCGCAGCCTACTCGGGGACTGCAAGGTCAACGGTGTCGAGCTCGCGACCGGCGCGGTCTTGCCCGCCGATATCGTTCTGGTCGCGATCGGGTCTGTGCCGGCGACCGATTGGCTCACCGGCAGTGGGCTCACCCTTGATGATGGCGTGGTCTGCGATGCCACCTGCCGTGCCGCGCCCGGCGTCTACGCAGCCGGAGACGTTGCCCGTTGGTGGCACGACACGTTGGGCACCCACGTGCGAGTCGAGCACCGCCTCAACGCCACAGAGCAAGCCATCGCCGCAGCGACCAACCTCCTCGGCGAGGGCACGCCGTTCACTCCCGTTCCTTATTTCTGGACCGACCAATACGACGCGCGAATTCAGGCCTATGGCACCTTCCCCCCGAATTGCCATGTCACGATCACCCACGGCGACCCGAACGAACGACGATTCATCGCCCACTACATCCACGACGACCGCATCACCGGTGTCTTGGCATGGAACATGCCCAGAGAACTCAGAGCCGAACGCCAACACATCGGACAGTTAGTCGCATAACCGTTTATAGAAAGAGGAGGATGATCATGACAACTTCGCCTTTGCCTGACGCCAGGCAAGCCGAACCGGTTTGCCTGCCCACAGAACGCGAGTGCCCGTTCGACCCACCTAGCAAGCTCGGCGAGCTACGAGATAGCCAACCAATAAGCCGTCTCCGTTTTCCAGATGGTCACATTGGCTGGCTAGTGACGAGCCACGAGCTTGCTCGTGCCGTGCTGGGCGATCAGCGTTTCACCGTCTACCCTGGGGGTCCACCGAGCATGCATCCGGAGCGACAAGCCGCCCTGGTGTTCGATGCGATCCAGCACGATACCGACTTTCCGGATGTTGTCCGTGGGCTTATTGATCGCTACCGGCGGGAAGGGCGGCTCGCCGACGCCTTCCGGGACCTGGAGGTCGTGCGGACACTCCATGAGCGTTCGCTGAGCAAGTTGCCCTTCTTCATGACAGATCCACCCGAACACACTCGGCTGCGGCGCATCGTGGCCCCCCACTTCGCGGTGCGCCGCGTCGGTGAGTATCGGACACGCATCGAAAAGATTGTCGCCGATCGTCTCGACGTCATGGAAAAGCTCGGCCCACCCGTCGACCTGGTCGAAACGTTCGCCCAGGCAATCCCTTCGCTCATGACCTGTGCACTGTTCGGCGTGCCGGAGAGCGAACGCGGCACGTTCGAGCAGCTTGCCGCAGTCCGGCACAACTCAGACGCGACTGTCGACGACGTCGTGGAGGCGAGAAGGGAGTTTCGCGCATTCGGTCGTGAACTCATCGAACGCAAGCGAGCCCAACCAGGCGATGATCTGCTCAGCGCGCTGGTTCACAACGGGGCAATGACCGAGGACGAACTCGTGTCCACCGCAGTCGTATTGGTAACAGCGGCTCACGGGACGACCGCCAACGCCCTCGCGTCCAGCATCTTCACGCTCCTCCAGAATCGCGAGCGGTGGAACACGCTCAGAACCGAGTCAGCCCCGATCGGTCACATCGTAGAAGAGCTGCTGCGCTACACCACCATCGATCAAGCCAACGATGTTCGAACCGCTCTGGAGGATGTTGAGATCGGTGACGCCGTGATCAAGGCCTCCGAGCCCGTCGCCATCTCGCTCTCCGCAGCCAATCGTGACCCGCAAGTATTCGCTGAGCCGGACCGAGTCGACCTGACACGCCACGCAGCCAATCACCTGACGTTCGGCTATGGCGTCCACCAATGCATCGGCCAACACCTTGCCCGCCTGGAACTGCAGATCGCGCTCACCGGCCTGGCTCGACGATTCCCCAATCTCGACCTCGCCGTACCTGTTGCGGACATCCCCTGGCACAGCGGCGATCGCCAACTCTACGGGCCGCGAAAACTCCCGGTCACCTGGTAACGACAGGGCTCCTTGTCGGACGCCCGGCCCACCGATACGAGAGGGAAGGGAAAAATCTCACGAAGTTGGGAGTGCCGGGATAACGGCGGATCTTGATCTCGGTCCGATCGGCCGAACCTGATGGTTCGGCAGGAGGGACCGACTGATGTCGGAGACACTGGCCGCCGTGACCGAGGGCGCGGTGGACACCAAGAAGCTGGCCGAGCAACTGCTGGCCCAGGCCAAGGAACAAGGTATCGATCTGGTCGGGCCGGGCGGGTTGCTCAACCAGCTGACCAAGACCGTGCTCGAAACCGCACTGGAAGCGGAGATGACCGAGCATGTCGGCTATGAGAAACACGACCCGGCCGGACGCGGAACAGGAAACTCCCGCAATGGAACTCGATCGAAGACGGTGATCACCGAGATCGGTCCTGTCGACATCGACGTCCCGCGGGACACGAGCTCCTCGTTCGATCCGAAGATTGTGAAGAAGCGGCAGCGGCGCCTGTCGGGAGTGGACGGGATCGTGTTGTCGCTCACCGCGAAAGGGCTGACCACTGGCGAGATTTCGGCGCATTTCGCCGAGATCTACGGGTCGTCGGTGTCGAAGGACACGATCTCGACGATCACCGACAAGGTCATCGCGGAGATGACCGATTGGTGCAACCGGCCCTTGGATCGCGTCTATCCGGTCCTGTTCATAGATGCCATCCATGTGAAGGTCCGCGATGGTCAGGTAGCCAACCGTCCGATCTACGTGGTCATCGGCGTCACTTGCGCCGGGGAACGCGACATCCTCGGGTTGTGGGCCGGCGACGGCGGCGAAGGAGCCAAGTTCTGGTTGCAGGTATTGACCGAGCTGCGCAACCGCGGCGTCGCTGATGTGTGCATCGCGGTCTGCGACGGTCTCAAAGGGCTGCCGGAGGCGATCAACACCGTCTGGGAGAAAACCATCGTGCAGACCTGTGTAATCCATTTGCTGCGCAACAGTTTCCGCTACGCAGGTCGTCAGCACTGGGCGGAGATCACGCGCTCGGGTGGTAGGGATCTCGAATTCGCGCCGAGGCGCACTCATGATCGGTACCGGCCCCGGCGTCGACGTGCCATCGAACGCGCCGATCGTTGACGAGCGCGAAGTCGTGCAGGCTGGTCCGGTCACCGGTTGTGGTGAACTCGCGGCCGGCCACCTCCGAGGGCGGTATATTGCTGTTGTGGGTGATCTCGGCCGCGTCGAGGTCCATCGGCTCGCAGCCGGTGTGCCGAGGCGTGACGGCTTTGGCCTGGTCGCCGCGGGTCAGGATCACAGGCAGCACCGCGCGCCCGTCCGGCTGTGCCTCGTAGGTGCGCGCGGGTTTGCTCCTGTCCCACAGCTCACTCATAGTTCCAGTCTCACGCCCCGGATAGGGGCCATGATCGCTTGGTTGAGTTGTGATCGCCGCGGGGATCGAGCGTGCTCGGCCTGCTGTGGTCCTGTAGGTGCTCGCGCGGCTGGCGTCCGTGCGAGCGCCACGGGCGATGTGTGGGCCGAAACCGTTGCCGAGCAGTCGATTTACTTGGTTGAGGGTATGGGTTGGTTGATGGTGGTGAAGTACTGGGCTGCGGCCAGGATCGCTGCGGGTGTGGTGACGAAGAGCTGGCCGGCGAGGGTGCCGAGGAAGCCGACCGCTGCCAACGCCTGACCAGGAATTCGAGGTTCACCGATGGGGTTTTCCACCCGTCCCGCCGCACTGTCCACCGCGCTGCTCGTGGCTACCGCGAGCATCATCACCGCGACCGCGACCGCCGCGCCGAACGCCGCGGCCGAGCCCGTGAACTACACGGCAACAGTCGGCGAGACCAGCACCGTCATCCGCACCGATGCCGGATCGCTGGTCACCGACAACGGGGTCTTCAAGATCCTCGCGGCCGACGGGACAATCCTGGGCGGCACCGAACTATCCTTCCGCGGGGGGCTTGGGAATGCGTTGGTAGCCGGACAGGGTGGGTGGGGTCTCGTCGCCGTCGCGGTTGCGGTTGGCCCCTGCGTAGGGGCCGACGCACAGCCCCCTATCGGTGCGGAGTGTTCATGCAGGTCGATCCTGCACTCGCCAATGCGGCGGCTTTACCGAGCAGATCGAAGAGGACTCCGATGATTGCCATATCGATCGTGTTCCTAAGCTTGACTCTGTCGGTGATCTTGTGAAGTTCAGGATCAGCTGTTGAGCGCGCGCCAGGACCGTATTCGGTGAATTCCGTTCTGGTCCAGGTGATCCTGGAAGGCTGTTGGTGGCCGGGACGGGGAGTGCTCGCCCGGTAGCAGTCCTGCGCTGAGGCGTTCGATGTTCACGGCGATGGCGGTGAGGACGTGCTGGACGTGGGCCTTGGCCTGGCCGCGGTAGCGGCATCGCCGCATGCCGTGTCCGTTCGCGAATTCGCAGACGGTGCCCTCGATGCCGGAACGCACGGCATACCGCTGCCGCCAGGCCGGGCTCTGCTGCTCGTCGCGGGTTCGAACGTGCAGGTCGAGTAGTTCTCGCGGGGGAAATCCCACGTTGCGTGCGCTGTCGCGGGAGGTGGTGCACTGGTTGCGGGCCGGGCATGGCTGGCACTGGGTTTTGGTGAACCGGGCCACGATCAGCGGGGCCGCGGTCGGCGATGACGTCGGGTAGGGACCATGCCATCCTTTGCTGACTTGGCCTTGGGGACAGGTGACCTGTCGGCGGTCGAAGTCGATGTGGGGAGTCGTCGCGGCCGAATCCGTCGTTGTCGCGGTGGGGGTGGGTGGGGTTGCCCGGCAGTGGGCCGGTGACGGTGACCTGGTGTTCGCGGGCCGCCTGTGCGACGTGGACCAGGCAGGTGTAGCCGCCGTCGACCAGGTGCTCGGCCGGAAGCAGTCCGCGCCGCCGCAGGCGGGTGTGGATTCCGGGCAGGACTTGGGCGTCGTTGGTGGTGGCCGGGGTGGTGGCGACGTCGGTGATCACGTTGGTGTCCTCGGTCGCGCAGGTTTCGGTCAGGTGGACCAAGAATCCCTTCCACCGGGTGACCTGCCCTCGACGCGCGTAACGGGCCGAGGTGTCGTAGGGAGAGACGATCGCCACCGACGAGGACGGCAGACCGCCGTCATCGTCGGTGCGCCAGCGCAGACGCCCCTTCTCGTCGCGGTAGTAGTTCTGCACAACGATCTGTCGCAGGGCCTGGACCCGAGGACCGGGGCCAGGACGTGGGTGGAGTCGGTGCGCGCGGTGGTGCGTTCGCGCACCAGCCCGGCCTCGGTGAGCCGGGCCACAGCGAGATCGAGCAGCCGGTCGGCGCGGTCACCGTCGGCGAGTCGGTCGCGGAAATCGCTCAGCACACTGTGATGGAAACCGGGGTCATCCAACTCCAGACCGAGCGCGTACTTGAAGTCGATACGACAACGCACAGCCTCGGCCGCCTGCCGGTCGGACAGGTCCAGCACATACTGCAGCACGCACACGTGGCCAATTGAGCCGGGGACAGACCGGGCCGCCCATCGCGCGGATACCAGTCGGCGAAATCCTCATTGCTCCACAGGCTTTCGAGCCGGTCACGTATCCACATCGCCGTGGTGCCGCGGGGATTGCTGGCGCGGGCCACCCGCGCCGTCAGCGGCGGGACCGTCTTGGCCAGTCCTGGTCCGAGTGACATTCACCAGTTCCTTCGAGGACGCAGTGCATTTCGCGCCCCGCAGTGTGGCAGCCCATCAGCCGCGACATACCGAATTCCAAGATTCCCGACAGAGTCAAGCTTAGACGATGTCTCACATGGATGTGATTCGTTCGGTCGGTGCTGAGTGCGGTTGTGCTGCATGATGTTTGATCGTGGTGGATGCATTGTCGCAGCGGCTGGTGTCGGACGAGCTGTGGGAACTGGCGGAGCCGTTGCTGCCGAAATTCCCGTCGCGTCCGCAGGGCGGCGGTATTGCCCCGGTCGACCAGAGGGCGGTGTTCACGGCGGTGGTATACGTGCTGACAGCGGATGTGCTTGGCGAATGCTGCCGCCGTCGTTCGGGGTGACGGTTCCGACGGCGCACCGTCGGTTCACGGCGTGGACCAGGGCTGGGGGTGTGGCGGCGGCTGCATCGGGCGGTGCTCGACGAGCTGGGCGGCCAGGGCTTGCTCGACTGGTCGCGGGCCGTGGTCGACGCCGCGAGTGTACGGGCGAAAAAAGGTGGGATCTGACCGGCCCGAACCCTACCGACCGCGGCAAGCCCGGCTCGAAGATGCATGTGTTGTCAGATCGGACGGGAATACCTCTGGCAGTTGCGGTTTCGGCCGCGAACGTTCGCGACTCGCAGGCGCTCGAACCACTGGTGAAAGCGATCCCGGCGGTACGGTCGCGGCGCGGACCGCGCCAGCGCCGACCGGGCAAGCTCCACGCCGACAAGGCTTACGACCAACCGGAACTGCGGCTGTGGGTCCGCCGACGTGGCATGGCAGTTCGCATCGCCCGCAAGGGCATCGAGTCCGAGCAGCGACTCGGCCGGCACCGGTGGGTGATCGAGAGGACGGTGTCGTGGCTGACCGGCTACCACCGGCTCAACATCCGCTACGACCGCAAGGGAACTCATTACCTGGGCTTCCTGACATTGGCCGCCGCCCTCAGCTGCTTCAAGAAACTGACGAAGGCCAGAACAGCCATGTGAGACGTCGTCTTAGTTGTTTGACGGGTTTTGGCTACGCTTTATCAGGTCGTTTTTCGGGTGACTAGTTCCACCGGAAGTCGAACCGATTCGACGTCATGCCCCTTGACAAGTTCTAGTAGCTGTCCAACTGCGGTGGCACCGATCTTGTGTGCGGGTGAGTAGATCGTCGTCAGTGGGACGGGTAGCTGGGCAGCGACGGGGATGTCGTTGTAGCCGACCAGAGCGAGATCGGACGGGATGGCCAAGCTGAGATCTCGTGCGACGCCCAGGACGCCGATCGCGATGGTGTCGCTGACAGCGAAGATCGCGCGCGGGCGGTCAGGCTGGTCGAGCAGGGTGCGGGCGGCTTCGACGCCCCCAGCGACCTCGAATGTGGACGGGGCTATCCGGTCGGGTGGTACCGGGATCGAGGCTTCCGCCATCGCGTCGAGGAATCCGTGCACGCGGTCGCGTGCGGTGGTCGCATGGTCGGGTCCGGTGATGACGGCGATATCGGTGTATCCGCGGTCGAGGAGGTGGCGTGTGGCGAGGTAGCCGCCGAGCCGGTCGTCGCCGACGACAAAGGGCAGGCTGGCGTCGGCATGCCGGGTGACGGTGAGGACGGGCAGGTGCCCTGTCGGCAGCGAGTCCACGAATGGTCGACCGGGGATATGGAGGCTGCTGAACAGTAGACCGTCGACCTGGCGGCCGATGAGCAGTTCGGCCGCACGCCGCTGGGCATCGAGGTCGTCGGGCGGGCTGGACAGCAGCACGGAGTAGCCCGCGCGGGTGGCTGCTTCCTCGATGCCTTGGTAGGTCATGGCGACGACGCCGTCGGTCAGGCGTGGCATGACGATGCCGAGGGTGGTGGTCCGGCGGGTGCGTAGACTCGCTGCCCACAGATTCGGCTGGTAGCCCAATTCGGCCGCTATGCCGCGCACGCGCTGGGCGGAGGCGGACCAGCCGTCGACCGGCTCCGCTTGGCGCAGTACCCGGGATACGGTGGAGACGTGTACCCCGGCGCGTTTGGCGATCTCCTTCAGTGTGGGAGCGCGGGTTGGTCGAAGCATTACGGCATTGCGTCCTTCCTGGGTTGACCGCCCTCGTGGTAATGCCTAGCATAGCGATGCAAACGATTGCGCAAACGTTCTTTCAAGATCACCGCTCTGCCGGAGGCCTGATGTCCCAGTCGCTGACCCAGTTGTTCGCCCTCGACTCCCTGCTGACATCGGAGGAGATCGAGATCCGTGCAACGGTCCGGAAGTTCGCCGAACAGCGCATCCGTCCGTGCATTGCCCAATGGTTCGAAGCGGCCCGGATCCCGGCGCGTGAGCTTGCGGAAGAGCTCGGCGGGCTGGGGGTGCTGGGTATGCATCTGGCGGGGTACGGTTGCGCCGGGATGAGTGCGACCGCGTACGGGCTGGCGTGTCTGGAACTTGAGGCGGTCGACTCGGGTATCCGCAGTCTGGTCTCTGTGCAGGGCTCGCTGGCGATGTTCTCGATCCACCACTGGGGCAGTGAGGAACAGAAGCAAGAGTGGCTGCCGCGGATGGCCGCCGGTAAGGCAATCGGCTGCTTCGGCCTGACCGAGCCGGACTTCGGGTCCAATCCGGCGGGCTTGCGCACCCACGCCAAGCGTCACGGTGACGATTGGGTGCTCAACGGTACGAAGATGTGGATCACCAACGGCTCGGTCGCCGATGTCGCTGTGGTGTGGGCGCAGACCGACGACGGCATCCGCGGCTTCGTCGTCCCAACGGATACCCCGGGGTTCTCCGCGCCGGAGATCCATTCGAAGCTGTCACTACGCGCGTCGGTGACCTCCGAGTTGGTGCTCGACGACGTCCGCCTGCCAGCTCGGGCGATGCTGCCGGCGGCCCGCGGACTGCGCGGTCCGCTGACCAGTCTGGGGGAGGCCCGGTTCGGGATCGTGTTCGGTGCGCTGGGTGCCGCGCGTGACTGTCTGGAGACGGCGATCGACTACGCGAAGTCACGGGAGGTGTTCGACAAGCCGTTGGCCGCTTACCAGCTGACCCAGGCGAAGATCGCGGACATGGCCGTCGAGCTCGGCAAGGGGCATCTGCTCGCCTACCACCTGGGCCGGATCAAGGACCGTGGCGAGATCGTCCCGGAACAGGTCAGTATCGGCAAACTCAACAACGTTCGGGAAGCAATCGAGATTGCCCGCCAATGCCGGACCATCCTAGGCGCCAACGGCATCACCCTCGAGTACCCGGTGATTCGGCACGCCAACAATCTAGAATCCGTGCTCACCTACGAGGGCACCTCCGAGGTGCACCAGCTCACGATCGGCAAGGCACTGACCGGTGAGGCGGCGTTCCGGTGACCGGTGCCCTCGACGGTCTGGTGGTCGCCGACTTCGGCCGGGTGATTGCCGGACCTTATTCGACGATGCCGCTGGCTAACTTCGGTGCCGAGGCCATCAAGATCGAACGGCAGGAACTCGCGGCGACACCCGCCGTGGTCCGGCGACCAGTCCACCTAATTCCAGAGCGTCAACCGCAACGAGAAATCCGTCGCCCTCGACCTGACCGATTCCGATGCCCTGGCGGCCGCGCGCTGGCTGGTCGCCCGCGCAGACATCGGCATCGAGAATTTCCTGCCCGGAGGCATGGACTAGCTCTGTCTCGCCTACGAGCAAGTATCGAAGCTCAATCCCGGCATTGTCTACTGCTCGGTGGCCGACTTCGGCCGTGACAATCTGCTGGCCGGGTACGACATTCTGATACAGGCGGTCGGCGGGCTGATGAGCATCACTGGACCCGACCCCCACACCCCACTCAGGTTGGCGTTGCTGTGGTCGACGTCATCACCGGACTACACGCCGCAGTCGGTATCCTCGCCGCGCTACGGCACCTGGACCGCGTCGGTGAGGGCCAGTGAGCGGAGTTCAACCTGCTGTCATCTCTGCTGTCCACCCTGACCAGCCAGGCTTCTGCATACGTCGCCGGGGGTGTGGTTCCGGAAGTGATGGGTAACCGGCATCCCGGCATCCCGCCCTACGAAATGTTCGACACCGCCGACCTCCCGCTCGTACACTCGGTCGGCAACGACCGGCAGTTCGCCTCTCTGGCAGCAGTTCTCGGTTCAGCTGAACTCGCGGCCGATGAACGGTTCGTGAGCAATGCCGCCCCGATCCGGCCGAGTGCTACACCCGCGACCTATCGGACCGTTTCGTCGCTCCTGGGAGTGGACTGGGCGGACCGATTCGAATCATAATCGCCTTGCTTCCGTTGAAGGTGATTACTGCAATTTGCGGACGACCCGAACGTGGCAATGCCGGCGCCTAACTTGCCGCTATAGCAGGTCAGGCCCTGGTTGTCATCGAGAGGTCGAATTCCGGATTTGGCACGGCCCTTGCGTGACTTCTATTGCGAATATTCCGCCCCCCGATCCTTCCTCGCTCCCCTGCCGGGACGCCTGCTGCCGCACATGTAGGCACGCCCCTGCCCGCGAACGCTGTCGATGATCGTCTTCGGACTCGTCGAACCTATCCCGGTGTCGGAGCGAGCGGCGAGCCAGCCGTAGGAGATCGCGTGATCGGCGGGCATTCCGCGCCACCAGCCCGGCGCGGCGGTCGCGATCCGTTCCTCTATCAGGTGGCGGTCGAGCAGCTCGCAGAGATTTCTGGCCAGGGGGGCGACGTGCGAGAGCCCGGGGCGGTGGCTGAGTAATTCGATGACGGTCATGTTCTTCTTACCGTTGGCGCCGAATTCCGGCCAGTATTGCGCGACCGGTGCGAAATAGTCGAGCAGCCCGCGCTCGGCCAGCCGGTGCAGCACTGTGACGGTGATGCCTTTGGAGGTCGAATACGACAAGGTGGGGTCTTGTGCTACCAGACAAAAAGCGGTGATGGTAGGCGGCGCCGGTCCAGACGTCGACGACGGGGCGGCAATGGTGGTAGACGGCCAGTGCGTCGCCGCGGCGTCCGGTCGAGAACACACGCGCAAAGGCGGTGATCGCATCGGCGTGGCCTGGAGCCCAGGTACCGTGCACGACGGTTCGTGGTCGGGCCAAGAGAAAAGCGGTTCGGACACTTCGTTGTTACCTCACGTGTCTCCGTTGCCGTGTCGCAGTTCCTGGCAGGCATGCCAGTTGAAAATCCAGCTGACCTGTCAATCCCCTCGAAGTGTGGAGGGCCCTCTATGCGACCTGGTCTTGTCGCCGGTTCGGCCGCCGCTGCGCGGCGGGCCGCCCATCGCGATCTCAACCTGGCCCGGTTGCTCGCCGAGGTCGTCAGGGCGGTTCAGTCCGATCCTCGACCGCGTTGACACCATCGACCAAGCCGGCGCCGAATGCGGCGTCACCCAGGTCACCAAGGCCTCTGGCAAGACCAGTGGCGTCTATTTCCGCTGGGCAGCTAACACCCGGGCCCGCAGAGCTATCACCGCTTTCGCCCACAACGCCCGCATGCAATCACCTTGGGCCCCGCAGCTTTACACAACGCCCGTGCACGCGGCAAACGCACTCCTCACGCCACCCCGCATCGTTGCCCGCGCTGGGCTCCACGTCATCTGGGCCTGCTGGCACCACGCACCCCCAACGACCCAAAGCAACCATCACGCTGCACAACGACTCACAGCATGAGGACTTGACTCAAGGTACTCAAACGCTACATCGCACGGGAGATCTACCACGCGCGCATCAACCCGATCGCAGCGCAGTCGGCCGCTTAAAACATCTGTAGGAGCATCAAAGACCACCCGACGGCTCGCTTCGCATCGTCGGGGGCTTCGCAGTGGCTGGTCACCACTGATTCGGTCCAGCCCG
>NZ_JBSGCB010000102.1:0-15508 GCF_053601595.1 Nocardia sp. NPDC004711 | reverse complement strand
ATCGGGATGCAAAGCCCCGACAATTTCGAGAAGTCACTCCACGCGGCTGCCTGACAGCGCATAAGCCCCCTGCCCACCATTTGGGGGGAACCTCACGTTGCCAGTCGTGGGACCACCGGCAACAGGTGATGCTCCCAGGGATTCACCGCGGCGGACTTTCGCATCAGCGTCATCAGCGGGCCGCCACCCGTGCCCGCCGCCCGCGATCTGTTCTCCGAGATATTCCGCGAGATCACCGGTACAAGCTCATAACCGCCGAACAGGCAGCAGGCCGGCTGACCGCGTAACCAGCACCCCGACCCCAAACTTTCGGCGTGGCCGCGCGTGATCTTCCGTAATCAAGCGTGCAAGACGATGTGGCATAGCCTCAGGTAAAGTGGCCAACGGTGACTGTGCGTCATCGGCTATGAACACGGGTAGATCCTGAACCAACAACGGGAGGATTGTGTTCGGATGCCGTGTCGGAAAGTGTGTTTGATTCGCGATGATCACGGACGTTAAAGGAGCGGGTGCCCTGATGGACAGCCATGACGCTTACAAGGCTCGTCTCGCCGAGACCTACCGAGTCGAACTTGACACGCTCGGCAAACGATTGGGAACAGTCGCAAAGATCGTCGATACAGGGGGCGGCTGCATGGCGATCGGGGTACCTATCGAAGAATCGCCCGGCGGGCATTCCCTTGAGTTGCTGGTAACCACCATTGACAATGGGCTCGCTGAAAGCCGTGACGACATCGTTCACTGGTACGGGTGTGTCTATGACACTGCCGACGATAGTGATGCAGTTGCAGATGGTCACGACACCCAATCCTTTGACGCTGCTTACGAACTCGCACTTACTCACCTGCGGGGTGGCGTGCCCGCATCCGAAGATCTCTGCTCCTGTTCTCGCGTGTGAATCTGGTCGGAGTGACCGGTCCCCGATGACGGGACCACCCGGTCTTTGAGTCCGGGTTGTATTCGATCCAGTTTCAGTTGATGTCACAGGCCACGGGGTGGTGGGTGTGACCGCAGCGGGCAGCGTACTCGGCCGGGGTGAGATACCCCAGTGCCGAGTGCCGGTGCCGATGGTTGTGCTCGGTCTTGAAGTCGCCGATCACGACCCGGGCTTCGAGCAGGCTCGTCCAGTAGTTGCGGTTGAGGCACTCGGCCCGCAGCCGCCGGTTGAACGATTCGATGAACCCGTTGTTCCACGGCGTCCCGGGCGGGATGTAGACGATCCCCACCCGATCGGCGCAAAACCGTTGCAGGGCATGGGAAATCATTTCCGGCCCGTTGTCCATGCGCAGCACCTTCGGTGGGCCGCCGCGGACGATGAACACCTTCTCGAGCTCGGCGACGAGCTTCTCGGCGGTGATCGACCGCTCCACCAGGTGCAGCAGCGATTCGCGGGTGTGCTCGTCGATCATCGACGCGATCTTCACCGCCCGCCCGTCTACGGTGGAGTCGAACTGGAAATCCAACGCCCACACCACCTTCGGCGCGTCCGCATCGACCGCAGCTACCGACGAACACCCGGCCCGCTTACGCGGGGAATGCTCGCGCACCTGCAGGCCCTCCTCGCGCCAGAGCCGGTGCACATTCTTCTTGTTCACACCATGGCCCTCGTCGAACCGCAACGCCGCCCACGCACGACCGAACCCGTGCCCTTGGTGTTTCGTCGCGTAGGACCGCAGCCAGGCCCGCCAAACCGGCGTCGGGATCTGCCGGGATCTGTGCGGCCGGCAGCCGGCGATAGGTCGAACGGTGGAGCCCAACAACCTTGCACGCCAACCGTTCCGACATGCTCTTGACCTGTGTGAGCATGTCCACGGCGCGGCGCTTGGCCGCTGGGCTCAGAATTTTCCAGTCGCGATCTCCCGCAGTGCGTCCTTCTCCAACTCGGCATCGGCCAGCAACCGCTTCAACCGGACGTTCTGTTCCCGCAGCTCCTTGAGCTCCTTGGCTGCGTTGGTATCCACGCCCCCGTACCGACGGCGCCAGTTGTACATCGTCGCCGCCGAGACCCCGAGCTCGGCTGCGGCCTCCTCCCCGGTCTTGCCCGCCGCGATCAGCTCATCGGCACGGCGCAGCTTCCGCACGATCTCCTCCGCGGAATGCCGCTTGCGTCCTGCCATGTCGCTCAGTGTCCCTTCCAGCCCTGGTCAGGGCCAACAGAACTCTAATACCGAGTGGTCTCATTCACCGGGGACGGGCCAGGAGCACTGGCACATAGATTCTCGCGGTATCGACGGAAGGGCCCTGCACATAAGGAAGGATCGAGGTCGGCGAGCTCAGTTCACACAACTCGTGCGAACCGTATAAGCGACCACTCTAACTCGGACATCGACAGCGTCCCGATTGGTTCTGCGGGCGGCGAGGATCGCAATCGGCGGAGCAGGGGAACTTGGTTACCGATATTCGAGATGCTTGTTGCATTGGCGGGATTGCAGATTTGACCCATCCGATTCCGTTCAACGGGCTCGACCTGCTCACCGTGGTTCGACGTGGCGGGTCACCAACCAGGTTTCGCCTTGACAGTCGCGGACGACATGGCGTTCATGGTTGGCGGGTGATCGCCAGCCGGAGCTTCATGCCGCCGGTTCGCCGCCGCCAGTGTCTTCAGATCCGATGGGGTGTCAGGTAGATTCGAATCTATGTGCGATCGCTTCTGCTACACGGGCCGCGGCCTCGGGTGCGGGCTCGTGTTCCCAGCAGCGGATCACCACCCAGCCCGCGGCAGCGAGCGCCGCGTCAGCGGTTCGGTCACGTTCGACGTTGCGGCGCAGCTTCGGTGTCCAGTACCAGTCGTTCGTCGTTGGCAACCTGCCGTGAAGCGGGCAAACATGCCAGAAGCAGCCATCGACGAAGACCACGACCTTCCGCGCGGTGAAGACGATGTCGGGCCGGACACGCAGACCTCCATCCAGCCGGATTACGAAGTCTTTGCGATAGCGATAGCCCATGCCGTGCAGGAGACGACGCAAGGCCAGTTCGGGCTTGGTATCGGTACGGCGGTTAGCGCGCATGTTGCGTGATCGTCCCTCGCCCGACGGGCTCGGAACGGCACCGGATGCATCAGGGTGTCGCATCTTCACGCTACTGTCCATCTCCGAAACCACCTTCCCCCCGATGCGAGTAGCCGATGCAGCAACGCCACAGACAGTACCGGTCCGTCAGCTGGTGAGGTGGGAAAGACGACCGAAATCTCAAAGGAGCCTAATGGGAACACTGACGGTGGTCGAGATCTGCGCTGGGGCCGGCGGGCAGGCTCTCGGCCTCGAGCATGCAGGATTCGCGCATGAGCTCGCCATCGAACTCGACCCCATGGCATCAGCAACGCTGCGTGCGAACCGTGACTGGGCAGTGATCACCGGTGATGTGGCAGATCCAGAAGTCTGGAAAGAGGCGCAGCGCAGGAAGCTGGCGCTCCCGGAGCGCATCGATTTGCTAGCCGGAGGTGTTCCCTGCCCCCCGTTCAGCATCGCGGGGAAGCAGCTAGGCGCCGATGACGAGCGCGACCTGTTCGCGTGGGGTGTGGAGCAATGCGCTCACTTGCGCCCGAAAGCACTATTGCTGGAGAACGTGCGGGGCTTGAGCATGCCCCGGTTCGCAGGGTACCGGCAGCATGTTCTCGACAGGCTCGGCGAGCTTGGGTACGTAGCCGAATGGCGGCTTCTGCAGGCATCTGACTTTGGTGTCCCGCAACTGCGACCCCGCTTCGTCCTCGTTGCTTTGAAGGACGAATACGCCCCCTACTTCAGCTGGCCAGATGCCAAGCCGTCGAGCCGGACGGTCGGCTCGACGCTCAAAGAGCTGATCGCATCACGTGGCTGGGAGGAGGCCGAAGCATGGGCCGAAGGAGCCCATGACATCGCGCCCACTATCGTCGGCGGCTCAAAAAAGCACGGAGGCGCCGATCTCGGGCCGACCCGCGCAAAGAAGGCGTGGGCAAAGATGGGCGTCGACGCGATGGGGGTGGCGGACCTTCCGCCGGCGCGTGGCGACAAGTTCGAAGTAGGCCCGAAGCTGACCACCGAGATGGTCAGCTTGCTACAGGGCTGGGATCCCGCCTGGGACTGGAAGTTCGAAGGCAGGAAGACTTCTGTGTACCGGCAGATCGGTAACGCGTTTCCGCCGCCGGTCGCCGAAGCCGTTGGACGATCAATTAAGAAGGCGCTGCTGAAGCAGGGTAAGCGGGTGGATCGTGCTGTCGATACCGCACACGATCCCATCTATCGGGTGCTCCGTGAAGCAGACGGCTTCCTGACACTGCCGCAGATCTCACGCAAGATAGGCATCCAGATCGAGCCGCACGAGCTGGAAGAGCGTGTCAGTTTGCTGAGTCGTGACTTCGAGCTCACGGTGCGTAACGGGACGAGCGCGACGGCGTACAAAATCGGCCAGTTCAAGGCATTCACGGGACAGGACGACCATGTTCGTCACGACCTGTTCCTCCGTAACAGGGCCAAGATCAGCTGAACCATCCTTCGCGCTCAAGGGAGTGCCGGGAACCGGCACTCCCTCCATCGCCGTCCGGCAGCGTCACTCTTCTCTGACACCGCGTTCTGGAAGGTCCGGAGCGATGCACGGCGGATCCTGCGGTGTTGCTCGCCGCCACCGGCTTCCGTCAATCAGCGTATCCCCGGCCGAACCCGGAACGACCCGCACGGAGATGTAGTGCTTGTCATCGGGGACCGATACACCGAGCCCCTCGGCAATGTGCTTGTGGTAGTTGCTCAGGATCAGGATCCCTTCCGGCTTGAGAGCGGAACGGGCACCGCCATTCTTGCGGACACGCTTCTGGTCGTCGAGTTGCATCGCAACAGTTCGAACAACGTTGCGGTGCACTAGCTTTCCCTCGGTCGCGCGGAAGAGCCGATTGGTTCGCTGAGTTCCGAACTTGCTGTCGAAGATGTGGTCGACCACGCTCGGCGGCAGTTGCAGAAGGATGTTGGCAGGCATCGGGGCGTCGCGCCACAGCCAGCGGACCGCGGCGCGGCCGGCAGGATTGAGCCACGTCTTCTGGTCACGATTCGATCCCTTTGCCCGGTACTTGGCTTTTACCCGAATGAGTCCGAGCGAGAAGCGGGCGTCAGGGTCGCTGGCCGTCGCCACCAGTGCGAGTTCTTCGTACACCTCCGGCGGGAGCATCCAGCGCCCGTCACCCTGACTCCACTTCGCATCGACCTGGTGCCCAGCGATGCGATAGTCGGTCGTATCGCCGCCCTCGAACTTGAACTCACGCTGCGCGTTGATCTCGAACACCGTTCCGAAATGGGTCTTCTCGGTCTTCATCAGTTCCGACCACCGGAACCGGCCTGTCTCGGAGCCGTTGTAGATCATGTCGTACGTGTGGCGTACGACAGCACCCCAGCGCTTGCCATCGGGATCCAGCTTCTTGATCTCATCCGCCACGGCGTCGAGGGCGGGGTCGGAGCCAGGATCATCGAAGAGTGTGCTCATCTTGCGAAAGTACCGCCGCACGGGGCAGACCCCTTGGCCTGTCCCCATTGAATGGGGACAGGCCAGTGCCGCCACCCTGCTTGCGTGCAGTGAACTTCGGCAACAGCGGCTCGGCCAGCGCCCACAACCCGTCCCGCACCCGCCGGTGCGACAGCTCATCGACCATGGCCGGACATCATGCCGCGCAACCGAATACGACACGCGGGACACGAATCACGACGACGTGAGACACGGTCGCGGAACCGGCGGATATCACCGGTGTCAGCCAAAAGTCTTGCTGCAGAGGATGGTCCGATGCCGTGCAATTTATGAGCGTGGAACCGCTGCGCTCAGATGCGAGCCTGAGAGGACCCCCGCAGCCCGCGATTAGCGGCCGCGGGCGCCACGGATAGCATCGGCGCAGCGTTGCATCTCGTCATCGGTCGGTAGGGCGACCGCCCCGAACTCGCCGGGTTTGGCCATTTGCAGGTCGACGTACCGGAACTTCTCCTGATCGTCGAGGTAATACGACGCAGGATGTTTGCGCCCGCGGTTACCGCTGCGGTAGTTCGGGTTCTCGATGAAGATGCCCACGACGGTGTTCCCGGACCAGAGATCGGTTCTGAACAGGGCATCTGCCAGTAGGTGACTCAAGACCTCCACGCCGCGTCGGCGCAGCCATCCCAGGGCATAGATCTCGCGCAGGAATGAGTAGTAGAAGCCACCGATACGCCACTGCAGTGCGTCGTGCGCCGCGGTGAGCGCGGCGTCCTCGCCGAGACCGTGGCGCTTCCTCAAGTCGGCTGCGGCCTTGAGCCGGACCAGACGGGCAGGCTCCCACAACCATGCCCGCCGAGCCTGATCCTTGCACCACTCGTCGCGGAACTCCTGCCAGCTGAATACCCGGCCGTAGTCCTCGACGCAGAAGTGGAACAGATGGGAGAACGCGAAGTCGGCCGCCAGTCCCGCACGATCTTCGCGGTGCTCTCATAGCGCTCGCGCAGCTGTCCGAGCGGATGTTCCGTGTGGAGTAGCTGCACCTCTTCGGGTTCGATCTGGAAGATCGCTGAGCTGACGTGAGCCAGAACCTTCTCCGCCACGTACGCACACCCCGGGCGGGTCTCCCACTCCCGCAGCCGCCGAAGCGCCTTCCCCGTCGATCCGAAATGCGCCGCAACCGCGGCGCCGTTGACATGCACAGCCATGGTCAATCACCCCCCAGACCCCTACGGGTCCGGTCACCTGATCCGATACCGACAAACTAGACCTAGGCACCGACAGGGACCTCAAAGCTGCTTGCACAGAGGTTTTTTCGGTGCCTCTCGGAGGCGGATCCAACCAACTGTTGGCATCTGTCGTTACGGTGAACGCCATGTCCCACACGGTGGCCTTCGAGGACCTGACCACTTCCGACCTCACTCTGGAGACAGTGTATTTGGGTGGCGCACAAGGCAATACGGGAGACGATGCGCTCGCCAAGCTAGCGCCGGTAGGCAACCAGGGAGGATTCCGGTACAACGGGTCACCGTCGAAGGGAACAGTCCGAATCGTTGCTCTTTTCACCAGCGGCACCGAGAGCGACTGGCCCGACGAACTCGATCCCCAGACCGGGATTTTCACCTATTACGGCGATAACCGGCAGCCTGGACGCCCGGATGTCCATGACACCCCACGGTCTGGCAACGTCCTGCTGCGCGACGCCTTCGCCGCCACGCACGCGACCGAGGCCGAGCGTGCGCAGGTACCTCCGTTTCTGCTGTTCGAGAAGGCGGTACCAGGTCGCGCCGCGCGCTTTCGAGGGCTGCTCGCACCCGGTGCCGATGTACTGAGCGCCGACGATGACCTCGTCGCCATCTGGCGCAGCAAAGGCGGCCAGCGGTTCCAGAACTACCGTGCCAAATTCTCGGTGCTCGACACGGGAAAGGTCGAGCGCGCGTGGATCACTGACCTCGCCAGCGGCGTACCTGCGACAAAAAGTGCGCACTGCCCACACAGCTGGCGCGCATGGGTGGAGAACCGCAGCTACGACACCCTGACCGCGGCACCGACAACGATTGTCCGCAGCAAAACCGATCAAGTTCCTTCCGACAAAGCAGGCCAGGCGATCCTGGCCGCCATCCACACGCATTTCGACAAGCGGCCGCACGATTTCGAGAAGTGCGCCATCGCAATCTGGCGAATGATCGCACCCGCGACCAGCACGTGTGACGTCACCCGCCCCAGCCGCGATGGCGGCCGCGACGCAGTGGGCCAATACCAGCTCGGCCCGGCAGCGGACCCGATCAAGATCGACTTTGCCTTGGAGGCAAAGTGCTACGGCCCGACGAACTCGGTGGGAGTACGGGAGATGAGCAGGCTCATCTCCCGGTTGCGCCATAGGAACTTTGGCGTGTTCGTCACCCTCTCGTACTTCAATCCCCAGGTCTACGAAGAGGTTCGAACCGACGGCCACCCCATTGCCCTGATCAGCGGTCGCGACATCGTCGGCACCCTCAAGTCCAACGGATATGGAGACCTCGGTGCCGTGAAGGGCTGGCTGCACACCCAATTCCCTCCTGCGCCTTAGCCGTTCGCAGTCTCTGAACCCGTCGGGACCCAGCCCCCGCCGACAGGTCGGTCAGGGCCGGTAGAGTCCGGCCGGGGGCATCTATGCTTCCCCGTATAGTTCGTGACACTCGGCATCGCCCTTAGCTGCCAACAGGAGGATGGGTGCACACCCTAACCAGCAAGCGCGTCACAAAGTTTGCTCGCGATTTCGGTTTCGAGGGCACCGAAGCGGATTTGTTCGAGCGCTACGTCGCTGCGAGCTATCTCTTTCAGTACCTTCGCGACGACGTGGAAGCGATCGAGCGGTCTATTATCGGCGGTGGCAGCGATGAGGGCATCGACGTCGGTGCAGTGATCGTGAACGGGCGGGTCGTGTTCGAACCCGCGGAAATCGACGAAGCGATATCCGAGCAAACCACGAACTCCGCCAAAGTGATCTTCATTCAGACCAAGACGAGCGAATCATACGACTCGAAGCTGATCGCAAAATTCCTCCACGGCGTCGAGTCCGTCACCAAGTATGCGATGAAGCCGGGAAGTATATCGCTTCCCCCACGGCTCGTCGATCTGGCCAGCCTTATCGACAGGATCGCGGAAAACGGAGACAAGTTCCAAGACAGCCGGATTCCCTGCGAAATCTACTATGTCACTACCAGCTCCCACGCGGGAACGAGCGCGCAAGCAGAGCTGCAGATCACCGAAGCTCTCAACCGGATTCGCGACATCGGCGCCTACTCGGAAGGCCTGAAGCTTCGAACGCACGGGCACGAGGAACTCGCCACCAAGCAGAAGGAACGGTTCGGGCCTCAAAACATCCAGTTCAACTTCGAGAAGCGCCAGACAATCCCCGCTACCGAGAGGGTGAGCGAGGCCTACATAGGGCTGATCTCGGCAACCGAACTGATGAAGCTCCTCAAAGATGAGTCGGGCGACATCCGGCCCGGAATCTTCGACGACAATGTGCGCCTGGATCTCGGCCCGCAGAACCCGGTGAACAGCAGGATAATGGGCACGCTTCAATCCGCGGAGCGTGAGCACTTCCCATTCCTAAACAACGGTCTGACACTCATTGCAACCGAGCTCCGCGGCCTCGGAGACCGTTTCTTCATCTCCGGCTACCAGATCGTCAACGGCGGTCAGACCAGCCATCAGTTGATCCGATGGTCCGAGTCCGATGAGGTGAGAAACGAGCCCGCACGACTGGCCGAACTCTGGATTCCGGTGAAGATCGTCAGCTCCAATGATTCCGGAGTTCGGACCAGCGTCGCGATTGCAACCAACCTTCAAACAGCAATCGGGTTGACCGACATCCAGGCGAGCTCGCAAATCGCGAAAGATGTCGAAGAGTACTTTGCGCAATCTGGGTTAGAGGGCCTCCGGTATGAACGGCAGAACCGCGGCGCGGCACTTGAATTCCCTCGCACACGTGTCGTGACCACCCCGGAGCTCAACCGGGCCGTTGCTGCAACACTATTCGGCGAATCGTCCCGCGCGATCGGATCCCCGAAGGATCTTGAGGCCGAAGATTCACTCGTGTGGGGAGCCTACCCGGTCGAGATGTACTATTACGCGGCGTGGATTATCTATCGAATCGATAGGTACTTCGCGCGCACACCCGAATCCGCCACTCTGAAGGCTGCAAAATATCACATCTCCATGGCGGTCTCAGCCCTGGTAAACCCCGGCTTGGTCAGGATTTTCGAGAATGGCGGCGCCGAGGGGACGAGCAAGTTGCTCCAGAAAACCAGGAATCTCAAACTCCGTGTTTCGGACAAGGCTCTGTCGCAGCAAATCGAAGATGCTATCGCCACTGCCGCGGAACTGGCCACCCGTGCGTTCGAGGCCCCCCTGTCTGAGGGGCGAAGCCTGCGTAAGGACGATGTGCGCAGCAGGCGCAGCCAGGAGGCGATGCTGGAAATGGCCAAGAACTGCGCCACGAAGATCTAGAAACGATTGTTGAAGCTCCCGATTTCTCGGGGAGTGTCTGACAGTCGTCCGATGCGGCCAGCCTGGTGTTCGATCGGTTTGACAGGTTTACGACTGTGCCCCATCCAACTCCGGATGGGGCACAGCAAGTTTCGCCTATCGCATCAGTTGGCGCGATCCCCGGGCGGGCCGGCCGATGCGACGTTCAAGCAGGTTGTCCGTGGCTTCCAGCACGGCAGACTGTAAGCCAGCATCTGCTGAAGCCACGCCGAACGAGGGATCCAGTCGGCATTGGACGAACGTACTGTCATGGCTCCCCTTTATGTCAAGAGGCGGTTTGTAGTTGGTTAGGCTGGGTGGTGGTGAGTCCGGGTTGTGGCTTGTCCGAAGGAGGTTCAGATCCCCATCGGCGGCCCCTTGGCCACAGCAATCGATGAGGTGTGGGACAGCATCCGCCGCCCGTCACCCTGACGTCCCCGAAGCCGTCGTGCCCATCAAGTCGGGCTCGACCGGCCGCGGGCGCAGCGTGCGGCGCGGGCATTTCGGGCCCGACCGCTGGGAACACCACGGCCAGTGGCTACCAGAGCTGTTCATCGGCGCCGAATGACTCGCCGGCGGCGCCCGCGACGTGCTCGCCACCCTGCTACACGAAGCAGTCCACGGCATCGCGCTCACCCGAGATATCAACGCCGCCAGCGACAACGGCCGCTATCACAGCAAGAAGTTCAAACAACTCGCCGAGGAAATCGGCCTCACCACCGCCCGGCATCCCCACTCCGGATGGTCGCTGACCACCCTGCCCGACGCCACCTCGACCGAACACCAGCGCGAGATCACGATCCTCGACCGCGCGATCGTCGCCCACCGCCGACCCGAGCACACCGCCGAAGACACCGACGCCGCCACCGCGACCGACGAGAGCGAGGACGAAGACACCGAAGACGCGACCGCCGCCGAACCCGATCGCAACGGCCAGCCGCTGACCTGCCAGTGCCAACCGCCCCGCCGGATCCGAGCGCACAAGAAGATCATCGCCGCCGGACCCATCCTCTGCGGTGCCTGCCAAGAACCCTTCAGCCCCTAGCCGATTCCCTCGTTGTGGTCCCGAACAGTCTCCCCGCGTACGAGGCGACGCTGCGGTCCCCGCGTAAGAGGCGACCCCTTCGTTGTGGTCGAGGTAGAACCCTTCCCCGTGCTCGGCGCGACTCTGCGTACGCGCCCCCGCCCCTTGTGGTTTCGACTCCCGACGCGCCCAGCTCTATCAACGCACCGTGCCATGTCAAGCCCTCCTGTTGTGGTCCCCCCTTTGTGGTCTCCCTTCCTTGTGGTCCCTCTCCTTCTCTCTCTTCTTCTTGATCTTCTGCTCTCAACTGTTTGGTGGTGGTTTGTCTCCCGCTCGACCCCCACTATCGTCAGCGAAGCGGGAGATAGTGGGGGTCGAGCGGGAGGCGGGCCGCCACCAAACACCCCAGGTCAAGGCGATTTTTCATCGCACTTTTATCGCAACGCTTGTGTGCATTCATTGTGCATCCAGTGTGCATTCATTCCGCATTCGTTCCGCATCGAAAATCGGTTCCAGACACGGCAAAAGGCCCGTCCAGCGGATGCTGGACCGGCCTTGTCGGTGCAGGCGAGGTTACTGCCGGCGAGGTGGGTACTGGTCCCAGAGCACGCCGTCGAGGTGACGGCCGTGCTGCTTCGGGGTGCGCCCGCCCCACTGAACTATTGACCGCGCCGCCCGCGAGTCAGTTCGACACAACCGGTGGGTTTGTCCAAGATCCGCCCGTGACTGACGTGCATGGATCTTCGCTCCTCCGAGACACGACCGATGTCAGCGAGTCGGCCGATGGGCAATCGGGCATCATGCTCGTCATCCCATCGGCAGATTCCCCCGATCGAAGGACACCCGATGAACGTGCTGGGCAACGCAATCACCGCCGTCGCCGCCTTGCTTGGTGTATTTCTCGGTGGGTGGCTCACTATCCGCAATCAAGAACGGCAATGGCAGCGCGAGCACGCACGCCAATGGCGAGACATACGTCTGAAAGCCTACAACGATTTCACCTCGGCATACCGCCTGTACGTGGCGTTCGCGCTTGAGCCGACCGCGAGTATCACAGCCGTTCCACATCCACGGCATCGCGATCGGACGATGCCGTTCTTTGATGAGATCGGGCGTCCCTATAAAGAACAGCTCGAGTCCGCAACCATGGCGTTTCGTCTTGTCTGTCAATCGCCCGACACCTATCAGGAGTGTGGCCGAATAGTCAACCGTGCGCGCCAAATTGCCGCTGCACGAGCGACCCACGCTCCTGGTCAAATTCCCGACGAACTTTTCCATCGTCTCTGGGCAGCTCAGCACGCATTCCTGAATGCCGCGAGGGAGGAACTTGGCCTCCCGGCGATGGAGCCGGTCTCCGATCCCCCTCCAGGTGACCAAACCCCTGCGCGATAGCGGCGGCGACACAATTTCCGGACAGCTTGGCGCAGAGAAGCTAAAAAGAGCGCGAGCCCGACGGCGACACACTGATCGCGCAGTGCCCGAACCCAATCCGGGTCCATGAGGCGGGCATCAGGTCCGGATTCGCCGCCAGCGATGACCCAGTCGATGCCGGTCAGGTCCAGACTCGGGAGCGGGCCCAGCAGCGGCTCGCAGGACAGGAACCGCACTGCGGCCGGTATCTTGCGCAGTTCGTCGGCCCGCCAGCAGTATTCGTCGGACTCGGGGGAATCGGTGAAGTCGCGGCACGCTGACAACCACACGTCGAGGTCCCCGGCCAGCAGTGACGGCACTTGCACGGCCGCCGGCCCGATCATCACCGGAGCCTGCGTGGGGTCAGCGGCCAGACGTTGCAGATTGCACGGGCTGGTCGGGTTAGCACAACCACGTGTGTTGCGACTGGAATCCGCCCTGTGACGGTGGGCGCATGTGTGTGGGAGGTCTCCGGTTACATCTGCTCAGCTCAGTGGCCTGTTGAAGTTTGCGGGTTTCGGGGATCGGTCCCGGCGGTTTAGCGTTGATCAACGGCAAACGACAGTGAGTCCGTGCAATCGTGTGGGTGAGCAGGGATGCTGACATGAGCGAGCCGGCGCAGAAATCGCGGGTAGGCACCCGGTTCGGGCACTACCAGCTGCGGAAGCTGCTGGGCCGGGGCGGCATGGGTGAGGTGTACCAGGCATACGACACCACCAAGGACCGCATCGTTGCCCTTAAACTCCTGCCCGAGCATCTCGCTGCCGATACCCATTACCGCGAACGGTTCCGGCACGAGTCGCGCACCGCTGCCCGCCTGCAAGAACCACACATCATCCCGATCCACGACTACGGCGAGATCGACGGCCTGCTCTTCATCGACATGCGGCTCGTCGAAGGCGGCACTCTCGGCGGCCTGCTGACCCAGCACGGCCCGATGGCGCCGGCCCGTGCGGTCGCGATCATCGCCCAGGTCGCCGCGGCGTTGGACGCCGCCCACGCCGACGGGCTGATCCACCGCGACATCAAACCCGCCAACATCCTCGTCACCGACGATGACTTCGCCTATCTCGTCGACTTCGGCATCGCCCACTCCAGCACCGGCACCGCGTTGACCGGCACGGGGACCGCGGTCGGCACCTACTCCTACATGGCCCCGGAACGGTTCAAGGAGGAGGAGGTCACCTACCGCGCCGACATCTACTCGCTGGCGTGTGTGCTGCACGAGTGCTTGACCACCACCCGCCCTTACCGTGCCGACAGTGTCGAAGGCATGATCACCGCTCACCTGTTCGACCCGATCCCGCGACCCAGCACCGTGCATCCGGGCACTCCGACGGCGTTCGACGCCGTCATCGAACGCGGTATGGCCAAGGATCCCGCCGACCGCTACCCCAGCGCGGGAGACCTCGCCCGCGCCGCGCACGATGCCCTCACCGACACCGACCAGCACATCGCCTCCACCATCCTCGCCAGCGTGGCCACCCCGATCCTCCCGGCGGGCGTGCCACCGCAACAGCCGACCACCGCAGGGGGCGGTCCGTCACCGGAACCGCCGCCCTCGGGTCCGTTACCGGGCCGGCCGTCGGCGCCGTCGCGGCGAGTGTCGAAGCTCCTGCGGCGACGGTGGATTCCTGTCCTGGCCGTGGTGCTCCTGGTAGCCGCCGCGGGCGGGGGGATCGCCTACTGGAAACTGTCCGAGAGTGTCGGCAACCCGACGACGGCCACAACCGTCACGGCCACTATCACCGTCGGCAACGGGCCGGAATTGCTGGCGGTCGACCCGGGAACGCACACCCTCTACACCCCCAACAACTCCGACAATTCGGTGTCGGTGATCGACGCGGCCGCCCACACCGTCACCGCGACCATCCCGGTCGGCAAGGGGCCGGTCGGTGTGGCGGTCGACCCGGGCACGCACACCGTCTACACCGACAACTTCGGCGACGATTCGGTGTCGGTGATCGACGCGGCCGCCCACACGGTCACCGCGACCATCCCGGTCGGTAAGGGGCCGGGGGGTGTGGCGGTCGACCCGGGCACATCCACCGTCTACACCACCAACTACAACGGCAATTCGGTGTCGGTGATCGACGCGGCCGCCCACACCGTCATCGCGACCATCCCTGTCGGTAAGGGGCCGGAATTGCTGGCGGTCGACCCGGGCACGCACACCGTCTACACCACAAACTTCGGCGACGATTCGGTGTCGGTGATCGACACGGCCGCCCACACCGTTACCGCGATAATCCCGGTTGGTAAGGGGCCGGGGGGTGTGGCGGTCGACCCGGGCACATCCACCGTCTACACCGCCAACAGCGGCGACAATTCGGTGTCGGTGATCGACACGGCCGCCCACACCGTCACCGCCACCGTCCCGGTCGGTAAGACGCCGATCGGTGTGGCGGTCGACCCGGGCACGCACACCCTCTACACCACCAACAGGGACGACAATTCGGTGTCGGTGATCGACCCGGCCACCCACACCGTCACCGCGACCATCCCGGTCGGCAAGGGGCCGGAGGGTGTGGCGGTCGACCCGCGCACGCACACCGTCTACACCACCAACTACAACGGCAATTCGGTGTCGGTGATCGAGCCGCGGCACTGAAATGCCCGCCCTTCAGCTGGGGTTTTAACACCCGCACCAGAACCGGGTCCCCAGCCGCTGCACCGAAACCCACCCGGCCGGGGCCGGGCAGACCTGCCGGCTCGAAGAACCGGCACCGCACCACCCGCCACGACGTCGGCCTGGTCCTGCTCACCGGCCAGGCCTACAATCGCCCGACACATCTCGCCGCCACGATCAGCACCGACCTGGCGGCACCGGTGATCGCCGGGATGCGGCTACGCGCCGGTAAGACCGGCTCGGGCAAAGGCGCCGCGTCGATGGTCACCGCCGCGATCGGCACCGCTCGCGCCGTCGGCGCGGCTGGCATCGTCCTGTTGCGCGGGGACTCCGCATACGGCACCCGCAAGGTCGTACGCGCCGCGCTGCGCGCCGGGGCACAGTTCTCGCTGGTACTGACCAAGAACCTGAAGCTTGCGGGTTTCGGGGATCGGTTCCGGCGGTTTAGCGTTGATCAACGGCAAACGACAGTGAGTCCGTGCAATCGTGTGGGTGAGCAGGGATGCTGA
>NZ_JBSGCB010000101.1:0-16298 GCF_053601595.1 Nocardia sp. NPDC004711 | reverse complement strand
TGTCGGGGTGTGGGGGTCGTCGCCGGACTGTTGCAGGCAGTCCGGCGACGAGTACGGGCCCGGGCGAAGGGTTGCCGGGCCCGCGCCCCCGCCCGGTCCCGGCGCTCACGCCGACTAGCGCCGGAACCGGAACCTGGTGGGCGGAAAAAGCGGGTTCGAGTGTGCGGTCAGTAGGTGTGGAACCCGCGTCCGGTCTTGCGGCCGAGGTAGCCGGCGTCGACCATGCGCCGCAACAGGGGCGGAGGGGCGTAGTGGGGTTCGCGGAACTCGGTGTGCAGGGATTCGGCGATGGCGAGGGTGAGGTCCAATCCGATGGTGTCGGCCAGCCGCAGCGGCCCCATGGGGTGCGCGCAACCGGCGACCATGGCTTCGTCGATGTCGGCGACGCTGGCGAACCCGGACTCGGCCATCCGGATCGCCGCACACAGATACGGGATCAACAGGGCGTTGACGACGAATCCGGCCCGGTCCTTGGACTCGATGGTGCGTTTGCCCAGGGTGTCGCGGGCGTAGGCGGTGACCGTGTCGACGACCTTGGGGTCGGTCTCGAGGGTGGCGACGATCTCGACCAGCGGCAACACCGGAACCGGATTGAAGAAATGCACCCCCACCACCCGGCCCGGGCGGGCGGTGGCGGTGGCGATCCGGATGACCGGGATGGAGGAGGTGTTGGTCGCCAGGATCGCCTCCGGCGCCACGATGGTGTCGAGTTTGGTGAAGAACTCGGTCTTGAGTGCTTCGATTTCGGGTGCGGCTTCGATGACGAGTTCGCGGTCGGCGAAATCGTCGATGTCGGTGGTGAGCGTGATCCGGTCCGCGGCAGCGTCGGCGACGTCGCGGGCGAGTTTGCCGGCCTCCACCGCACGGGTCAGGGACTTCGCGATGCGGGCGCGGGCAGCGTAGGCGGTGTCGGTGTCGCGTTCGAGGACCAGGACTTCACCGCCGGCGCGGGCGGCGACCTCGGCGATACCGGCACCCATCGTGCCGCCACCGATCACACCGATACGATGCATGACAACTCTCCTGACTTCGGGTGAAACGCTGCGGCCCTGAATGGTTTTGGCGGTGTTTACTGCACGCGGATGATGAGGGCGTCGCCCTGGCCGCCGCCACCGCAGAGCGCGGCCGCGCCCACACCGCCGCCGCGGCGGCGCAGCTCGAGGGCCAGGTGCAGCACGATACGGGCGCCGGACATGCCCAGCGGGTGGCCGATGGCGATGGCGCCACCATTGACATTGACCTTCTCCGGGTCGATGCCCAGCTTGCGGGCCGAGGCGATACCGACCGCCGCGAACGCCTCGTTGATCTCCACCAGATCCAGCTCGGCAGGTGAAATGCCTTCCTTGGCACAGGCTTTCGCGATAGCGTTGGCCGGCTGGTCCTGCAGGGTGGAGTCCGGGCCGGCCACCACACCCGCCGCGCCGATCTCGGCGATCCAGCCCAAACCCAGCTGCCCGGCCTTGGCGTTGGACATGACGACCACCGCGGCCGCGCCGTCGGAGATCTGCGAGGCCGAACCCGCGGTGATCGTGCCGTCCTTGCCGAAGGCCGGACGCAGCTGCCCAGCGACTCGACGGTGGTGTCGGCACGGATACCCTCGTCGACGGCGAACACGATCGGGTCGCCCCTGCGCTGCGGGACCGCAACCGGGGTGACCTCGTCGGCGAACAGGCCATTCTTCCAGGCGGCCGCGGCCTTCCGGTGCGAGGCCGCGGCGAACGCGTCCTGCTCGGCGCGGCTGATGCCGTCGGCGTCGTTGCGCGCCTCGGTGAGCGCGCCCATCGCCTGATCGGTGAAGATGTCATGCAGACCGTCGTGGACCATGCTGTCACGGACAGTGACATGGCCGTAACGGAACCCTTCCCGATTGTGTTCAAGGTGCGGGGCCCGCGACATCGACTCCTGACCGCCCGCGACGACGACCTCGTACTCGCCACAGCGGATCAGCTGATCCGCCAAAGCGATCGCGTTGATCCCGGACAGGCACACCTTGTTGACGGTCAGCGCCGGAACATCCATCGGAATACCGGCGGCGACCGCGGCCTGGCGGGCCGGGATCTGGCCCGCGCCCGCGGTGAGCACCTGACCCATGATCACGTAATCGACCAGCCCCGGCGCCACCCCACCCCTGCTCCAGCGCCGCGGTGATCGCGAACCCGCCCAGATCGGAGCCACTGAAACCCTTCAACGAACCCAGCAGTCTGCCGACCGGAGTCCGAGCACCGGAAACGATAACAGAGCTCATTAGGAGGGGACCTTTCTCGATGATGCGGTTACAGTGCCTGCATCGGTATCGACGCCGAGCACGGCATGCCAGCGCCGGTGGGCGCTTGGCATTTGGTCGTACGAGGGGTGGCGGGCCCTTCTGAACAGCCAGCTGGCAGTCAGATAGATCGCCGATTCGCTTGCGGCGATGACGAAGAACGTGTTCATGCTGGGTAGCTCGCTCCTGCTCGATGTGGGTAACTGCTGGTGCGGAGCCAGAACGAGGCTCACGTCACCTCGGTGAGTCGTGTCCGTGGGTGCTCGCTTCGTCGGCAGGGTGGGTTTGCGCTAGCGGCGAGGTGCCGGGTGGATGCGGCGTGCGAGCTACGGTGGCGTCTTCTTCGGGACGGTTGGCGTCCATTTGGTTGATTTCGGCTTTGAAGATGCGCATCGAGCTGCCCAGACCTCGTGCAGCGTCGGGCATCCGTTTCGCGCCGAAGAACAGTAGGAACACCGCTGCGACGACCAGGATGTGCCACGGGCTGAGAGTGCCTGTCATTGTTGGTACCTCCGATACCCCCGTAGATGGGTGAGGGATGGACAGCCTTGCCACCGGCTGTGTCCGGTGGCGTTGTGGGCTGACGCGGGATCGATCGGGTCTGCAACACCGCGCCAGCCCACCGTGCCGAGCATCTGGCTGTTCCGGGACGGTTAGCCGATGCTGAAGGGCTGGCCCCAGATGGTCACCCAGCTGGTGATCGTGTCGGTGTCGATCTCGTAGGAGACGAAGGCGCGGGCCTGGGCGTATCCGGCGCAGCCGTTGAGGCCGATGGTTTCGTCGGCCCAGGAGACCGAGCCGCTGGTGCCGTTGACCCAGTTGTACTTCTTGTGCGTGTCCGCGCCGAATCCATCGGCCTTCTCCAGATCGAGGACGAAGAAGCTCTGGGCCTGGCCGGGGCCGAGGCTGAGATTGGCGCCAGCGTTGCCCGACAGACTCGGGGTGACGCTGCCGTTGGAGCCGACGGTGACTCCGGCGGTCGGGCCGCCGTTCACCCCGCCGCCGTCGATGGCGACCTGGCAACCCACCACATACCCGGGCTCGATCAGCGCGCCCGCAGTGGTCGTGTTGCCCGGGGTGAGCTCGAAATGGGCGTTGCCGGTGGTCCAGGCGTTGCGGTGCAACGGGGTCGCGCCCATGGAGGGGTTGATGTTAGCGGATTCGCCGTCGAGCCAGACGTGCACGACGGTGCCGTCGGAGAGCATCTTGGTGAGATCCGCTCCGGGCAGCGGCACGACGGTGTCAGCCGTGGCCGTGGCGGGCGCGGTGAGCAGTCCGAGCATGGTGACGGCGACCGCCGCGGCGGTGTGGAGGGTGATTTGCGAGGGTTTCATGACGTGTCCTGCTGATGAAAGAAGATGTGGAACAAAGGCATTGACGTTCGGGGATCGTCAGCCGATGGAGAAGGGCTGGCCGTAGAGGGTGGTCTTGGAGTAGTGATCACCCACCACCTCGACGACGGTGTAGGCGCGGGCCTGGGCGTATCCGGCGCAGTTCTGGATCTGCATCTGCACGTCCTGGTACTCCACCGAGTAATGACCGGGCTTGGTGATGTCCTTGTAATCGATCTGCACGAACGCGACCTGTCCCGGCCCGAGCTTGAGACCGACCGAGCCCCCGACGCTGCCGCCGGTCAGGCTGAGGCTGCCGGAGACGCCGGCGGAGATGGCGTCGGAGGCGATGTCGACCTGGCAGCCGACGATGTAGCCGGTGTTGATCTGCGAGGCACCGTGGGTGGAGGAGTTGTTCGTGCCGGCCCCATTGTTGGAGCCGTTGTTGGGGCCGACCGCGGTAACCGGAGCGTTCGGGACATCGGCGATGGCATTGCCCGAGACCCACACGGTGCGCCCGGCGCCGTTGTCGGCCAGCGATGGCGAGATGGTGACGTGCTCGCCGGTGCGGAACAAGACCACGCCGTCGGGGCCTTGTTTCTGGCCGTCGGGTAGAGCGAAAGCGGTGTCGGCCAGGGCGTTCGGCGCGGCGAGGGTAAGGCTGGGCCACAGCACGATGACGAAGCCAATTGCTCCGGAGAGGGCCGCGCGGGTGGATGGTTTGGACATGAAAAGCTCCCGAAATAAATGGAATCAATGGGACCCGAAGTGTTGAACAGCCTGCGAGCTGTGGCTTTGTTTTCGAAAGTCCCCGAGAATGCCTGGGAATGGTGTTATCAGGGCGATCGACCCGCAGATTTCATCGCCCTGAAGTGAATTGGGTCACGCACCGAAGGATCACCTGCGCGTGGCAGGTACCACCACAATCGAGTGTGTCGGCCTGCGGTAGATGTCACAAATAGTTCGATCTCGCTAACCGGCATTCGGCGCTGCGCATGTACTTGCGCCGCAGGCGTTCACCGCAAAGCGTTGACGATTGCATCAACGACGGCGAGATATTCCTTCTCATTCTGGCTACCTTCAGCTGGCCAAGCGGCCCATTGCACCACGACAACGCCGTCGGAAGGGTTGATGTAGAGCTTTTGGCCATATACTCCTTCGGCCTCGAAAGTCGGGGTGGGGCCATGTGCACCAGCGACTCCCGGCGGATAGCACCACCACTGGTAGCCATAGCCACCGGGATATCCCGAATAGGGCAGCTTTCCGTATCCGGTGGTCGCTGAATGCGGCTGTCCGGCCTCATCACGCCATCCCTTGGGGAGGACCCCCTCGCCGCCGCCGAGGATGAACTGCCCGAAGCGGCCGTAGTCACGCAGGGTTGCGCTGAGATTGTTGCCGCCCATTTCCAGCCCCCCGGGCGAATCCAGCATCCAATAGCCGTCGGCTTCCATTCCGAGGGGCTGCCAAATCTTCTGCGAGAGGTAGTCGCTGAGGTTCTTGCCTGTGGCCTTGGCGACGACGGCTCCGAGCACGTAGGTGTCGCCATTCGCGTAGTTGAAGGCGACGCCCGGTGCCGCCACGCGCGGGCGGGTGATCATGAGGTCCATGACTGCTCCTGCCCGGTTGCTGTAGGCCGCCTGAAACAGGCGCGCGATGTCGGAATCGCCATAGAGCGTGTAGGGCTCCGAGGTCCATCGCAGACCCGAACTCATCTGCAGCAGCTGCCGGATCGTGTTGTCCTGGTAGGGGCTGTCCTTCAGTTCGGAGACATACCGGGTGATCGGGTCGTCGAGACTGCCGATCGACTTGTCGACCAAGGCTGCGCCGACCAAGGAGCCTGTGAACGATTTGGCGATCGACCACGAAGTCCACCGCGAGGTTTCGTTGTTGCCCATCCCATACCTTTCGTGGACGATCGCGCCGTCCTTGAGTACGAGAAGTCCGGCAATGCGGTTGTCATCGGAGGCGTAGCGGTCGAGTGTTCGATCGGTTCCATTGAACGTGTAGTGCAGTCCATCGAGGGATTTGTTGCTGCGCGGAAAGGGCTTGGTTCGTGTCTTGTCCGTGCGGATCACCCGCGTCGCGAAGGATTGCCGGTCGAAGTTCCGGAAAGTCGCCGCCTGATTTTCGGGGGTTGGATCGAGCACACTCGTGGCGATCTGCTCGTTGTCCGGGGCGGGTTTGGGGCTGGTCGTTGTGGTCGTATTCGTGGACGACGAGGACGTCTTGGTGCAGGCGACCAGAGCACCTGCCGCGAGGAGTGCACTTCCTGCGCCCAGAGCAGAGCGACGACTTATTCCGTTGGCACCGGTTCCGGGTGAGGGGTTCATTGCTGGTACTCCTTTGTAATCAGCGGGTCTGCTGTGATGAGAGGTTGTTCGGTAGGGGGCGGCGGGAGCGCTAGAGAAGTTTCTTCTGGACTTTGCCCAGCGCGTTGCGAGGCAGCTCGTCGACGAAGATCACTTCCCGGGGCCGCTTATGATTCGACAGTGTCTGTGTCACGAAGGCGATGAGGGCCTCCGCCAGGGATGCGTTCTGTTCACCGGCGACCACGTAGGCGACGATCCGTTGGCCGAGATCGAGGTCGGGGTGTCCAACGACTGCCACCTCCTGGACCGACGGGTGGGCCAGCAGGGCGGTCTCGACCTCGCCGGCACCGATGCGGTACCCGCCGGACTTGATCAGATCGACCGATTCGCGGCCGACGATGCGGTGAAATCCGGCCGCGTCGCGGGTCGCGATGTCGCCGGTGATGAACCAGCCATCGTCGGTCCAGGCAGTGGCGGTGGCTTCAGGGCGGTTGAGATAGCCCTCGAACAGCATCGGCCCGCGGACGTGCAGTCGTCCGATGCTCTCGCCGTCGTCGGGGACGAGCTGACCGTCCTCGCCGTACAGCCGAGTCTCCACTCCTCGCAACGGTTGCCCGACCGACCCCAGGGGGCGTGGTCCGTCGGCTCGGGTGCTGAGGGTGATCATGGTTTCGCTCATGCCGTAGCGCTCGATGGGAGTCCTGCCGGTCAGCTCGGCGAGGCGCTCGAAAACCGGGGTCGGCAGCGGTGCGCTGCCGGAGACGAGCAGACGGGCTCGGCGCAGGGCCTGCGCGGATGTCTCGTCGGCGGCGATGCGCGACCAAATGGTGGGCACGCCGAAATACATGGTGCCCTCGGCAGCGGCATAGCGCTCCGGCCGCGGCTTTTCGGTGTGAACGACCCGCGATCCGATTCGCAACGACGCGAGGACGCCTAGGACCAGTCCATGTAGATGAAACAGCGGCAGGCCGTGAACGACGGTGTCGCCGGGGGTCCACAGCCACGCATGAGCGACCGCGTCGATGCCCGCGGCCAATGCCCGATGACTGAGGGTGACCCCCTTGGGTGCGCCGGTGGTCCCCGAGGTGTACATGATCATCGCGATGTCGTCGTCGTGTGGGGTGATCAGCGATGTCGAGGTGCCTCGGCCGAGAAGGTCGACCGGTATGGAGGGCAGATCGGAACTCGGGTGCGGGGGGCCTGCCCAGCAAGTGACCTTGGCGTCGTCGAGGATGTGCTGCAATTCAGCGTTGCCGGAGTCGGGCGGGACCGGTACGACGATCACGCCGGCCAGCAGGCATGCGGTGATGGCGATGATCGTGTCGGGTGTGGCGGCGGCACAGACCGCGACGGGTCCGGTGGGTAAGGACCCGGCCAGGGCGTGGGCGGCGGCTGACACCTGCGCGCGCGACAAGCTTTGCGCACCGATGGTGATCGCCGCTGCGGTGTCGGCTGTGTGCTGGCCAGTGGGGTCAAGCGATGTTAGAAGCATTGGTGGAGAACACCTCTCGTGGTCACGGGTTGCTGGTGCCGAACACGGGCTCGGTCCTGGCGGCGAAGGCGGCCAGGCCGATGCTGAGGTCGGGGTTGGGTGTTGAGAGCCAGCGGTGGTGGAGTTCGTCGGTCACTCGGCCGTGCGCGGCGGCTTCGTCGGCCATCTGTTTTGCGGCGGCGATGGTGATCGGTGCACGGGATGCGATCGTGGCGGCGAGGCGAGTGGTCGCGGTGGCCAGTGCGTCGTCGGCGACCACGTCGGTGACGAGGCCGTAGTGCATGGCCACTTTCGCCGTGACTGTGTCGGCAGTGAAGATCAGGCGCTTGGTCGCGGCGGGTCCGATAATTCGCACCAGTCGATCGATGGAGCGCGTGGGATAGACGATGCCCAGTTTGGCCGGGGTGATGGCGAAAGTGGCCTGCTCAGAGGCGATTCGCAGATCGCAGGCGGCGGCGAGCTGGGTTGCGCCGCCCACGCAGTGGCCACGGATCGCGGCGATGGTGGGTTTGGGGCACCCGGCGAGGGTCTCCTCGATCCGCACGAAGTCGTCTTCGATGCTGGTATCGGAACTCTCGCTGATCTCCGAGATGTCCAATCCTGCACTGAAATTGGGGCCCGCGCCGGTGAGCACGACGGCCAGTACATCAGCGTTCTGTGTGACGGTGGCCAGGTGAGCACCCAGAGCGGCGAGCATCGCCCGGTTCAAGGCGTTGGCGCGTGCACGGTTGTCGATGGTGATCTGCGCGATCGCACCGTCGAGCGTCAGCAGGACCGTGGGGTGTGGTGTCGACATCGCGGTTCACCACGCCTTCCGGCGCGGGCAGGGCCTGGGCTGTGCCTGATCCCCGGCAGGGATCGCCTCGCGGCCGGTAGCGGAGACCATGGGTGACCGGACTGGGTGCGGTGTCGAAGCGGAGGTGGAAATCATCGGCTATGGATCCTTGTTTACCGCGCGAGTTATTCGGGCAGGGTCTGGTTGCGGGTTTCGGGTGCGAGCCTGAGCAGCAGGAGCCCGACGACGAAGGCTGCGGCGGTCGCCGCCAGAGGCAGCGACAGTGAGCCCGCCGCACGGATACAAACGGCGAGCAGCAACGTGCCGCCGGCGGCGAACCAGCGCGAAATTGTGGTGGTGAACGCAAACGCGGTTGCTCGGATCGCGGTCGGGTACTGCTCCGGCAGCCAAATGGTGAATACGGCGAAATTCGCGCCACCGAAGCCGAGGACAGGCAAGAACGCGAACATCAGCGCCAGGTTCGACAGCGGGTATGCCAGCCCGTACACCCCGAGAATGCCGACGATCATCAGGCAGTAGAAGGCCCCGAGAGTCTTTCGGCGGCCGAGCCGGTCGACCAGCAAGGGCGTCGCAAGGCAGCCCAGCGTTGTGAACACCACGGTCAACGCCGCCGACAGGCTGGCCAGCCGGGTTTGACTGGCATGGCTCATACCAGCCGCCCGGGTGATATCGGTGACCGCGGTGGGGACGTAGGTCGTCGTGGCCCACAATCCGATGACGCAGACCACGAGCAGCAGCAGATTGCCGATGGTGCGGCGTCGGAACTGTGCTGCCAGGATGGCCCTGAGCGGGGCCAGCAGGGACGGCCGGTTTTCCGAGCGCGCCGTCGCGGTCCAGCGGGCGGGTTCTTGAGTCTTACGGCGAATGAACAGCACCAGCAGCGCGGGCAGCACCCCGAGCAGGAACAAACCCCGCCAACCCAGCTGCTCGCCGAACGCGAGGTACACCAGGGCGGTCAGCAGCTGACCGACATAGTTCGCCGAGTGCAGTACGCCACCGAGCTTGACCCGTATACGTTCGGGGACCGACTCGGCGACGACCGTGCCGGCCATGGCCCACTCACCGCCGATGCCGATCGCGCACAAGAACCTGAATGCGCTCCACTGCCAGACGTTGGTCGACAATCCCGCCAGCGCGGTGAAGATCGAGAACATCAGAATGCTGCCGATCATCGCCGGCCGTCGGCCGAATCGGTCTGCAATGGGCCCCCACACGAACGAGCAGCCCCAGCCCAGCAGGAACAGCGCGCCGCTCAGCTGGCCGTAGAAGCCGATGTTGGCCGTGGTCGCCGCCACACCGGAGCGGGGCAACAGGTCCCGCAGAGTGGGAGCCAGTACCAGTCCGAACGTGGCGAGCGTGAACCCATCCATGGCCCATCCGCCGAACGATCCCCAGAACGCGTTGCGCTGTTGGGGGGTCATCCGCAGGGATTGCTCGGCAGAAGCTGACTGCTTGCCCCCGGCACCGATGCCAGGGGCGTCCTTTGTGTCGGACATTTCATCTCCGGTCCATATCGTGGACCGATGTGCTACAATACGGTCCAGGTCGTGTGAGCATATGATCGCCGTCACAAGCCAGTCAAGAGGTGGAGAGAATGAACAGTGTCCTGACAACGCTGCGCGTCTTCGAAGAAGTGGCAGTGCACCAGCCAATCGGGCTGACAGGACTGGCCCAGCGTCTCGAAATCCCGAAAAGCACTGTTCAGCGCTGCTTGAAAACCCTCGCTCAAGCCGGGTGGACCCGCCCGGCCGACGATGGCAGCGGGCGGTGGGTAATCACCGGCAAGGCCTTCAGTCTCGGGAGCGCCGTGGCACTGGGGCAGCATCTGCGTGAGGTCGCGCTACCCGTGCTCGGACGGCTACAGGAGCAGACCGGTGAGACGATCCACCTCACGGTGCCCGACGGCGACGAGATGCTCCTGATCGAGCGCCTCGACAGCGCTCACCATTTGCGGGCCTTCCTCCCTCTGGGGACCCGGCTGCCGTTCCATGCCGCCGCGAACGGCAAGTCATACCTCGCAACACTGGACACAGCCAAGATCGACAGCTTGCTTGCGCCACACCTGAATCCCGTTACGGCGCAAACGATCACCGACATCCCGTCCCTTCTGGACGAGCTCGAAATCATCCGGCAACGCGGATACGCGGTCTCGACGGGGGAACTCAACGACGGAATCTCGGCCGTCGCAGTTGCCGTCCAGAGCCGCACGGGCTCGACCAGTGGCTGCTTCAGCATTTCCGGACCATCCTCCCGGCTCACCCCCGAGCGTTACGAGGAGTACGGCAGCCTCGCACTGGCCGCCAAACGCGAGATCGAGCGCGTCCTCAGCTGACCGACCACGCACCTGCGGGAGCACTGAGACCGGCGACAACACGAATTGCGGCCACGCCTCGCCCCGTGGGTGGTTCATAGCCGGATCGCGTGCCTCCGCCGGTGCCGGCTGTCGGTTGCCTCCGCACGATGGGCCCATGTCACGACCGCCGCGACATGGGCCTTCTTTCATTGGGACCTCTCGTTGACGCATCGATGCGCGCGAGCACGCATCCTGTGATCCGCCGCCGACTCTTGACCACGACGTGATCTGCACCATATCTTCAGTCGGTCCACATAGTGGATTGTTGGTCCGCAATATGGACCGTTTGAAAGGATGGGAACCATGCGCCCAGTTCGCGCCAAATTCAGGGCTTCACCACTTCCACGCGGTGCCGCGATCGTCGGAGTATGTGCGGTACTTCTCGCTCCGGCCGTGCACAGTGCCGCGTGGGCGACACCCCAGACCGGTACGCCCACGCCGTTCGAGGTCGACTCCGCGGGGGCAGCGCGCACCGTGTGCGAGGGCGTGTTTATTCAGAATCGCTCTCTCGAGGACCTTCGTGCGAGCGAGCTCGGCGAGATTCACGGACAACTCGACGGCTTCGACCGCGCCGAATACGACATCGACCGGACCGCCAACGCCGTCCGAGTCACTGTCCCCGGACAGCGCACCCGCGAGGCCGTCTACACCGGTGATCAAGGATGCGTGATCCTCCCGATCGACGGCTCGGGCCTGCATTTCACCCCTCGCACTGTCACCCAACCGAATCTCAGTGGCGTACTGCCCTGGCCGGATGGCGACACACTGCTGCCCTGGACCTATCCGGCCGGCGTGGATCGCGACGCGATCAACGCCGCGCTGGCCGACCGCGTCCGCGCAGGAGGGACACGAGGCACGGTGGTCCTCTACAAGGGCCAGATCGTCGGGGAGGCGTACGCCGATGGGTGGGGCCCGCACTCGAGGACTGCATCGTGGTCAATGACCAAGACGCTCACTGCCCTTCAGCTCGGTTACGCGATTCAGCACGGCGCGAAGATCGACGTGAACGCACCGGCTCCGATCCCGGAATGGCAAAGTGATTCGCGCCGCGAGATCCGGCTCTTCGACAGCTTGCAGATGAGCAGCGGACTCGAGAAGTGCGCGAAGCCCGACGGTGCCAGTGATCCTCGGCCGTTCTCGTCACCGACGTACTGGTCACCGGCCAGCGTTCATGACTTGCAGTACTGGGAAAGCGTCGACAGCTTCGTCCACGCCGCCGGACAAGAACTTGTCCGACCGCCGGGAACACACATGTCGTACAAGAACTGCGACCCGCTCACTCTCGGTCGTGTCATCAACGACGCCGTACTCGCACAAGGCCGCGACCCGCTCGCCTTCCAGTACGAACTGCTCCAGCGGATCGGAGCCCACGACACCGTCTGGTCCACCGACCGCGAAGGCCACTACATCGCCTCGGCGCTGACCGACTCCACCCCCAGGAACTGGGCCCGCATCGGTCAGCTCATGCTGCAGGACGGGAAATGGAACGGCGAGCAGCTGCTACCAGAAGGCTGGGTGCGCATGCTCAGAACACCCTCGCCCGACAACCCCGGATACGGCGGCATGGTCTGGCTCAACGCCAATAATGTACGGCCCCAGATTCCTGCCGAGACCTTCTCGGCCGAGGGCGCCTGGGGCCAGAGCACCCTGGTCATCCCATCGAAAGATCTGGTTGTCGCCAGCATGGGGTTCAATCCGAAAGTGGAAATCGGTGACACGGTCGCCAGGATTATCGCGGCCTTGCCGCAGTAACCGACACGACCCAGCCACCGTGCCAGCGTCACATATTGACGCTCACAGGCACGCCCGTGTGCACCCGAGCATGCCTGTGAGCGTCACGGTCTGGACCGGGCTGCCGAATCAACGGACTCGTTGAGTCAACCAACGCGCCTAGTTCTGACCCGGCAGCGCACTCAGTCAGTCAACCACCCGCACGCGGTGATGAGATTCCCCCGCTAATCCGGAGACCAGTCTCCGGATTAGCGGGCGGATTCATACCCGATTCTTCGGCTGCGTATACCGAGCGTTCGCGGTGCATCGTCGACGAGTCGTGAGAGGCGGCTATCGGTTCGCTTATGCGAGCTTGTGGTGGGAGTGCTCTGCGGCCCAGGCCGCGATCTGCGTCCGAGAGGTGAATCCCAGTTTGGTGAGGATGTGCTCGACGTGTCCCTGTGCTGTGCGCTGCGAAATCACCAGCCGGGCGGCGATTGCCTTGTTGGTCAGCCCCTCGGCGACGAGGTCGGCTATCTCGCGCTCACGTCTGGTCAAATTCGCCGATATATGATCTGCCGGTGCCTCGGCTCGATGATGCTCACCCAGCGCGAAATCGATCGCCGCGTCGAAATTCATCGCGGCACCCTCCTGGTGGGCGGACTCGAATCCTCGCCTGCCGAGTACATCGAGGCTGCGATGCACGCATTCCTCTCGGTAGGCAAGCAATCGGGGCGACCGCGTAAGGCCGGAGCCGCCGGCCGCGTCGATGAGCTTGAGCGCGGCGCCCAGCAACACGGCCGCGCGCCGCGCATCGTGTTTCTCAGCCGCGATCCAGGCCAGTATCTCTAAAGCGAGAGCGGTGACGAACGGATCGACCACCGGTCGAGCCAACCGAAGAGCCTCCTCCAACAGCTGCACCGCCCGCTCGCGGTCACCCATCTCCCAGACGGCAAGCGCCATGGGCCGCAATGCCCTCGACCTGTACACCAAGGCGCCGTGAGAATCCGCGATAGTCAGCAATTCTTCGAGACAGGCGAGAGCGCGCTCCATATTCCCCTGGAGCGCATAAGTCCAGCCGAGTTGGTTCAGTGCCCCCGATTGGAATAGGACGTCACCTTGGGCGCTGAATGCTTCGACGGCGACGTTGAACTGGGTTTCCGCGCGATCCAGATCGCCACTGCTCACAGCAGCGTACCCGTCGGCATAGGCGAGCAGGGCGGCAATCGTCTGGTCGTGTGTCTGCTCGGCCAGGGCGCGAAGCTCGGCCATGCGACTGGTTTCAGCCGGAAGATCACCCATATCTGTGGCGAAAACGCCGCTCGCGAAGAGGGCCTTGGCTCGGTCCGCCAACGCCGCGTCGGAAGTACCAGCAAGCGCCCGGTCGCACCACCGGCGCGCTTCGCTGAATCGGCCACTGAAAACCCAGAAACTGTGTAGGGCGGTGGCGGTCCGCATCCCGGCTGCGTGTTCTTCTGATCGGCTGAACTCCATTGCCTTGCGCAGGTTCGGTAGTTCACGCTTGAGCCGGGCGATCCATTCGAGCTGGCGCGGACTGATCCAGTCCGCCTCTGCCTCAAGCGCTAGCCGCTCATACCAGTCCCGGTGTCGCCGACACAGTTCGGCGTACTCGCCGGCCTCTTCGATCTTCTGTTTGCCGTACTCCTGCACGGTCTCGAGCAGCCGAAAACGCACTGCGGCACCCGATTCCTCACGGATCAGGATGGACTTGTCGACCAACGCGGACAACACATCGAGGAACTCCGGCCCGGTCAGGTCACCGCTACACACGTCCTCGGCGGCGTCGAGCTCGAAACTTCCGGCGAATACCGACAGCCGACCCCACAACCGCTGTTCGGTCGGTGTGCACAGGTCATAGCTCCAGCCGATGCACCACGCCAGGGTTTGCTGGCGTGTCGGGGCACCGCGACTGCCGCGGGTCAACATGGCGAACCGGTCGGTCAGCCGCGCCAGGATCTGCTCGGCCGACATCGTGCGCAATCTTGCCGCCGCCAGTTCGATCGCCAACGGCAACCCGTCGAGCCGCGCACAGATCCCGGCCACGCTGTCCCGGTTGTCCTCGGCCAACTGAAAACCTTGCACCGCCGCAGCGGCTCGCTCGGCGAACAGCGTCACCGCGTCGTAGCCCGCCGCCTGGTGCAGGGATGCCCCGCTTCCCGGGTCCGGGAACCGCAGCGGCGGCACTGGCAACACCGCTTCCCCGCCGATACCGACAGCCTCACGACTCGTCGCCAGAATCCGCAGCCGCGGACAGGCTCGCAGTAGCGACTCGACCAGTGCCGCGACCGCGTCGATCACCTGCTCGCAGTTATCGAGCAACAACAACACCTCGCGCGTGGACAGGAACTCCACCAGCACCTCGAGCATCGGTCTGCCGACCTGAGGCCGCAGACCGAAGGCGCCGGACACGACATCGACCAGCAACGACGGATCGCGCAACTCGGCCAACTCGATCAGCCAGACGCCGTCGGCGAAATTGCGGCCCAGTTTGTGGGCGACCCGCAGCGCCAGGCGTGACTTGCCGACCCCACCGATTCCGGTCAGCGTCACCAGACACGATCCCGACAGCAGGTTCTTCACATCCGACAGCTGGGTGCGCCGATCCACAAAACTGGTCAACTCCCGCGGCAGGTTCCCCGTACTCCCCTGCAGCTCAACGCCGCTGCGGCTGGGAATGCTGGTCCCCCCTGCGGGCACCGCCGTCGCCGGTGATGCGAGCTCGCCGCCCGGTTCGGTCCGCAGCGCCATCTCGTCGACCCCGTAACCGTGCGCTTGTTGAATCCGCTGCAAGTGCTGGCCGAATACTGCGGCTGTGGGGCGATCTCCCGGCTCGCGGCACATCGCCGCCTCGATAACCGCACACACGTCTTCGGGGATTCCGCGCTCGCGCAGGTCCGGAACCGGTTGGGTCGTGATCCGCAGGAACTGCGCCACCACCTGTTCGCCGCTGCGGCGCTCGAACGCCGCGTGACCGGTCAGCGCACAAAACAGTGTGGCGCCCAGCCCGTACACGTCCGAGGAGCGGCTGGGGGGATCCCCGCCGAGGACCTCGGGCGCAGTGAACGCCGGCGAACCGGTCACCGCACCGGTCGCCGTCCGGAAACCCCCGGCCAAATGGGCGATACCGAAATCGGTCAACGCCGGACCGTAGTCGGTGAGCAGAATGTTCGCCGGTTTGACGTCGCGGTGCAGCACCTCCGCGCGATGCGCCGTCTCCAGCGCACCGGCCATCTTCACCCCCAGACCCAGCACCTCCTCCACCGACAACGGGCCATCACCGCGGATCCGCGCGTCCAACGAACCCTGCGCGTGGTACGGCATCACCAGGTACGGCCGACCGGTCGCGGTTTCACCGACTTCGAGCACCCCGACGATGTTCGGGTGGCCCGTCAGCCGGCCCATCGCCCGCTGCTCGCGAAAGAAACGCTCCCGATTCTCCTCGAGCTCGCCGGTCAGCACCTTTACCGCCACGACGCGATCCAGCCCGCGCTGACTACAGCGGTACACCACCCCGAAACCGCCCCGCCCGACCTCGTCGGCATCCTCCAGGCCCGCAGCACTCAACTCCGCGACCACACCAAGATCGCGTTGCGTCTTCAATGGATCAGAGCCCACCATCAGCCACTCGCAATCCACACCAGCACGAGACTACCCCGCCCACCAGGTAGCTACCTGCAAAAACAATCGCTCAGCCGTTCGCAGTCTTCGAGCAAATCCATCCGCGCCGAGCACATCGACACTCCACCTGATCGACCTTCACCTAACGAAGCCGAGCGTGCACAGGCTCGGATCCTCGGCAGGAACCTTTTGACCGACTAGGACGCCCCACACCGATTATCGAAGCCACCAAACAAGACACCGCGATCGGCAACCGCCCGCGCTGGCGCAACCAGTACGTGCAACCCAAACGCGACTTCGCCATCAACTCCTAGATGATTGATTCCAAGGGGTGTGGTGCGCGGTGTAGCCGCGCGCCACACTCGCAGCGATGACCGGACCGGTGGACGCCTGCCGCTGTAAGGT
>NZ_JBSGCB010000100.1:0-16797 GCF_053601595.1 Nocardia sp. NPDC004711 | reverse complement strand
CCGTCGTATACCTCCAGTCACAGGCGACACAAAGGGAACACCAACCGATCCTGCATCATTCCCCCCACCAGCCCCATTCTGTTAGGAGTTCTAAGCCTGTTTCGAAGTCAGCTTTCCGCGCACGACACCTGCAACAAACGCGTCCCACTGCTCCGGCGTGAAGATCAGCGCGGGACCGCTGGCGTTCTTCGAATCGCGAACTCCGACCGCACCGTCTCGAAGATGTGCTGTCTCGACACAGTCAGCCTTGTCCCCGCTGTAGCTGCTCTTGAACCATTCGGCTGCGGATAGGTCGTCAGTCACGCTGAAAACTCCTTTGCCACCTGCCGCAGCAGGTTACGACTGACCGCCTCGTCCAGCGCTGCCCGCTGAAGGCTGTCGAGAACCCGATAGTACCGCCGCACATCGGCGTTTTTCTCCAGGTACATACACCCGATGAAGGTCTCCAGATACACCACGGGAGGCCAGACACGTTCGCCTCCGGTATCTTCGTCGAACTCCAGAATCGCGAACTGCCCCACGGGATCACCGACCGGGGCTCCTGCCTTGAACGACAACACTCGAACCGAGACGTTCGGCAATTTGCCGATCTCGGCGAGATGCCTCAGCTGAGCGGCCATCACCATTGGACCGCCCACATTGCACCGCAGCGCCGCCTCGTGGAGGACAACGTCCAGCGACAGAGGCTGATACCTCCGAGATACCGTTGCCTGCCGACGCGTCCGCAACTCGACTCGACGCTCATGGTCCGCGGCCGACTCTTCAGGCTTCACAGCTCGAATGAGCGCGCGAGCGTACTCGGGGATCTGCAGCAGACCGGGAACGAGGGCCGGCTGGTAGGTCGTCAACTTCCGAGCCGCGGTCTCGAGCCCAACATATACATCGAAGTTCGCCGGTATCACGCTTCCGTACTCATGCCACCAGCTGGTCTCCGCCGCCTGGCGAAGCAGCCCAACCATCGCCTCCGCGGTATCGCCGGACAGCTCCAGAACATCGCAAATCGCCTGCAGATCTAGAACTTTCAGTCGCGTAGGTATCCCGCTCTCCAGCCGCTGCAACACCGACGTACTGACATCCGCAGCCTTCGCCACCCGATCCTGCGATATCCCCAGCGCGCTCCGCGCCTCCCGCAAATACCGCCCAAGCTGCCGCCGAGGCAAGGTCGAGCCAGTCTCCGACATAACGCGCTTCCTCATCAACATGCACCCGTACTGGGTGACGCGGACGCCCAAACTGCCAGCGCTCCAGGGCTTTCGACGAGAAGCCACTGGTTTACCCAGTTCAGGGTAACCACCCACCCACTCGAGTGATGCACTTTGTACATAACCCACCCCAACACCGAGGAGCCCACCATGTTCGACCAACTCACCATCGGAGCCTGGGTAATCACCACCGCTGACTGCCCAGTCCGTTTCGTCCCCAACCCCCAGGAACACCGCGTCACCCTCGTCCTCGGCGACACCCACCGCGAATTCGAGATCTGCCTGGACGCAGCCACTCTCGCGGCAATCCTCCACCACGGCCCGAAGGCCCTGGCCAGCATCTCAGCAAGCTCAGCAGACACAGCGCACTGAAACGTATCCATTGAAGATCAACTTTTCGGCCGCGGTCCATGCCAGACTTCCTCCATGGACAGGGATGCCGAGGCCATCCTCCGCGAGGAGATCTTCCGACACCTGGAGGAATTGGTCGGAGACACCGGAGTCGTTACCCGCGAACAACTGTGGGACTTCACTCTGAACGATGCGAGTCACCGCCTCATCGACCGCAACCGCGGCATTCGCAACCCAAAGGACATGCTGGCCACCCTGTCGATCCTGTCCGATCCCAAGGGCAAGTATGCGGATGAAGAACTACAGGACTCCCTCTTCGCCTACGCGTACCGCGAAGGCAGCGTGAACGGCGACAACAAGAAGCTCCGGGCTGCTCTGGACCTCGACCTACCGCTCCTACTACTCCGGAAGATCGCCGACGGCGTCTTCGTTCCGGTGCCGCGGGTATATGTCGTCGCCGACGACCAAGAGAACCGACAGTTTCTGATCGCCCTTCATGACAGCCTCCGCTTGGTCGAGAACCCTCTCGAACTCCAGCCCCTGGAACGCGAATACGTTGAACGAGTGACCAAACAGCGTCTGCACCAACCGGAGTTCCGAGGCCGGGTCCTCCGCGCTTACGAATGCCGCTGCGCCGTCTGCTATCTCAGGCATGCAAAGCTCCTCGATGCCGCCCACATCATCGCCGACGGGAAACCCAATGGCACCCCAACCGTCGATAACGGGCTGAGCCTCTGCAAAATCCACCACGCAGCGTACGACGAGAACTTCCTCGGAATAACCCCCGACGGTGAGATCCGAATCAATCGTGCTCTGCTGGAAGAGGTCGACGGACCGATGCTTCGCCATGGCCTTCAAGAGATGCACGGCCGATCGCTCCTGATCCCGGCAAAACGCCAAGAACGCCCGTCCGCGGATCGCTTGGCCATCCGTTTTGAAGAATTTGAGCGCGCAAGTTAGCTCAGGACCCAGATCGTGTTAATCGGCGGTGCACGACCGCTCACCTCGAACAACCTTCGATCCACGTTATCCGGGCGCAGCCTCGATTCAGGGTCTAATGTCTTCCTAGCCAGCAAGATCGGCCCGTTCGGCCGTGGCCGGTTCCGCGGTCAAGGACGCTGAGCGGTGATCAAAGCATGTAGCTCATCCGGGTGGATCCAACTCGGTGGCTGATGGATCATCCGATGGCAGTTCGCGCACACCAATATCAGATCAGCAGTCCGGGTGTCGGTCTCACCCGACACATGGAGGGGTACTACGTGGTGACATTCGATGTACCCTTTGCCGCGCACACCGTAGACCGCTTCGAAGTCGAACTTGCAAACCTCACAGAACACACGGTTATGGTGACGTAGGAACTCGTCGATCTTCTTTCGGCGTAGTTTCGGATCTCGCTCGCGGCGGGTGCGAAGTGCCGTGATGAGCCTGCCTTCTCGACCTGATTCGTCGTCGTCGAGCGAATTTGCTTCCGCGGCCACAGCTTCATCGAATCTGCCCGCGACAGCTGCTTCCCGAATCGCTCGAGCTGCGGAGTGCATCTCGGTCGGCGAATCGATGAAGTCTTGCAAGACGACCTTGTCGAGCTTGCCGCCTCGAGTCGGTTTGCCGGCGTGGCCCGGGCGACTGGTGGCGATGTCGGTTGTCTTCCGAGACACGCTGTTGACGTTGCGGAAGCTGTCCGGCCGGATGCTCGTTGGATGAATCGGCAGGGAGCGCAAGAGGTTTGACAATTCGGCCACTCGCCGATCGTCCTGACGCAACTCGCGCCAGCCATTCTGCACAACCAAATCGCAGGCCAGGATCAACTCGTCCCGGGTCCATGCCGGACTGCGAACCATGTGACCCAACGTAGCTTCACAAAACGCAGCTGGCAAACAGTCCAGTCTGATTTGGGGACGTTAGAGATCAGGACTACTCGGCAACGTGTAGTTGCCGCATGCACCGAACGACCAGGTCGGCCGGCGAGCCCTGGCCTTCCGCCGGGCCGTTCTCGACGGCCCAAAGCTCAAGGGCCACACGGATTGCGCCGGCGGCGGCCGCGGCGGTGAGACGGAGTTGGAATGGATTCGACTGTGGGCCAGCCAGTTTCAGGAGGATAGCGTTGAGGTCCCGTTCGCTCTCCAGGTTGATGCGGTGCCAGATGGCGCGGAGAGCGGGGTCGGTTTCCATAGCTTGGAGAAGACCTCGGGTGATCTCCAGATCTTCGAGGCTATCGCCGAGGGTGAGGGAGCGGACGGCAGCGGCTTCGAATTCCTGTGGAGTCGGGAGGCGGTGGGGGCCTGCGGCGATGTCGGCCAACCAGCGTTGGGCTCCCGCGGCGAGCATGGGCTCGACGGCTTCTTCCTTCGTGCGTGAGTACCGGTAGAAGGTGCGGAGGGCCACTCCCGATTCGGCGGCTATTTGGTCTGCCGTGACCTCGGAGGTGCCGTGCTCCGCGAACAACCGGGCTGCGGTTCGGGCTATGTCCATGCGGGTTTCTTGTTTGCGGCGTTCGGCGAGGGTGGGGCGTGGCGGGGCGGGTTGGGCGGACATTTTTCACCTCCTTTGGGCGGGCTCGTTGGGACAATCCTAGTTGACGGGATGCCACGATGGCATGACGTGCCATGTAGGCGTAGCGTGACAAGAGAGGCTGAGAACCTACGTAAGGAGAACCGCAATGGAGCGTTTTGACGGCCGTCGAGTAGTGATCACCGGGGCGGGGTCGGGGATCGGGCGGGCTACTGTGCATCGGATCCTGGCCGAGGGCGGGCAGGTTGTCGGGGCGGACGTGAACGAGGCCGGGCTGGCGGAGACTGCCAAGCAGGCTGCGGAGAACGGGAATGGGGATCGGCTCACCACGCTGGTGCTCGATATCGCTGATGAGGAGTCGGTGAAGGCCGGCGTTGCTGCTGCGGTCGAGACGCTGGGTGGGATCGATGCGCTGATCAACGCGGCCGGTATTCTGCGGTCGGCGCATACGCACGAGATGCCGCTGGCTGATTTCAACAAGATCATTGCGATCAACCTGACCGGTACGTTCCTGATGATTCGGGAGGCGCTGCCGCAGCTACTCGCCTCGGACAAGGGCGTGATCGTCAACTTCACGTCGACGTCCGCGTTCTTCGCGCACCCGTACATGTCCGCGTATGCCGCGTCCAAGGGCGGCATCATGTCCATGACGCACGCGCTCGCCGCGGAGTACTCCAAGCAGGGTCTGCGCGTGGTTGCCGTTGCGCCGGGGTCGATTTCGAGTGATATGACCTCCGGGCGTGGCCCGGGGCTGCCGGCGGATGCCGATCTGAGCCTGTTCATGAAGCTGGCGCCGGGAATCGGGCAGGGCTTCGCGTCGCCGGATACCGTGGCGGGCGTGGTCGCGATGCTGGCGTCGGATGACGGTGCGTTCATCACCGGCACCGAGATTCGGATCGACGGCGGCACGCACTACTGAGTCTGCGGCACTCGGTTCGGCACCCACAGAATCGAATCGAGTCACAGTTGCGAACGGCCCTGCGGGAGAATTCCTGCGGGGCCGTTGCCGTGCACCGGGTTTCGGGGTCGCTCAGGGTCTCGTGTCATACATGAGGACCATTCGGCCCTGAATTCACAGCGATTCGGATTCACAAACAAGCACAATTCCGGCACAGTTGCTGACCATGAAGTCGACATCTCTGCACCGGATCGCAGCCCGTGTGGCTGTCGCCGGTGCGATCGCCTTGGTTCCTCTTGCAGCAGTGACCATTCCGGCCTCGGCGGACGTTCCGCTGGACAACGCGCCCAGCGATGTGGCGTGGCCGCACCACCAGGACGGCTGGTGGGATCGCGACGATTGGCGCCATCGCCACGACCGTGACGACTGGGACCACGACCGCGACGGCTGGAACCGGGACTGGCGTCACGACAACGATGGCTGGTGGTGGCGCAATGCGCTGCCGGACAGCTTCGGCAGCTGGTAAACCCGAGACACGACCACACCTCGCGCGATCCCCCCTCACGCGCGAACAGCGAAGGCCCGCCAGGAGAAATCCTGGCGGGCCTTTGTCGGCGAGAACCTGGTGGACCCCTAGGCTGCTTCGGCGATCGAGCGATCGCCCCGGCTCACCATGGGCCTGCTCAACCCAGCCACTGAACCATCAAGATATCGACCCTCCGTTGCGGTTCGACCACCAGATAGGTGACCAATCCGCAAGCACCGAAGGGCATCTGGCGGACCGGAGCATCGGGATTGGATTGATTGATCCGAGTCGCCATTCCACGGCGCAAGGCGGAGAACGACTATGACCTCGACGAACGCGAGCAATGCTTCGTGTGGCAGTGCATCGATCTGCTCGGAGGCTTCGCCGTCGGTGTCGACGTCGTAGACCTACCGGCCATCCAATCGTGCGGTGATCCGCGCCAGAACTTCGTCGGCGGAAACACGCGCCGACACCGGTAGTTCGCCGCGCTCCATTCGCGCAACTGCATCGTTTGTCTTCTCGATCAGGCGGAAATAGCTTCCAGGATCGGCGTTCTCGGCGGCGGCCATGATTCGCCAACGCGCGAGGAAGGAGTGAATCAGTGTGATGTCCTGGCTCTGCTTGGCCTGGTCCATCATTGCGTCCCAATTGCGATCGAATTCGGCAGCGACCTCCGGCGGCAGGACGGCCCGAATCGCTGCCGGATCGGCGTCCGGCACGCGCGGCCGCGGCTCGGGTACCGCTGCGGATGAAGTCACGATGCCATCGCAGTCCGCTGCCACCACCACCTCCGAGAAAGCGAACGACCCGCCGGGCGGACAAGCCCGGCGGGTCGTTGAGATCGCGAAACCCTTAGGCGGTTTCGGTGATCGGGCGGTCGACCCAGCTCATCAGGCCGCGGAGCTTGGCGCCGGTGACCTCGATGGGGTGCTCGGCGTTGGCCTTGCGCAGGGCCTCGAGCTCCTTGTTGCCGCCCTCGACGTTGGCGACCAGGCGCTTGACGAAGGTGCCGTCCTGGATGTCGGTCAGGATCGCCTTCATCCGCTCCTTGGTGCCGGCGTCGATGACGCGCGGGCCCGACAGGTAGCCACCGAACTCGGCGGTGTCGGAGACCGAGTAGTTCATGCGGGCGATGCCGCCCTCGTACATCAGGTCGACGATCAGCTTGAGCTCGTGCAGGACCTCGAAGTAGGCCATCTCCGGCGCGTAGCCGGCCTCGACCATGACCTCGAAACCGGTCTTGACCAGTTCCTCGGTGCCACCGCAGAGCACGGCCTGCTCACCGAAGAGGTCGGTCTCGGTCTCTTCCTTGAAGGTGGTCTTGATGACGCCGGCGCGGGTGCCGCCGATGCCCTTGGCGTAGGACAGCGCCAGCGCCTGGCCGGTGCCGGTCGGGTCCTGGTCGATGGCGATCAGGGCCGGAACGCCCTTGCCGTCGACGAACTGACGACGCACCAGGTGGCCCGGGCCCTTCGGGGCGACCATGCCGACGGTGACGTTGGCCGGAGCCTTGATCAGACCGAAGTGGATGTTGAGGCCGTGGCCGAAGAACAGCGCGTCGCCGTCCTTCAGGTGCGGCTCGATGTCGTTGGTGAAGATCGAGGCCTGCGCGGTGTCGGGCGCGAGGACCATGATCACGTCGGCCCACTCGGCGACCTCGGCCGGGGTGCCGACGGTCAGGCCGGCCTCTTCGGCCTTGGCACGGGACTTCGAGCCCTCCTGGAGGCCGATGCGCACGTCGACGCCGGAGTCGCGCAGGCTCAGCGAGTGGGCGTGGCCCTGGCTGCCGTAGCCGATGACCGCGACCTTCTTGCCCTGGATGATCGACAGATCGGCATCGTCGTCGTAGAACATCTCGACTGCCACTTTGGGTGCTCCTTCTTGGATTCTGTGATTAAGCGTGGTGGATCCCGGCCGAAAGCATGCCGGGATGGCGGGCGGATGGCCGCCGCAGCGGCCGGTTACTAGCGAGTCGCGGTGATGGACTTGGGTCCACGACCCACCGCGACGACTCCGGACTGCACGATCTCACGGATCCCGTAGGGCTCCATCATGCGCAGCAGCGCGTCGAGCTTGGAGCGGGTGCCGGTGGCCTCGATGGTCAGCGCGTCGGGCGACACGTCGATCACCTTCGCGCGGAACAGGTTCACGGCCTCGATCACCTGGGTGCGCACGCTGGCGTCGGCGCGCACCTTCACCAGGATCAGTTCGCGGGCCACGGAGCTGTCCGTGTCCTGCTCGACGATCTTGATGACGTTGACCAGCTTGTTCAGCTGCTTGGTGACCTGCTCCAGCGGCAGATCCTCGACCGTGACCACGATGGTCATGCGCGAGATCTCCGGGATCTCGGTGCCGCCCACCGCGAGCGACTGGATATTGAAGCCACGCCGGGAGAACAGGCTGGCCACGCGGGCCAGCACGCCCGGCTTGTCCTCCACCAGCACGGACAGGGTGTGGGTGGTCGTCATTCCTCGGTCCCCTTCTGGGAGGCACGCTCGTGGGCGGCCAGCGAAGCCTTCTCGTGTGACATCGCCTCGTGGATCACGGCGGGCTCGGACGCCGACTCGTCGTCGTCGAACAGCGGGCGGATGCCGCGCGCGGCCATGATCTCGTCGTTGGAGGTGCCGGCGGCGACCATCGGCCACACCTGCGCGTCCTTGCCGACGATGAAGTCGATCACCACGGGCCGGTCGTTGATCGACTGCGCCTCGCGGATCGCGGCCTCCACGTCCTCTTCCTTCTCCACGCGAATGCCGTGGCAGCCCAGCGCCTCCGCCAGCTTCACGAAGTCGGGGATACGCAGGGTGTGGGTGCCCAGGTCGGTGTTGGAGTAGCGCTTCTCGTAGAACAGGGTCTGCCACTGCCGGACCATGCCCAGGTTGCCGTTGTTGATCAGCGCGACCTTGATCGGCACACCCTCGACGGCACAGGTGGCCAGCTCCTGGTTGGTCATCTGGAAGCAGCCGTCACCGTCGATGGCCCAGACCTCGCGGTCCGGCATGCCCATCTTGGCGCCCATGGCGGCCGGCACGGCGTAGCCCATGGTGCCCAGACCACCGGAGTTCAGCCAGGTGCGCGGCTTCTCGTACTTGATGAACTGCGCGGCCCACATCTGGTGCTGGCCGACGCCGGCACAGTAGATGGCGTCGGGACCGGCCATCTGGCCCAGCGTCTCGATCACGAACTCCGGCGACAGCGAACCGTCGGACGGGGTCTTCCAGCCCAGCGGGTAGCTGTCGCGGACACCGCTCAGGTAGTGCCACCACTCGGTCAGATCCAGCAGCGGAGCCTTGCCCGCGGCGGCCGGATCGGCCTTGAGGGTCTCGATCAGCTCGGCGATGACCTCGCGGCAGTCGCCCACGATCGGCACGTCCGCGTGGCGGTTCTTGCCGATCTCGGCCGGGTCGATGTCGGCGTGGATCACCTTGGCGTTCGGCGCGAACGAGTCCAGCTGGCCGGTGACGCGGTCGTCGAAACGCGCGCCCAGGGTGATCAGCAGGTCCGAACGCTGCAGTGCCGCAACGGCTCCCACGGTGCCGTGCATGCCCGGCATGCCCATGTTCAGGGTGTGGGTGTCGGGGAACGCTCCGCGCGCCATCAGGGTGGTGACCACCGGAATGCCGGTCAGCTCGGCCAGTTCCAGCAGTTCCTCGTTGGCGTCGGCCTTGATGACACCGCCGCCGACGTACAGCACCGGAGCCTTGGCATCCATGATCATCCGGGCGGCCTCGCGCACCTGCTTGCCGTGCGGCTTGGTGACCGGACGGTAGCCGGGCAGCTTCATCTCCGGCGGCCAGGAGAAGGTGGTCTGCGCCTGCAGCACATCCTTCGGGATGTCGACCAGCACCGCGCCCGGGCGGCCGGTGGAGGCCAGGTGGAACGCCTCGGCGATCATCCGCGGGATGTCGATCGGGTCGGTCACCAGGAAGTTGTGCTTGGTGCACGCCATGGTGATGCCGGAGATGTCGGCTTCCTGGAAGGCGTCGGTGCCGATCAGCGAACGGCCGACCTGACCGGTGATGGCCACCAGCGGCACCGAGTCCATCTGCGCGTCCGCGATCGGGGTGACCAGGTTGGTCGCGCCCGGACCGGACGTGGCCATGCACACACCCACCTTGCCGGTCGCCTGCGCGTAGCCGGTCGCGGCGTGACCCGCGCCCTGCTCGTGGCGGACCAGCACGTGGCGGACCTTGGTGGAATCGAACAGCGGGTCGTAGACGGGAAGAATCGCACCGCCCGGAATGCCGAATACCGTGTCGACGCCGAGCTCCTCGAGGGAACGGACGACCGACTGCGCGCCGGTGACCCGCTCGGGCGGGACCTGGCGGCGGTTCGGAGTTGCGGCCGGAGCCGCGGTCGGCTGAGTGGCCGAAGGCGCGGGCCTGCGGGCCGAGGGCCCGGGCCGGGCGGTAGGTGCGCTCACCGTCTTGGTTCCTTACTGCTTGTCGTTCCAGTCCATGGACTTGCCTGAACACAAAAAAGCCCCCGACAGCCAGTGGCTGTTCGAGGGTGGCGCGTCGCAGCTGCGAGCTGACGTAAATGACCTACAGTCGTCGGCTCAGCGCTGGACGCGCCGGCCGATTACGAGCAACTCGGTTCGATTCACGCGCTCGACGGTATGCGCGCGTGGGTCGTCCAGTCAAACAGCTGACCTATTGGGTCTCATTATGTGAGACAGTGCGGTTGATCGGGTCCGTTCACCGTGATGCAAGGATGGGGGTGTGTCCTCACAGCATCAGTCCGTGCCACCTGCTCGATCGTCCCACACGCCCGAGTCCGAATCCGACGCGGGTCGCGTGATCCGTGTCCCCCGGCTCGCTCACCTCGGGGTGTTCATCCTGCTGTTCTGCGTGGCGTTCGCGTTCTTCGGGTGGCCGCAGGTGCTGTGGATCCTGTTCGCCATCCCGGCCGCCGTGGTGGCGTGGATCGAGCGGACCCGGACGACCGTCTCGGACAATGGTGTCGACACGCGCACCCTGTTCGGCGGGCGGCACATCGACTGGGCCGACGTGCGCGGGCTGCGCATCCCGAAGCGGGGGTACCTGCAGCTGCATCTGGCCGACGACTCCGATGTGACCTTGCCCGCGGTGGGATACAACCGGCTCGCGGATCTCGTCGCCGCCTCGGGCGGGCGCATCCCGGATCCGTTCGTGGAGCCCGACGAGGATGAGGACGAAGCGGGCGAAACTGCCGAGGCTGTGTCCGAATCCGCCGACGCTGTGTCGGAAACCACGGAGCGCGAGGCCGAAACCACCGAGCCGACGGCCGAATCCACCGAGCGCGAGGCCGATTCCGGCAAGTCGTAAGCGTTTCGGGGGTGCAGAGTTCTTACCGGCGGTGATCGAGGTCATGGCGCGGGAGTAACGTTGAGGCCCGCCGGAGAACGCCGCGAGACGTATTTCTGGACAGTCGCTCAACAGCCCACTGCGACACGACCCGAGGACCTGACCAATGCCACCGCTTCGCTCACGCACCACCACCGCCGGCCGCAATGCCGCGGGCGCACGCGCTCTCTGGCGCGCGACCGGTCTCACCGACTCCGACTTCGGGAAGCCGATCGTCGCCATCGCGAACTCCTACACCCAGTTCGTCCCCGGCCACGTGCACCTGAAGGACGTCGGCGAGATCGTGGCCGAGGCGGTCCGGGCGGCCGGCGGCGTGCCGCGCGAGTTCCACACCATTGCCGTGGACGACGGCATCGCCATGGGTCACGGCGGCATGCTGTACTCGCTGCCCTCGCGCGAGATCATCGCGGACTCCGTGGAATACATGGCCAACGCGCACACCGCGGACGCGCTCGTGTGTATCTCCAACTGCGACAAGATCACTCCCGGCATGCTGAACGCCGCCATGCGGCTCAACATCCCGGCCGTGTTCGTCTCCGGCGGCCCGATGGAGGCAGGTAAGGCCGTGGTCGTCGGCGGCGTGGCCCAGGCCCCGACCGATCTGATCACCGCCATCTCCGCCAGCGCCTCGCCGAACGTCACCGAGGACGGGCTCACCGAGGTCGAGCGCTCCGCCTGCCCGACCTGCGGCTCCTGCTCGGGCATGTTCACCGCCAACTCCATGAACTGCCTCACCGAGGCGCTGGGCCTGGCGCTGCCGGGCAACGGCTCCACGCTGGCCACCCACGCAGCGCGCCGGGCCCTGTTCGAGAAGGCCGGCCACGTCATCGTCGATATCGCCACCCGCTGGTACCGCGACGACGACGCCTCGGTGCTGCCGCGGAACGTGGCCAATGCCAAGGCCTTCCGCAATGCCATGGCGCTCGATGTGGCCATGGGCGGTTCCACCAACACCGTGCTGCACACCCTCGCCGCCGCGCAGGAGGGTGAGATCGAGTTCGATCTGCAGACCATCGACGAGATCTCGCGTCGCGTGCCCTGCTTGTCCAAGGTGTCGCCGAACTCCGACTACCACATGGAGGACGTGCACCGCGCCGGCGGCATCCCGGCCATCCTGGGCGAGCTGCGCCGCGCCGACCTGCTCGAGACCGATGTGACCACGGTGCACACCGCGTCCTTCGACGAGTGGCTCGACACCTGGGACATCCGCTCCGGCAAGGCTTCCGACGAAGCCGTCGAACTGTTCCACGCCGCGCCCGGCGGGGTGCGCACCACCGTGCCGTTCTCCACCGAGAACCGCTGGTCCTCGCTCGACACCGACGCCGAGGGCGGCTGCATCCGCGACAACGAGCACGCCTACACCGTCGAGGGCGGGCTGTGCGTGCTGCGCGGCAATATCGCCCCGGACGGCGCGATCCTGAAGACCGCCGGTATCGACGAGGATCTGTTCACCTTCGAGGGCCCGGCCGTGGTGGTCGAATCCCAGGAGGAGGCGGTCTCGAAGATCCTGGGCAAGGAGATCAAGCCCGGCGACGTGGTCGTGGTCCGCTACGAGGGTCCCTCGGGCGGCCCGGGCATGCAGGAGATGCTGCACCCCACCTCGTTCCTGAAGGGCGTCGGCCTGGGCAAGGTCTGCGCGCTCATAACCGACGGCCGCTTCTCCGGCGGCACCTCGGGCCTGTCCATCGGCCACATCTCCCCCGAGGCGGCCAGCGGCGGGTCCATCGGCCTCATCGAGAACGGTGACCGCATCCGCATCGACGTGCACACCCGCGCGCTCGAATTGCTGGTCCCCGAAGACATTCTCGCGGAGCGCCGCGTGAAAATGGAAGCGTCCGAACGGCCTTGGCAGCCCGTGAACCGCGAGCGCCCGGTGACGACCGCGCTGCGTGCCTACGCCGCGCTCGCCACCTCCGCCGACAAGGGTGCCGTCCGGCGCGTGCCGTAATCAAGAAAGCAAGGGAATGACAATCGAATACATCGGCAAGGCCGACTCCATGCTTGCCGACTACACGGCCATGCTCCAGCGGTCGGACGCCCGCAATGCCGAAGCGCGGGCGCTGCTCGCCGAGGCCGAGGAGCTGGCCGCCGAGGTCCGGCAACTCGACCACGCCGAATTCATGGCGACACCGGACGAGCAGGTGCGGATCAACCAGCACCGGGCGATGCTGCACCAGGAGATCGACAGCAAGTCCGGCCGGGTCCTCCAGCTCCACCAGGAGACCTTCCAGGAATGGGAATCCTGGACCACGCGTCAGTGGTGAAAGGTGGTGGGGGCAAGCCCCCCACCACCCCGGGGGAGAGGATTGCGGGGGCAAGCCCCCGCACCCCCAGAGAAGAATTTGTGGGGGCAAGCCCCCACACCCCCTGGAAAGACTTGCGGGCGCTAGCCCCACGCCCCGTGGAAAGACTTCTAGCCCCACGCCCCGTGGAAAGACTTCTAGCCCCACGCCCCACGGAAAGACTTGCGGGCGCCACCCATACCCCCCCGGGGAGGCGATTTGTGGGGCAAGCCCACAGCCTCGAAGGGGCTCGCGAGATCTTCCAAACCACACCTGAATGTCTCGCGGAGCCTCGTGCACAGCCGGAGGATGCAGGGTTCTCCCCACGCTGCTGAAGCGCGCGCGGGATTTACCACGACCCGTGCTGTACATGAGGAGTTCCTGCGCGGGCATACCGTTCGAGGGTTCTCACACGGCCCGTACGACGAAGCGGCCGTATCGATCTGTTGGGATCGGTACGGCCGCTTGGTGGTTCGGGGGTGTCGGGGGTCAGGTGAAGGTGATGCCGGCCAGGGGGTTGCCGCCGTGGAGGTAGGTGTAGGCGAGGATGGCGGCGGCCAGGGCGGCGGCGACGGCGGCGAGGGAGCCCCAGAGGGGTCTGGTGGCCCAGCCTCGGTTGCGGTCGAGGGAGAGGCGGCCGGGGCCGGTGAGGATGAGGACGGTGGCGAGGGCTATCAAGACGGATTCGAGTTCCACCGAGTTGCCCTTGGCGGAGTATTGGAAGCCGGGGACCATGGACTGCTTCCACATCCAGGCGTCGAGGATGATGGCGAGCAGGGCGCCGGCGGCCAGGGGGGTCGCCACGCCGAGGGCGACCATGATGCCGCCGCCGAGTTCGCCGGCGATGAGGAGGGGGGCGGCGAGGTCCACGTGTTTCCAGCCGCCGTTCTCCATGGCGGTTCTGATGCCGTCGTAGCCGGGGCCGTGGAACCAGCCCGCGGCCTTCTGCAGGCCGTGGTAGACGAAGGTGCCGCCGATGACCAAGCGCAGCAACAGCAGTCCGAGGTCCAGCGTGCCGCGGCGGTCGTCGCGGCGGCGGACCCGGCCGTTGCTGTCGGCGGGGCTGGGCGGTGCCGGCGGGATGCTGGCGAACGAGTAGGTCGGGGACGGCTCGGTGGTGGTGCCGTCGGCCGTACCGGGGATGGCGCTCTTGACCTGGTTGTAGAGCGGGACCTCGGGGTCGAGACCTAGTTCCTCGTCGGTGCGGGGTAGCTTCTCGGTGGTTTGGACGCCGGACGGGGTGGCGAACTGTTCGGTCGGCGAATCGAAGGGGCTCCGGACCGGCTCACCGGCCGGTCGCGGAACAGCGGGCGGCAGGTCGCCCGCCACGGCGGACGGCTCGTTCGGCTTGTCTGTCACGCGGGCCAGACTATTAGCCAGAACCGCTCGGCACACAGCAGAACACGGGCGTGTCCACCGTCCGATTCGCGCCACGGCGAAGGAAGGGACACCCCGTCCGAGCGTGGACGGCAGGTTTTCCGTAACGTCTCAACCATGAGTTTGGTTGCCGCTGGCCGTGCCGGGGTGGGTGCGCGGAGAGTTGTGCTGGGCGTGACGCTCGGCGCCGTGCTGCTGTCCGGCTGCGCCCGCTTCGATGATCGTGCCTCGAGCCCGTTCACCACGGAGCCGACCTGGCAGGACGCCGAGCCCAGCACCACGACGCCGAAGGTGCCGCCGACCAATGCCAAGCGCCCCGATCTGCCGTGCGTGGATCCCGATCTGGCGGTGGTGGTCTCGTGCCTGGACACCACCGCCGGCCTGGTCGCGCTGCCGGACGGCGGGAGCGCGCTGGTGGCCGAACGCACCACGGGGCGCATCCTGAAGGTGATCGCCACCGACGAGGGCGAACCGCCCGCGCCCATCGAGATCGCCCGGCTGGATGTGGATCCGGCCGGGGACGGCGGTCTCACCGGTCTGGCGCTGTCGCCCACCTTCACCGAGGACGGGCTGATCTACGCGTACGTGACCACCGGGGGCGACAACCGGGTGGTGCGCATCTCCACCGACGGCGGCGCGCCCAAGCCGATCCTGACCGGAATTCCGAAGGGGGTCAACGGCAATCGCGGGTCCATCGATTTCGCCCCGCAGAACCGCATGCTGGTGCTCACCGGTGACGCCGGCAATCCGTCGCTGGCCGCCGACACCAACTCGATGGCCGGGAAGCTGCTCAGCATCAGCTCCCCCGCGCCCGGCGCCTCCGCCGATGTGATGGTGACCGGTATCGGCGTGGCGGGCGGGGTGTGCTCGGACGGCAAGGATTCCATCTGGATCACCGACCGCACCGCCACCGAGGACCGGTTGCAGCGGGTCGGCCCCGACGGTGTCGCGGTGAAGGCCTGGACCTGGCCCGATCACCCGGGCGTGGCGGGCTGTGCCGCCGCCTCGGACGGTGTCGCGATCTCGTTGACCAACCAGCGGGCCCTGGCTCTCGCCACGGCCGACAAGAACACGCACGCCGTCACCGCGGCGCCTTCGCTGCTGGCCCAGGACAAGTACGGCCGCCTCGACGGCGCGACGCTGGGCGGCGACGGCAATATCTGGGTCGGCACCGTGAACAAGCCCGACGGCAATCCCAACCAGTACGACGACCGCGTGGTGCGGATCCCGCCGCCGTCCGCGGGCCAGGGCAACGGACCGGACTAGTCACCGGCTTTCCCTGCGGCGCACAGCAAGAGCTGTGCGCCGCAGTGTTTTTCGGGGAGTGAACCGTTCACACGACAGGGGCGACCGGCATTTGCAGTTCCACGACCCACCCGTCCGAGGTCGGGTCCTCGGGCGCGTTGAGGTAGACCTCGCGGATCGGAGCATTGGGGGCGTAACGGTTCTCGTCGGCCCAGCGCCCCATGGCCTCGAAGGACACGCACAGTTCGGCCAGCTTCCCGCGATGCACCAGGGTCGCGGCCTGCGGAATCTCCGGCAGCAGGTGCAGGTCGAGGCTGCTGCCCGGCGCGGCGGTCCCCGCGACCCGATGCGCCACGTGCACGCGCAGACCTTCTTCGAGCTCTTCGTAATACACGACGGGCGCGCCGGTGATGGTGAGCCCGGCCTCGGGGATCAGCTTCCCGAGCTGGGCGTAGAGCCGCTCGATGATGGGCCCGACCGCCGCCTCCCCGGATTCGGCCGCGACATCGCTCATTTCGGCGACGAGCGTGGCGGACAGCGGTTTCACGATGATTTCCTGCTCCGGCATGACGCCCTCCTTCTGGATACGCAGGAGCCTCGCCTCGACGCTCGCGAGCCGTGCGGTGTCCGCGGCCACCTGATTGGCCAGCTGCGCGCGACGCAGTTGCAGCATCCCGTGCAACCGCTCCGCGGACAGCTGCCCGTCGAGGAGTTCGGCCACCTGGTTCAGGGTGAAGCCGAGTTCCTTCAATGCGACGATCCGGTTGAGCCGTGCGAGCTGTTCGGCCGAATAGAACCGATAGCCGCTGCACGGATCCACCTCGGACGGCGGCAGCAGTCCGATCTCGTCGTAGTGGCGCAGCATTCGTACCGACACCGATCCGAACCTGGCGAAGTCTCCGATACTGAACATGACCCCTCCAGGTTTAGGACCTCACACGGTGTGAGGGTCAAGCCCATGATCACTCGAGAGCTCGGGGCGGGGGGGGGGGGTGGGGGGCCCCGGCGCGACGCTCTGATGTTTAGAGAAGGTTTTTGAGCGAGACCCACTGCTGTCAGTACC
>NZ_JBSGCB010000099.1:0-16833 GCF_053601595.1 Nocardia sp. NPDC004711 | reverse complement strand
CACGCCCGGGGTGACCGCGTCCACGAAGGTGTAGTCGCTCAGCAGGTTCCGCACGCCGATCAGCGCCGCGCCCGGGTCGCCGCCGGTCTGGCCGATCTGGACATCTGGCTCACCGACCAGGTGCGCACCGGCCTCGCGCAGTCGGATCGGTCGATCCGGGCCTTCGAGACGGTGGCGGCCCGCATGGTCGACGCGCAGGCTCCCGGCATCGCCGCGACCCTGCGCCAGTTGCCGCTCGCCACCACCCATTCCGAATGGCCTCGGCTACTGCTGCGCGAATACGCCCGCCTGCACCTGCTGACCGCCGCGCACGCCCGCCTCGACACCCTCTCCCCCGGCCTGCGGGCCAGCGTGCGCACCCACATCGGGTACCCCACGCCGGCCGACACGGTCCGCGCCGAACCCGGGGTCCGCGACCGCTGGCTGGTCCTGGGCATCCGGATCACCACCGAAGACGGCCTCTACACCCGCCGAGTCTGGTTGCGCGGCCGGACATCCGGCCGCTGGGCCCTGCTCGTCGACCACCACTACGGCAGCCCCGCCTTCCCGAACGACACCCCGGCCCCCGGCTTCCAGGTGGACGCGAACCTGCACTTCTACCCCAGCGCCACACCCCTGCGCGCCCTCTGGGGCGACCGCCACGAAGACATCCCCGAACCCTTCACTACCCTCCCGCTGCACACGGCCGGTCCCCCGGACCGGAACGGCACCATTGCCGCTGCTCTCGTCGAGCAGGCGCGGGCGCTGGGGGCCGATCCGTTCCTGCGGTCGTGGCCGGTGCTCCTTGCCGAGGTCGTGCCCGTTCGGGGTGAAAAGGGCTGGTACATCGTGGAGTCCGGTGGCGATGCGCTGCCGGTGTCGACCGCCGAAGGCGAGCCGTGGCGATTGCTCGGGCTCTCCGGCGGGCATCCGGTCACGGTGATCGGCGAGTGGACGGTGGGCGGGTTGGTGCCGGTTGCGGCGCTCGCCGCCGGGACCATGGTGGATGTTGGTGTGGCACAGGGAAATCCGATGCCGATCCGGGGTGGCGTCGAGGATTCCGCGAGCGCCGAGCTGGTCTCGGCGGCGCTCGTCGGCACGGCGCGACGCCAGGCCGACCTGTCGGGATTGGCGTCGCCGGTCGCCGCCGCGACGACCGCGTTGACCGGGGATCGGGCCGCGGTCCTGCTGGAATCGATTGCGCTGCAGGACTGTTTCGCACGCGGCGGTGTCTCGGCCACCTCGGCGGAGCGCAGTGCGGCCGCGGCCGATGACGAACGACGGTTGCTGCCGATCGCGGCGGGTGCGCGGCTGACCCACCTGCTGGCCGACAATTCGCCGTTCCTCGACGAGTGGTTCGCGCTGGCCGGGCCGCGGGACTTCCGCGCTCCGGACGGTATGGTCAGCGGCCTGCTGGATCGGGCCAAGGCGCTGGCATCGCATCGGGAACCGCTGCTGCGGCTGGCGGGTGCGCGGGGTCGCTGGCTGGCCGCACAGCATCCCGGCTGGAAGTCGCTGGTGCGGGCCGCCGCCGAGGACGAGGGCGTGTGGTCGCACGGCCGGGCCGCGGAGCGGCGCAGCTGGCTGTCGCAGCTGCGGCAGCGGGATGCGGCGGCCGCGCGGGCCGCGCTCGCGGCGTCCTGGGGCACCGAGTCCGGGCCGGGCAAGGCCGAACTGCTGGCGGTGCTGGCGGACGGACTCTCGCTCGACGACGAGGCGCTGCTGGAGACCGCCCTCGACGACCGGCGCGCTGAGGTGCGCCGGCTGGCCGCGGATCTGCTGGGGCGGCTGCCGGATTCGGCCTTCGCGCGGCGGATGGCCGACCGGGCCGCGGCCTGGCTGAGTTTCGGTTCCCGGCCGGTGCGGCCGCAGCTGGTCACCACCGGTCCGGGCGTCCTCGACGAGGCGGCCCGGCGCGACGGTGTCGGAGATTCCTTCGGCTACACCGCCTATCGCGCCGATGGCGCTCCCGATCTGTCCACCGAATGGCTGCACCGGGTGGTGGCCGCCACGCCGCTGCGGCACTGGGAGCGGCTGCTCGGCGCGGCCGAGCAGGCGGTGCGGATGCCCATGGCCGAGGGCATGCGCGGTCCCATGATCGCGGGCTGGTCGGATGCCGCGCTGGCACAACGGAATCCGGAGTGGGCCCGGGCGCTGTTCGGGGCCGTCTCCGGCTCGGACGCCCGCGACGCCGACACCGACAAGCTGCGCGAGTTGTTCGCGCTCCAGCCGGAGGCCGATCAGGTGCGCTACCTGCGTGGCCTGGATTCCAGCTGGCTGGCCGAGATCGAATCCATGTTGCGCGCCATGCCGCATCCGTGGCCCGGCCCGATGGCCGAGCACGTGCTGCGGCTGCTCACCGAGCGCGCCCAGCTGTGCGCCGACCGGCCGGGTGCGCCCAGCCTGGTGCCCGGCTCCTATCGGACGCTGTTCCGCGCGGCGTCCGCTCACTTCCCGGTGGCGGTGGCGGGCATGGTGTCCGGCATCGCCCGCCGGTGCGCGGATCCGTACTGGGAGCAGGCCTTCGACCAGCTCGCCCATGACCTCATCGACCGCAAGACAATGCTCGAGGAGCTGCAGTGACCATGACTCAGGAACGGGACGCCCTGCTGCGCCCGCACGCCGAACAGGCCTTCGCCGACGAACTGAAGGCCCTGGCCGCCACCGACGATCGCCCGCGTCCGCCCTCCTGGAAGCTGTCGCCGTGGGCGGTGGTCACCTACCTGCTGGGCGGCACGCTGGCCGACGGCACCGTGATCACCCCCAAGTACGTGGGCCCGCGCCGGCTCATGGAGGTCGCGGTCGCCACCCTCGCCACCGATCGCGCCCTGCTGTTGATCGGTGTGCCCGGCACTGCGAAAACGTGGGTGTCGGAACACCTTTCGGCCGCCATCGCCGGGCATTCCACGCTGCTGGTGCAGGGCACCTCCGGCACCGCCGAGGAGGCCATCCGCTACGGCTGGAATTACGCCCGGCTGCTGGCCGAGGGTCCGAGCGAGGCCGCGCTGGTGCCCTCGCCCATCATGACCGCCATGCGCGCCGGCTCCATCGCGCGGCTCGAGGAGCTCACCCGCATCCCCTCCGATGTGCAGGACGCGCTGATCACGGTGCTGTCGGAGAAGACGCTGCCGGTGCCGGAACTGGGCATGGAGGTGCAGGCGGCCAAGGGCTTCAATGTGATCGCCACCGCCAATGACCGCGACCGCGGCGTCAACGAGCTCTCCTCCGCGCTGCGCCGCCGGTTCAATACCGTGGTGCTGCCGCTGCCGGCCGGCGAGGACGAGGAGGTCTCCATCGTGACCCGCCGCGTCGAACAGCTCGGCGCCGCACTGGAATTGCCCGCCGTCCCCGCGGCGGCCGAGGAGATCCGGCGCGTGGTGCGGGTCTTCCGCGAACTGCGCTCGGGCATGACCGAGGACGGGCGCACCAAACTCAAGTCGCCGACAGGCACGCTGTCGACGGCCGAGGCGATCTCGGTGATCACCAATGGCATTGCGCTGGCCGCGCACTTCGGCGACGGCGTGCTGCGGCCCGCCGATATCGCGGGCGCGGTGCTGGGCGCGGTGGTCAAAGATCCGGTCGCCGACCAGGTGGTGTGGACGGAATACCTGGAGGCCGTGGTGCGGCAGCGCCCCGACTGGGCCGACTTCTACCGGGCCTGCCGCGAGGTCCACGAATGACCACCGCCGTCGCGGTATCGACCGAGACGCGGGTCTTCGGCATCCGCCACCATGGCCCGGGTTCGGCGCGCTCGCTCGCGTTGGCGCTGGCTCGGTTCCGACCGGACGCCATCCTCATCGAGGGGCCGTCCGACGCCGATCCACTCATCGGTTACCTTGCGGCCGAGGGGATGTCGCCGCCGGTGGCGCTGCTCGCCTATCAGCCCGACAGCCCGGCCAAGGCCGCGTTCTGGCCCTTCGCGACCTTCTCGCCGGAGTGGGTGGCGCTGCGGTACGCGGTGGACAACGATGTGGCCGTGGGCTTCTGCGATCTGCCCGCGAATGTCGCGCTCGCGGTGGCGGACGAGCCCGGCGACCGGACCGATCCGCTGGCCATCCTGGCGGCCGCCGCCGGGTACGACGACGCCGAACGCTGGTGGGACGCCATCGTCGAATCCGCCTCGGACGCCGACATCTTCGCTGCCGTCAACGAGGCCATGGGCGCCTTGCGGGAGCACGCCGAGCACCTGGACGGCGCGACCGCCGGCCGGGAATCCGATTCCGTTGTCCCGGTCGAGGGGTCCGAGACAGCAGCGGAGGACGAACCACTCTCGGAGGACGGACCGGTCTCCATCGAGTCGGTACGGATCACGGTGGACGCGCACACGTTGCGGCGTGAGGCGCACATGCGGCAGATCATGCGAAAGGCCTTGAAGGACGGCGCACGGCGGCTGGCGGTGGTGTGCGGCGCGTGGCACGCGCCGGCACTGGAGGGCAAGCTGGGCCCGGCCGCGGCCGATGCCCGGATCCTCAAGGGCATGCCGAAGAGCAAGGCCACGCTGACCTGGGTGCCGTGGACGCATTCGCGGCTGGCGAGCTCGTCCGGCTACGGCGCGGGCATCACCTCGCCGGGCTGGTACCACCACCTGTTCACCGAGACCGAGCAGCCCATCGCGCGGTGGCTGACCAAGGTGGCGGGCACGCTGCGGGCCCACGATCTGCCGGTGTCCAGCGCGCACATCATCGAATCCGTCCGGCTGGCCGACACTCTCGCCACCCTGCGGGGGCGGCCGCTGGCCGGGTTGTCGGAGGTCACCGAGGCCACCCGGTCGGTGCTGTGCGACGGTAACGAGACGTTGTTGCGGCTGGTCAGTACCGAACTGGTGGTGGGCGAGGCGCTGGGGACGGTCCCGGACGGGACGCCGACGGTGCCGCTGGAGGCGGATCTGCGGGCCCAGATCAGGACGCTGCGGCTGAAGCAGCAGGCCCTGGAACGGACGGTGGATCTGGATCTGCGCACCGACGGCGGGCTGGCGAGATCGCGCCTGCTGCACCGGCTCCGGCTGCTGGGTATCGGGTGGGGCAAGCTGACCGACAGCCAGGTGCGCAATACCGGCACCTTCCGGGAGACCTGGACGCTGCGATGGCGGCCGGAGCTGGCGATCTCGATCGTCGAGGCGTCGCGCTGGGGCACCACGCTGCGGTCGGCGGCCGAGGCGAAAATCCTCGATACGGCGCAGGATCCGGACGCGACGGTCGGGAAGGTGGCGTCCGTGCTGGAGGAGGCGCTGCTGGCCGATCTCGGCGGGGCCACCGACGGGCTCATCGCGCGGCTGGAATCGGTTGCGGCACTGGATCACGACGTCACCCATCTGATGTCCGCGCTGCCCGGATTGCTGCGGATCGTGCGCTACGGCGATGTGCGCGGCACGGACAGCGCGGCGCTGACCCGGGTGGCGGACAGTCTGCTGGTTCGCAGTTGCGCGGGCCTGCCGGGCGCGGTGACCGGGCTGGATGCCGACGCGTCCGCCGCGCTGCGGGCTCAGCTCGATGCGGTGCATCTGGCGCTGTCGGCGCGGGACGACGAATGGGCCACCGGGACTTGGCTGTCCACGCTGGAGACCCTGGCCGGTCGCGATGACGTCAATGGCGGGATCGTCGGGCGCGCGGTCCGCCTGCTCTGCGATGCCGAGCGCATCGACGGCGCGGAATCCGGGCGCCGACTATCCGCGGCGCTGTCGGTCGGGCGCACCGCTCCCGACAAGGCGGCCTGGATCGACGGCTTCTTGGGCGGGCGCGGGCTGCTCCTGGTCCACGATCGAAACCTGTTGTCGCTCATCGACGATTGGCTGTGCGGGCTCGACGAGGCGCAGTTCGTCGCCACCCTGCCGCTGCTGCGCCGGACCTTCGGAGCGTTCGAATCCGGCGAGCGGCAGGCCATCGGCCAGGCCGTACGGCACGGCGCGCCAACGGCTTCGGGCGCGCGCGGCACCGACTACGACACCGGCCGCGGCGAGCTCGCCATGCGCGGGGCGGCCGAGATCCTCGGAGTGGCGGGATGACCGCACATCGAAACCGGGGCGTTGCCGAACTTTCGAGGGGATTGTCATGAACGAGATGGACGAGGCACAGGGGCGGCGGTGGCGGCTGGTGCTCGGCAGCGCTGGTGAGGCCGGACTCGGGGGCGGCGGGCTGGGCAATGCCGACGATCAGGCGATGGATCGGGCGCTGGGGGCGCTCTACGATTCCGGCGGGCAGGGCGGGAGCGGGCGGCGCTCGGGCGGCCTGGGGGGCTCCGCGCCGCAGGTGTCGCGGTGGCTGGGCGATATCCGCCGGTACTTCCCGTCGACGGTGGTGGAGGTGATGCAGCGGGACGCGGTGGATCGGCTCGAGCTCACCGAATTGCTGCTCGAGCCCGAGCTTTTGGAGGCGGTCGAGCCGGATGTGCATCTGGTGGGGACGCTGCTGAGCCTGAACCGGGTGATGCCGGAGACCACCAAGGCCACCGCCCGCACGGTGGTAGAGAAGGTGGTGCAGGAGATCGAGCGGCGGATCGCGGCGGCGACCGTGGCCGCGGTGGGCGGGGCGCTGAACCGGGCGGCGCGGGTGTCGCGGCCGAAGCTGCGGGATATCGACTGGGACCGGACCATTCGCAAGAACCTGACGAACTATCTGCCCGAGCATCGGACCGTGGTGCCCGAGCGGCTGGTCGGGTACGGGCGCAAGGCGCAGGCGGTCAAACGGGATGTGGTGCTGGCCATCGATCAGTCGGGATCCATGGCGTCGAGCGTGGTGTACGCCTCGGTGTTCGGCGCGGTGCTGGCGTCCATGCGGTCGCTCTGCACCTCGCTGGTGGTCTTCGATACGGCCGTCGTGGATCTCACCGAGAAGCTGGCGGATCCGGTGGAGGTGCTGTTCGGCACGCAGCTGGGCGGCGGCACCGATATCAATCGCGCTATCGCCTACTCGCAGTCGCTCATCACCCGGCCGGCGGACACGCTGTTCGTGCTGATCTCCGACCTGTACGAGGGCGGCGTCCGCGCGGAGATGCTGCGGCGCATTCGCGCCATGAAGGAGGCCGGGGTGCAGGTGGTGGTGCTGCTGGCGCTCTCGGACGAGGGCGCTCCGGCCTACGACCGCGACAATGCGGCGGCGCTGACCGCGCTGGGCGTGCCCGCTTTCGCCTGCACTCCGGACCGCTTCCCCGACCTGCTCGCGGTGGCTCTGGATCGCGGCGATGTTGGGACGTGGGCACACAAGGCTCTGCACTGCCAGACATAATGGGCACGCACCACATGGCGACCCAGCCATAAGGTGCACTGGATGATGGAAGCCCAAAGGTTCGCGGCCCGTCTCGTTCTGGACTGACGGAGCGGGGGAGCGAGGCGGAGGAGCGGAGGAGGGCGGAACGAGACCTCCAGGGCCGCGAACCCGCCCGGAGCGAAGCGGAGGGCAAAAGATTCGGAGGGCTGATTTGCGCTCTGGTGATGTGTTCGCCGGTTACGTCATCGAACGCGAGCTCGGTCGCGGCGGTATGGGCTCGGTGTATCTGGCCAAGCATCCGCGGCTGCCGCGCATGACGGCGCTGAAGCTGCTGAATCAGGAGATGTTCGCCGACGACGAGATTCGCGCCCGCTTCATCCGCGAGGCGGATCTGGTCGCCCGGCTGGACCACCCGAATATCGTCACCGTGTACGACCGCGGTGACGAGGGCGAACAGCTGTGGATCTCCATGCAGTACATCGACGGGATCAACGCCTCCTCGATCACCCCCGGCACGCTGCCGCCGCTGCGCGCGGCCCAGATCATCAGCGAGACCGCCAAGGCGCTCGACTACGCGCACGGTCTGGGCGTCCTGCACCGCGATGTGAAGCCGGCCAATATCCTGCTGGCCCGTTCGTCGTCCAAGACCGGCTCCGGCGAACGTGTCTACCTGACCGACTTCGGGATCGCCCGCCTGCGCGACGACACCGGCCACCTCACCCAGACCGGCACGGTCACCGCCACGCTCGCCTACGCCTCGCCCGAACAGCTGACCGGTGCGTCCCTCGACGGCCGCTCCGACCAGTACTCCCTGGCCTGCACGCTCTTCCAACTCCTCACCGGCACAGTCCCGTTCGAGGGCACCAGCCCCGCCGCGGTCATCCGCGGCCACCTCCAACAGCCCCCTCCGCCCGCGAGCCCGCTCCGCCAGGCGCTGCCGCGCACCATCGACGCGGTCCTCACCAAGGCGCTCTCCAAGCGGCCGGCCGACCGGTACCGCTCCTGCGTCGAATTCGCCGCCGCCGCCGAACGCGCCCTCCAGGCGCCCCGCCCCGCCGCGCCCCCGCGCCCGCCGACCCCCGCGCAGCCGCAGCCCGTCGTCGCCCCGCGCCCACCGACTCCCGTCCGGCCACAGCCGGTGATCCAGCAGCCGCCGAATCCGACACCGTCGACGCCGCGCCCGCTCGTGGGCCCGGGCCCGTCCTACCCGAACCAGGCCCCGTCCTACCCCAGCCCGGGCCCGGCGTACCCGGTCCCGCCCACGTCGAACCCGTCCTTCCCCAACCAGCCGACTCCGAATCAGCAGGGATCGACCCCGGCGTACCCAAATCAGCCTGCGCCGCAAACCTTTTCTAATCCGGCTGTGGCCCCGGCCCCGTCGTACAACCAACCGCAGGCCTACGCCCCGCGCACCAACCCACCCCCGACCTACACTCCCCCGCAGCGCAATTCGAACACGACGGCCTGGCTGATCGCCGCCATCGTCACGGTTCTGGTCATCGTCATCATCGTGATCGCGGTGATCATCAAGAGCAGCAAGTCCAAGGCCGACGCGCCTCAGCTTCCGGACACGATCGTCACCTCGGCCTTCGCAAACGCCCTAACCCCCGACAACGCGTTGGGCGACAAGCCCTTCCACATCACCGTCTGAACCAGCCCCGCCGGGTCACCGAGTTCCACCACAGGCAGGTGCCACCCGCCCGACGGCGATGAGCCTTCGGTCGAGCAGCGGCCGTACCGGTAGGCGTCGCAACGGCCGACTTCGATGACGCACCTCAGAAATTCTGTGGTCAGGTACGCGATCCCGCGGTCAGACTGCAGCGGTGGCGACGACGAAAAGGGTTGGGCGGCCTCCGATCCGAGTCCAGGCCACCGGGTGGGCTCTGACCTCATGGGCACTGTTCGCGAGTTCCGGGCCGGTGGCCAAGGCGGTGATGGCGACGGGCTGGTCCCCGGCGGCGGTGACGTCGGTTCGGATCACGTTGGCCGCGATACTCCTCGTCCCGGCCGTTGCCGTATTGCGGCCGCGGGCACTGCGGTTCCGCCGTGCCGACCTGTGGTTGTTGCTCGGCTATGGGGTGCTCGGCGTCGCCGGGGTGCAACTGTTGTTCTTCGTTGCGGTGGCCCGGATTCCAGTCGCAGTAGCGATGGTGCTGGTCAACCTCGCTCCCGTGCTGATCGCACTCTGGGTGCAGACAACACGGCACACTCGGCTGCCCGCACCGGTTTGGCTCGGCATCGGATTGGCGCTGACCGGCTTGGCCCTGGTCGCACAACTCGGGCACAGCACCCACCTGAACATGCTCGGTCTTGCCGCCGGTCTGGGCTCAGCGGTCTGCTCGGCCGGATACTTCCTGCTCGGCGAACACGGTGCCGGCAGGCACGACCCGGCCGGGCTGACTGCCCTCGGATTGACCATCGGCGCAGTAGTGGTGTCAGTGTTCACCCCGCCGTGGACGCTACCCGCCCACTTACTCACCGCCCCTGCTGTATTGGGCGGTCTGCAGGCTCCGGTGTGGCTGCTCTTGCTGACCCTCGCCGTCGCCGGCACCGTGCTGCCCTACCTGGCCGGACTCCGAGCCCTCCGCGACCTGCCCTCAGCTCCGGCCAGCGTGCTGGCCGTGGCCGAACCTCTGGTCGCCGCCGCGTTGGCCTGGCTACTGCTCGGCCAGTCGCTTGGGCCGACACAAATAGCCGGGGCGGTGATCATGCCGATCGGCGCGATACTCGTGCAGCTGAGCGCCCCGAGGTAGTACGGGAAATAGCGAATTCTCGTGATGTGGCGGGGTGGTCTTCAGCGGAAGTATTCATGTCATGAGCAGCACAGAGATTCGCAACTCCCGCCCGACCGTTCTCGTCACCGGAGCGACCGGGGGCGTCGGTCGTCACCTTGTCTCCACCCTCCTCGCTCGCGGTGTCGCGGTCCGCGCGCTGACCCGTAAGCCCGAGGACGCCAACCTGCCCGAGGGGGTCGAGGTTGTCGCGGGTGATCTCGCTGACGCCTCGACCCTCGGGGCGCAGGTGTTCGAGGGTGTTGATCGCGCCTTCGTATTCCCGGCGCGGGGCGTCGACACTTTCACGGACGCGGCTGTGGCCGCTGGAGTGCGCCGGTTCACGGTGTTGTCCTCGCTGGCCGCGGCGATGGAATTCCCCCGTGACCACGGCTCGGCGAGCCAGCTGCACCACAGTGCCGTGGAAGCCGCCGTCACCGAGCGCACCGATGGGTGGACGATCCTGCGCCCCGGCACCTTTGCCAACAACCTGCTCGAATGGCGGTGGCAGATCAGCTCGGGTGCGCCGATCCGGGCACCGTACCTGGCGTCCGCTCAGGCCCCGATCCACGAATTCGACGTCGCCGAGGCCGCCGCCGAGACGCTGCTGTCCGACGAGCACATCGGCCGGATCATCCCGATCACCGGCCCGCAGGCGCTCACCCGCGCCGAGCAGGTCGCCACCCTCAGCGCCGCGCTCGGCCGGGAGATCCCGCTGATCGAGATCACCGCCGACGAATTCCGCGCCGAGACAGCGCAATTCATTCCCGAGCCGATCATGAAGATGCTGCTCGACTACTGGAGCGACACCCTCACCACCCCCGACCAGGTGCGTCCCGCCACCGTGCTGACCGGCAAGCCCGGACGCACCCTCGCCGAGTGGGCCGAAGACCACCGCGCCGACTTCGGCGCATAACGACCTGCTGACCATGCGGCCCGGCCATCCAGACCGGGCCGCCCCGTCGTACCGTCGTCACTCTCACCATCGCCGACTACTCGGCCCAACAATGCCCTCGGCGACAAGTCATTCCGCGTAGTCCTCAGACTGGCCGATCAGGTCAGCGCGGTATGCGGCAGGATAGTGCGTTCCGCGCATGCGACTTCCGGTGGATTCCAGTCGACACCAGGGGGTTTGGTTAGCCAATTCTGTCAGTCGCCCTCTGGTGCCAGTGACTTGGGCTGGGTGCAGAAACGTGTAGCGAGGCTGAACTTGTCGGTGCTGGAGGCGGACGATGGTGACGGGTCGCCACACCTTGAAGCTGTCCGGCGACAGATACCGAACTCGGTTCGACATTGACCTTTCTCGGCAGCTCGGAACTGGTCTCGGGCAGCAGCATGTTCCGAGCGCCCGATGTGACGGTGGAGACGATGGTCGTAAGCGCTTCCGATACCACCACCCCTTGTCTGCAATAGCGGCCGACCGGGCGAGCCGCACCCGCCGACAACGCCTCATCGAACCACCATGACGACATCGCGAATACAAGGTCGGTAGCCCCTCACGCAGTCATCTCGTCACAGCCGTCATGACTCACGTTTACCAGCACACCCGTCCGATACGCGCAATTCGGCAGGAGCGGACGTTCCGCGGGCCTTGGATCGGCACGGCCAGTTGATCTTCCGATACCCGGCGCTGGCCGGTTCGGTCAGCGCGCCATGCGGCAGAAGAGTACGTCTGGCAGTATGCGGTCACCACTGCTGCGCGGGTCCACCGTTGCACGGGATGACCTGAACGACGCTCGTGAGGGTTCTGCCCTCGAGGGTTTGGCCGTCCAGGCACATGGCTCCGTCGAGGCCATTGTGGAGAGTGTTGCCGGGCCCGGTGAACCACTCCTGCACGAGGCCGCCGTTGCACGGGATGACTTGAGCGACTCCGGTCAGGGAGATGCCGTCCATCGTCTGCGCGTCCAGGCACATACCCGGGTTGAGGCCGTTGCGCAGACTGTTGGCGGATCCGCTGATCCACTGCTGCGCGGGTCCACTGTTGCAGGTAATGACTTGAGCGACCCCCGTAAGCGTGACACCGTCCATCGTCTGCGCGTCCAGACACGTGCCCTGAACGAGCCCATTGACCAGCGTCATACTCGCCGCCGAGGCCGACGGCGCGCAGATCACCATTGCCGCGGCGGCCAGCGCGGCTCCTGTCCCGAGCAGCCGCACCGGCTGTCGACTTCCCCGCTGCGCCGACGAATCGTCCGCCGACTGACCCACTCGAGTAACCAGCGACTTCTTCATATCGTTCCCCTCCGCATCGCAACCAACATCTGGAGCGACTTCCGTTGTAGCCGAACATCTTCCGTCCGACGCGAAGTGAAAGTATCCAGGCCAGCTTTCAAGATCCTTAACAACCTCATGCGCCCGGCGCGCCCGATCGCACTCGATAATGTCGGGCATCGTCCTTTCGAATGGGGCGCGCATGGATGATGTGCTCGGCCACAGGGCATTTGAAGCAAATGGCCGTATCTGTTCCGCTCAGCGTGGGAATCCTCGCGGGGCACGCTCATCGGCGTTACCGTGCAGTGCCGACGGCCGTGCGTTACCCGAGATGGTCTCTGCCCGTTGATCTTCGAGGTCGCCGCGTGGCCGATCCGAGCCGCGCGCCACGCGGCAGGAGCGTGCGCTGCCATGCGGGCATGGACGGCCAGCCCAACCGTTCCAAACATGCACTACAGCTGAGGAATTGGCGCGAAATCGCTGTTCTACAGCGGATTGTGCGGGATTGCACCGGTCGAACGGAACTCGGCATGTGTAGACACTGGCCGGCCTCGGTTCGGCAACAGCCGGTTGATCTTCCGCGGTGCCGCGCTGACCGATTCGGTCAGCGCGACCAGCGGCATGAGCAGATATTCGTGAGCTGCAGCAGCGCCTGTGGAAGTGGTGCAGAAGGCCCGATTGCGGGATCTCGGCATCGGCGGCAATACGCGCCAGCGAGCTGCCCCGATACCCATGGCGCGCGAAGTGCTCGAACGCCACCTCGATGATCGAGGTACGCGCTAGTTCGCCTGATCGCTGCGTGGAATCTGTGGTCGTCATGAGGTCGAATTCTCATGGCAAAGCACCGGTCGACTGGCCGACTAACTGTTCAGTCAGTTACTATCCCGGCAGCCGTTCGCCGTTGAGCGGCGGACGACCACCGAATAGGAGCGGAACATGCGTCGGACAGCGGGAATTGCCGCGGTCGCACTCGGAATGACCTTGTTGTCGATCACTTCGGCGACCGCCGAGCCGGGCAACGATCAACACGACGGGTCGCTCTCGGCGAGCGCACCGGCCCTGGCCGAGGACCTCCCCCCGGCCGCCGGTTCGGTGGTGCCCGACGCCGATCCGTTCTACACAGCGCCGCCGAACCTCGAGTCCTACCGCAACGGGCAACTCGTCGACCACCGCGAAGTCACCGTCGACCTGGCCACACCGGTCCGCGCCTGGCAATTGTCGTTCCGCACCAACGACTCTCGTGACCGAGCCGAACTGGGCGTGACGACCGTGCTGGTCCCGACCGCACCGTGGACCGGTCCCGGGCCTCGGCCGGTGGTCTCCGAACAGCTCCCCGAGGACGCGACCGGCACCCGCTGCGCACCGTCGTACACCCTCGTGAAGGGCACCGTGCAGTCGGCCGACCCGGTGATGCAGATGCTCGCAAAGGGCTGGATCGTGGCGGTGCCCGACCACGAAGGACCGAAGTCGGGCTTCTTGACCGGGCCGCGGACCGGTCACACGATTCTCGACGGCATCCGGGCGGCCGGCCAGTTCGAGCCAGCCGAGATCGGGCCCGACGCGGTCTGGGCGCTCGACGGCTACTCCGGCGGCGGGGCCGCGACCGCGTGGGCCGCTCAGATCCAACCCTCCTACGCCCCCGAACTGTCCTTCGCCGGCGCCGCGATCGGCGGGGTCCCCGCCGACCTGACAACACTGACCGCCCGATTCGATGGAAGCATCTTCTCCGGCTACAACTTCGGAATCCTGGTCGCCTACGACCGCGAGTACCCCGAAGCCCACCTCGGTGACCTGTTCGACGAGCGCGGTCACGCCGCGATCGCCGCAGCCGGCAACGCCTGCGTCGACGATTTGCTCGCCAACTTCGCGCTCCGCCGGTTGAGCGACCTCGCCCACGGCGCCGACCCGCTACAGGCACCCCGGTTCGCGCAAGTCCTGCGCGACAACTCCCTGGGAGCCGCGGCCCCGACCATGCCGATCTTCAACTACCACACCGCCACCGACGAGATCGTGCCGGTCGACCAAGCCGACCACCTCATGGCCCTCTGGCGCGCCGCCGGAGCCACGATCGTGACCGTGCGCGACCCCCTCGATGAGCACGGTCTGGAGGCGTTGCACCGCACACCCGATGCCCAAGCATTCCTCGCCGACCGGGCAGCCGCCAGCACAACCTCGGCCGACCGGCGAGGACCGCGCTGAGCAACATAGGTCAGCGCGGTATGCGGCAATACAGGATGTTGCGCTTTGCAACTCTCCTTCGAGACTGCTATCTGCTTGCTGCCTCCCGAGTGTGAGCGTAGGCCGGATACCGCTGCGCCAGAGCCACATCGAACGCGGCCGCTGCCTCCGCCGAATCCCAGTGATGGAATTCGGTGGCACACGCAGGCTGTTCGCGACCACCGGCATGATGCCTATCAGCAGAGGACGTCAGATCATCCGTACCAGCAGATCTTCTTCAGCGCGTGCGGATCGAGCCACCAGCGGTAGCCGATCGCGGCCAGCACCATGGCGGCCGCCGCGACAGCGAAGCCGGTCATCACCCACGGGCCACCACGCCGGGCAGTGGTTCCACGCGCCCGCCACACCGATAGGGAACATCTCAGTGCTACAGCAATGATCAACGCGGCAATCAACGACATCGCCCATGCCGGTCCGGCGATCGGATCCCGCCCGTGCTGGTCCCTCGGTCCGTACAAGCATCCGGCGACAACTGTCACCACAATGGCCACGACCGTGGCCCAGCAGCTGACCACCTGGTGGGCACGCCCCGATCGCTGTCTGTGTCCGATCCGGGTGGCCGACATCATGACGATCGTCAGGGCCCCGATTCCCGCGCAGAGTGCCAAGGAGTTGAACGCCGCCGCCGAGACCGGTACCGGCGTCGTATCACTGCAGCCCATTCCGCGGTAAACGTTGTGCTCGAAGGCGGCACCGAGGCTCATCGCGGTCATGCCGAGGCAAACCAAGATGGCAGGTGCTAGAGCCAGGACCCACCCGCTCCCTGGTCTGCTCTCTGAAGCAGTCACGCCGCCAGAGTATGTCGAATTCGAGCTTCGAGCCGGATGACGCTGCGTCCCAATCGAAAAGGCACGACCGGGGACCGCCCGGACTCCGGGGTTCGGCATCGGTACACCGACCCGCCCTCTCAACGAGCTAGAGCAGGCGAACAGGCCCACTGACTGTGATGATCAATCGAACCAGGCGCACCGCACGGGCTTACGATCGCACGAAAGTCGGCATTACGGTGCGTTCGGCTGGCGCCGGATGCGCACGGCCAGTTGATCTTTCGCAGACCTGCGCCGGTCGGTTCAGGCAGCGCGGTATGCGGCAATAGCGTGCGTTCGCGGTGACAGGGCAGCCCCGGCAGGCCTGAAGATCCTGGTCTACACCACAATGCCGTGCGACGCTGGCTCGAGAGACTGCGGTTCGATCGAGAAACCACTGTGCCCCCCAACCGAATTACCAGGCGGGGCACAGTAGCTGTCAGGTCCGGCACCGAAGTTTCGGCGGTGCCACCCGCGAATCATGCGTTGGCGGTGCAGATTACATCGTTGATCGCCGTCGCCGACAGGTCCGCGGAACCGACATTGGCCAGCATGGCCCGCGGATAGACTCGGGAGAGACTGGAATAGGCCTCGCGGAGCGCGGACGCCCGGTCGGGGCCAGCGCCGCTGCCGACCGCGACGTCGTCTCCAGCGTCGTTCCGGTACACGAGTGCGCCACAGCCGTCCGACCAGGCCACAAGAACGGCGCAGTCGGAGATGCCGCCGTAACTGCAGTTGGCCATCGCCTCGTCGATCGCCTCGCCGCGGCTGCCCGCATTGACAGTGGTTCCGTAGCTCCAGTTCTCGACACTGAACGCGATCGCACCGTGGAGATCGGCCGCATTCGCCGTACCAGCACCGATCGCCGACCCGGCCGCAAGGCCCACCGACGCGATCCCGACTACGGCCTTACGCATGAACTTCATCAAGCATTTCCCTGTCAACGTATGGAGAGACTTACCCGACGAATCATGGCTGATCACTGTCAGATTCGCCAAAAGGCCTAAAGTCCCAAACCCCGCCGGCGAGTATCCTCGAGATCGCGGACGCGCTCAATGGTTAGGCAAGTCGAGTCGGCGCGACGTCACAAACGGTTGACCGCAACTGCTGAATCGGCATAAGTGCGCTACCGGCGGCCGGACGGCGTCTGCTGGTTGATCTTCCGATGTCCCATGCTGGCTGGTTCGATCAACGCGGGACGCGGCAATTGAGGACGTTCTGGCTGGTATTGGTCACCGTTTGTGTCCTATTGCCCACGATGCTCGCAGCATTGATGTTTCGGCAGTCACCCGAGCGTCTACTCGATCATCCGCAACTGCCGCCGACCGTGCCCGCACATTTCGATCGCTGGTGATCGCTCGAACCTGGCAATTGCACATCGGCATAGGGGCTGAAAAACCGCTGTATACGAACATCGGCAACATCTCCGGGCATGCTCAATTCGGCATGAGCGCCACTGCCGGCGGTCGTACGGCGCTCTGCCCGTTGATCTTCCACGCACCCGCGCTGGCCGGTTCGGTCAGCGCGGTCAGCGGCAATAGCGGATACTTGCTGCCTTCAACCGCGTTCACCGCGCTGATCTTGTAGGCGGCTGTCGTGCTCTCTACATCTGGCCAGCCAATGGTC